>JBBRBM010000243.1:0-7862 GCA_038205745.1 Verrucomicrobiota bacterium | reverse complement strand
GAAGACGATGATGCGCCGTGGACTGCGCCTCCGTCGCGTCGCAGGAAAGAACCGCCGATCACCGGGCCGCTGCCGGAGAGTATTGAGATGGTGCTCGGCGACCAAATCTACGTGCCGAAGGAGAATCTTCCGCCCGCATTGCGCAATCGGCTGGGGCGGCTCGCGGCATTTCAGAACCCGGAATTCTACCGTGCTCAGGCGATGCGCCTGCCGACCTACGACAAGCCGCGCATCATTCACTGCGAGGAGGATCACGCGCAGCACCTCGGGCTGCCACGCGGTTGTATGGAGGAAGTGCGCGATCTGCTGGATTCACTCAAAATCAAACTCGTCTTGCGGGACGAGCGATGCGCCGGCTTGCCGCTGGAGGTTTCGTTTCACGGCGCGCTGCGTCCGGAACAGCAGGTGGCTGCGGAGGCGATGCTGCGTCACGAAACGGGCGTCCTTTCCGCCACGACGGCATTCGGCAAAACCGTTTTGGCCGCGTGGCTGATTGCCCGGCGCGGCGTGAACACGCTGGTGCTCGTCCATCGGCAGCAATTGCTGGAGCAATGGATTGAACGTCTCTCGACATTTCTTGGGTTGCCGGCCAAGCAGATCGGGCGACTTGGGGGCGGACGGAAGAAGTTGACCGGAGCGCTGGACGTGGCGCTGGTACAAAGCCTCGTTCGCAAAGGCGAAGTGAACGACTGCGTCGCCGGTTACGGGCACGTCGTGGTGGACGAATGCCATCACCTCTCGGCGCGCAGTTTTGAACTCGTGGCACGCCGCGCGAAGGCGAAGTTCTTCATCGGCCTATCGGCAACGGTGGCGCGCAAGGACGGGCATCACCCAATCATCTTCATGCAGTGCGGCCCGGTGCGGCATCGCGTGGATGCGCGGCAACAGGCGGCGGCGCGGCCGTTTACGCATTCGGTGCTGGTGCGGCCAACCGGGTTTCGGGGAGAGACCGGCATTTCACACTTTGCAAAGTGTGAAAACGGGAATCCGCGCCTGGAGTTTCAAAAACTCTATGACGCGCTGTGGCGTGACGAAAAACGGAATGCAATGATCTGCGCCGATGTCCTGAGCGCAGTGCGTGAGGGGCGTTCGCCCTTGCTGCTGACCGAGCGCACGGAGCATCTGGAACTTTTGGCGGAACGAGTGTCGGCGGAAGGGGTGATTGTGATCGCTTTGCGTGGAGGCATGGGCCGCAAGGCGTTGAATGAGGCGCTCGCCAGAGTGGCCGAGTCACCCGTGCAACCTTTTGTTGCAGATGCAACAAAAGGTTGTGGCGGTGGCCGGGTGGTTCTGGCGACGGGACGGTTCCTGGGTGAAGGGTTCGATAATCCGCGATTGGACACGTTGTTTCTTGCGCTGCCAATTTCGTGGCGCGGCACGGTGGCCCAATACGTGGGGCGGCTGCACCGGCTGCACGAGGGCAAGCGCGAGGTGCGGGTCTTTGACTACGCGGACCTGAACGTGACCATGTTCGCCAACATGTTCGACCGGCGTTGTCGCGGCTACGAATCTCTGGGCTATACCATCCTGCTGCCGGCCAGCGCGATGCCCGGCTGGCCGGTCGAAGTGCCGCTGCCGATTGAACCGGAATGGAAACAGAATTACGCCGCCAGCGTGCGCCGGTTGATTCGCGATGGCGTGGACGCGCCGCTGGCGAACCTGTTTGTTCATGTGACCCGCGCTCCATTGCCGGAAGCCGTTGGCGTGGCCCGCGCGCGGAGTGCAAGTGAGGTATTTCTCTACCGGCGGCTGGAAACGCTTCCTGAGACTGCCGGGCGATTTCGTCTGAACACGGAACTGCCCATCCCGTTCGATAACCGGGGCGCGATGGAGGTGGACTTCCTTTGTGCCGAAGCCCGCCTGGTCATCGAACTGGACGGTGCGCAACATCTCGCGGACGCGGAAGCCTACCGGCGTGACCGTCGAAAAGACGCACTGCTGCAACAGCACGGGTATTTTGTCCTGCGATTTTTGGCGGAGGACATCGGACGGCAATTGGACCAAGTGCTGGATGCTATTCTCGCGGCGCTGATCCACCGGCGAAACCAGGAGAAATGATTGCCCACATGCACATGATCGAGGAAAACATGGCGAAGCAATTCGAGTGGTGCAGCGAAGCGCCGTTCTACACGCTCGGCCCGTGGGGTAATCGCAGCCAATGCTCCATACGTTCCGCAGCCTGCTACCCCACGGGCCGAGGGCCGCTCACGACCGATATAGCGCCCGGCTACGACCACATCACCAGCGGCATCGGCGCGGCGATGATCGGCTGGTATGGCTGCGCGATGCTCTGCTACGTGACCCCGAAAGAGCATTGGGGATTGCCCAATAAAAAAGACGTTAAGAATGGAGTGATTGCCTGCAAAATTGCGGCGCACGCGGCGGACTTGGCGAAAGGACATCCGGGCGCTCAATACCGCGACAACGCGCTGTCGAAAGCCCGATTCGAGTTCCGGTGGGAAGACCAGTTTAATCTCTCGCTTGATCCGGTGACGGCCCGAGAATTCCATGATGAAACCCTGCCGCAAGAAGGAGCGAAGACAGCTCACTTCTGTTCCATGAAAATCACAGAGGACGTGCGGAAGTATGCGGCGGAACAGGGAATCGCGGAGGAAGAGGCGTCGAAAAAGGGAATGGAAGAAAAGAGCCGCGAGTTCACGGAGGAGGGCAGCGAGCTTTACGCGAAAGCGTAGCAGCCATCTCGAAGAAGCCGGACACGCTCATCCGGCAAGAGCTGGCGGCGTTGCGCGAGGAGGACAAGCTCACGCCCGACCTTGTGTTCCGCGATCCTTACGGGCTGGATTTTCTTGGGCTGAAGGACACGTACGCGGAGAAGGATGCGGAGGCGGCGATCTTGCGGGAGACCGATGCAATTCCCAAAATCCACTCGAAGAAGCTGCGATGAGAGCTGCCCGATGATTACCTGCCGATGACGACGCGCTGGGCTGTCTGGGGCAGCCGCGGGCTGCTCGGGAAACGCCTCGCCATTTCCGGTGTGAATGACATTGCGGCCAGAACCGACGGCTTTGGATCGTGGCCTTCCGCTGCCAACCCGGGCTCAGCCGCGAATCACTTCTTCTTTTTCGGAATGAACGCGTCGTCCGTGAAGAGATAAATTTCGCGTGATTCAGCCGTGGCGAGGAGGCCTTCCGGCACGAAGGTGCATGCTTCGATGTGTTCGTGCTTGAACTTCGTGTGGTGCAGCTTGTGTTCGTTGATGCGGGCGGGATCGCCGCCGATGCGGAAGGCGTACGCGCCGTTCTTCGCAACAACGCCGACGAGCTTGCCATCCTGCGAAATGTCCGCGCCGGTGACCGGTGAATCGATCTTCAACTGGGCGACGAACTCGAGTGTCTGCACCGAATTATTTGTGAGCGAGAAACGGAACAGTTCGGCCTTTGCATCGTCGAACACCTTTGAAATCACGTAGCCGAAGTCGCCCCACACAAAAAGGCTCTCGCAGTCGAAGGGTTGCTTTTGAAAGTGCAGGCGCCACGTTCGCGCGACGTTCACGACCCCGCCCGGAGACTTGCTGATGTCGGGCTCATCGATTTGATGCACGGAAATTTCGGAGTGCTTCGCATCGTTGTTGCCGATGTCGCCGAGGAACAAATGCCCGTGGCTGTCAGCGGCGATGTCTTCCCAGTCGTTGAGCAACGCGCCGGCAACACGGTATTCGGCGAGTGATTTGCCGGTGCGCGTGATCGCGTAGAGCACTTGCTTGCGTCCGCCGCCGTCGTTGTGCGTCCAGAAGACGTTCGTGTCGCGCCGGCTGATGACGATGCCTGAGCTTTCGGTGATCAACGGATGCTGGATGCGTCCGATCTCCAGCACGTCGTTCGCGACCTGGCGCGGCAGCGCACCGGTTTGCGCGGAACAGGCACTTACGATGCAGAGCAAAATGGGCGCAAGTTGTTTCATGGCTTCGAGCTATTGGACTGTATTTCTCGTTCATGCGCCGTAATTTGCAAATGCCATGATTGCCCCAGGCGAAACAATGGTGACAACCAATCACACCGTCTCCGATCCGCGCCGCACTGAACTGCGCGTGCGCGGCATGACCTGTCAGAACTGCGCCCGGCATGTTCGCGAAGCGCTGCAAGCCGTGCCTGGCGTCGCTCAGGCCGCCATTAATCTTGAGGGCGAGAGCGCGGCGATTCGCTGGGGCGCGGAAGCCAGCCCCAATATCGATGCCGCAGTGCGAGCGGTTGTTGAAGCTGGCTACGAGGCAAGCGTGATGGAGAGCCGCGAGGCCGGCGCCCAACCAACGCCAAATCTCTGGAGCGGCTGGGGCACGAACCTCGTCGTCGGCGTACCGGTGACGCTCGTGCTGATCCTCGGCGAATGGGTGTTTCACCTCGCCATGGCGCGGTGGTTTCAGTGGGTGGCATTCGCGCTCGCGACGATCGTTCAAGTCATCGGCGGTGCGCGCTTTTATCGCGGCGCGTGGCTGCAACTGAAAGCGCGCAGTTCGAACATGGACACGCTGGTCGCGCTCGGTTCGACGACGGCGTACGCCTACAGCATCTGGGCGCTCATGCAGGGAACGCACGTGTACTTCATGGAGGCCGCGGCGATCATCACGCTCATCAGCGTGGGGCATTGGCTGGAGTCGCGGATGAGCCATCGCGCGGCGAGTTCGATGAAGAAGTTGCTTGCGCTCGCTCCTCCAGAAGCGCGGCGGCGCAATGCGAGTGGTGAGGAACAGTTGGTGCCGATCGCGGAACTGACGGTGAACGACGCCGTGGTGCTGCGTCCGGGGGAGCGCGTGCCGACAGATGGAGAAGTGATCGAGGGCAATTCTTCAGTCGATGAAGCGATGCTCACTGGTGAATCGATGCCGGTTGAGAAATCTGCTGGTGCGGGCGTTTACGGCGGCACGGTGAATTTGAATTCACGCCTCGTGATGCGTGTGACGGCGACGGGCGAAGCAACAGCGCTCGCACAAATCATCGCCGCGGTGGAGCGCGCCCAAAGCAGCCGCGCGAACATCCAGCGACTGGGCGATCGCGTGAGCGGCGTGTTCGTCCCAATCGTCGTCGTGATCGCGATCATGACCGGGCTGTGGTGGGGACTCGCGCCAGAAGGCGCCCGGCACGTTGCAGAAAATCTCTCGCGTTATTTGTGGCCGATCACTCTGGCGGACACGGCACTCGCACTTGCAGTGGTCCACGCCGCGGCCGTGCTGATCATCGCGTGTCCGTGCGCAATGGGCTTGGCCACACCCGTCGCCATCATGGCGGGGACGAATGCGGCGGCGGAGCGTGGCATTCTGATTCGCGACGGGATTGCTTTGGAAAAAGCGGGGACGATCGACACGGTGGTGTTCGACAAGACCGGCACGTTGACGCAGGGAAAACCCGAGGTGGCAGCGCACGCGGTGTTCGCCACCGATGATGCGCTGATGCTGGCGAAAGTTCTGGCTTCGCACTCGAATCATCCGCTCAGCGTGGCGATCGCGCATTGGGACGGAGCGCGGACTGTTGAGTCCGCGAGTCGGATTGGTCGTGCGGACCTGACGATCCGCGCTCCGATCGAGCACGCCGGCTCTGGAATTGAAGCGCGGGTGGGCGACCGTCGTGTGTTGCTCGGTTCCACAAATTGGCTGACAGCTTCGGGTGTCGATCTTTCGCCGGCGCAAGCATTCATCGCGGAATGGACCGGCAACGGCGCCAGTATCGTGGCACTCGCGATCGACCAGAAGATCGCGGCGCTCTTCGCGATTCAGGATCAGCTCAAAGCGGGTATCGCTGAAGTAATCGCCGAACTCCGGCGTGCCGGTCACGCTGTTCACCTCGTCACGGGCGACAATCAACGCACGGCGAACGCAGTGGCACACGCAGTTGGAATTCCCGCTGAGAACGTCGCAGCGGAAGTGCGACCGGAGAACAAGGCTGCGTTCGTTCAGCAATTGCAGCGCAGCGGAAAGCACGTCGCATTCGTCGGTGATGGTATCAATGACGCGCCGGCACTGGAGCAGGCTGATCTCGGCATCGCTGTCGGAAAGGCCAGCGATATCGCGCAGATGGCAGCGGACATCGTTCTGCTGAAGTCCGACGTGCAGGCGATTCCCGAAAGCCTCGGCCTCGCCCGCGCGACGTTGCGGGCGATTAAACAGAATCTGTTCTGGGCGTTCTTCTACAACGCTGCGGCGATTCCGCTGGCAGCGCTGGGTTTTCTGAGTCCGGTGTTGTGCGCGCTGACGATGGGACTCAGCGACGTGGTGGTGATCGGAAACGCGCTACGGCTTCGGCGGTGGCGCCGCTGATTGCGGCGCTGCATTGCTCCCGCGCTTTTCGCCGCGTTTGCGTCCGTCGCCATCGCCACGCCCGCGCGGGTGCTTGAGCATATCCTCAAAGTGCTTGCGCTGTTCTGGATTCAACTCCGCAATGATCTTCTCTCGCACATCGCGCAACTCACCGCGCCATTCAGGCTCAATGAGATCCATGAGAATCTTCATGCGCTCGCGGCTCTCGGCGAAGATCTTGTCGAGGCGATTGGTTTGCTCAGGCGCGAGGTTCAACTCCCGTTTCAACTGCTGGAGGAATCGCTCCTGCACTAATATCGGGTACGGCGGCGCGACGGGTGTTTCAACTGGAGGTTTCGCAGGCTGAGTGACAACTGGTGTGCGCGTCAGCAAGCTACCGGTCACGAAACCCGCGGCGAAAATCACGAGCGTGGCAAGAATGACTTTCCAGACTTTCACCAGACAACATCCGGGCTGGCGCTCACGAGAACGGCGGAATCAAGTTCCTGCGCGAAGTCCGGCTGCGGCTGCTGGGTTGCCGACCAGAACGTCCACACTCCAGAGAGCGCCATGATCGCGACACACGATACGGCAGCGCGCCAGAGCGCGTGGCTCCACATCGCAAGCGTATCAACATGCGCGCCCGAGGTGATGCGTGCCATGATGCGCTTCTCAAACGCGTAAGGCACGCGCTCGTCAGGAGCGGTGCGGCGCGCGGCAGCGATCAACTTTTGGTGCAGCTCGTTCATAGCAGCGATCAAACAGACGGAGCCCTCATTTCAGCGGTTACAGGTACTTGTCACGCGCAATTCTGGCGAGACACTTTTTCATTTCGGCGCGGGCGCGAAAGGCCCGCACTTTGACCAACGGAACGGACCATCCAGTCAGTTCCGCAATTTCCTTCACGGATTTATCTTCAATCTCCAAAAGCTGGATCACGAGCCGCGCCGGAGGCGACAGCATATTCATGAGGCGCTGCACGAGTTGTTTCGCCGCGTTCGAGTCCTCGCTGGTATCGGCCGGCGTCGTGGCCACACGCTCGATCCAATCGTTCTCCTCGGTGGTGAGTTCGGTGAACGTGTTTTCGCGATTGCGCTGATGGTGTCGGAGAAAATCGTAGCAAGTGCGGACGGCCATCCGCATGAGCCAGTGCTCGAACGGCGCATCGCCGCGAAAGGTGGAAAGCTTTTGGAACGCCTTGGTCCAGATTTCCTGCACCACATCCTCGACCTCATCTTCGCGACGGGCATAACGGCGCGCCGTGGCGAAAAGACGCGGGGAAAACTTGGCCACAAGCGGCTCGAAGCTCGCGATGTCGCCCTTCAACACCGCGGCGATCAACTCCGAATCGCTACGTTCCATCGAGGCCGACTGTGGAGTCAAAGGTTTGTCCACAAAAGCAAAAGCGCCGTGCTGCGCTACGGCTTCGGTGCGGCGGGAGCGTTCGTGGCGGCTTGTTCGAAGCGCTTGAGCAGTTGTTCGCGACGGGAAAGTTCGCGGGTTTCGTCCGTGCTGATCGTGCCGTTGGTCTGCTTGCACCGCAGCTCGCCGAGGCGTTTTTCGAGGCGTTCCTTGAACTCCTTGCGTTTGGCTTCCTTCTGCTCAGGCGATCCCG
>JBBRBM010000242.1:0-7922 GCA_038205745.1 Verrucomicrobiota bacterium | reverse complement strand
GCTGAAAACATCCTCGCCCTCCGCTGCATCCACAGCAGTCGACGCAATGACGAATTCTGGAAACATCGCCTAAACCAACACGTCGCTCGCAACGACTCTCTCGCTCTGGCTGCTTAGGTGAAGATTTTTGTCTTACACCCTACGCAAAGTGTACGGCGATTCTGCTCTTGCTCGGAATTGTTCCTGCGCTGGCGCAAACGAATTCCGTTGAACGCATTGGCACGTTCCAACTCAAAGACCAGCATGGCGTTGAACGCCGCTACGAGTTTCCGCGTACGAATGTCACGCTCGTCGTGGTCGCCGACCACAAAGGCTCCGAGCAACTGGAGTCTTGGATTCGTCCGATCTTTCGCCGCTACGGCGGGCGCGTCGCCATCGAGGGAATCGCGGATGTTTCGAACGTGCCCGCGGGTCTTCGCGGGATGGTGCAGCGGGCGTTCGTCAAGAAGCTCGACTACTCGGTGATGCTCGATTGGCGCGGTGACGTGGCGCGGCAATTCAAGCCGGGACGCAACGTGGCGAATGTCTTCGTGCTTTCGCGACACGGGAATATCGCCCTGCGCACCAACGGCGGTGCTGACGAGCGAAAGCTTCACCAGGTTTTCGGCGCGGTTGATGCGTTGCTCGCTGAAAAGTGACGCGATTTAATCCACCCGACGGTGCTGAGACTCCAACGAAAGATTGCACGCTCCGCGGCGTGGGCCGTAAATACGCGCATGTTTGAAACGGTTGCCACCGAGACCGCAACCGCCAGCGCGGAACGCGACGAATTCGTGCGCATGTTCCGCTTCATGCTGCTGGCGCGGGTGCTCGATGACAAATTCGCCACCCTTTATCGCGCGGGCAAAATCCATGGCGGCGTTTTCCTTGGACGCGGCCAGGAGGCGGTCAGTGCTGCGCTCGGCGTTCATTTGCGCCACGGCGATGTTTTTGCGCCGCTCTTTCGCGATGGCGCGGGTCGTCTCGCATTGGGCGAACCGATCATTGACTCCGTGCGCACCTACCTTGGCTCGCCGCTCGGCCCGATGCGTGGTCGCGACGGCAACGTGCATCGCGGGCGGCCCAAGGAAGGTCTGGTGCCGATGGTCAGCCATCTCGGGGCGACAATTTCGGTCGTGACCGGCGCGCTGATCGCCAAACGTTTCAAAGGCGAGAAGGATGTGGTGGGCGCTGCGTGCGCGGGTGATGGCGCGACTTCCACCGGCTCATTCCACGAAGCGTTGAATCAGGCGGCGGTCGAGAAAGTCCCGCTCATCATGGTCGTGACAGACAATCAATACGCTTACTCGACACCGACCTCGCGGCAGTTCGCGTGTAAGTCGTTGCTGGATCGCGCGGTCGGTTACGGTGTCGAGGGGCACGCCGTGGATGGAACGGACGCCATCGAGTGCCTGCGCGTCATGAAACGCGCCGTATCGAATGCGCGCAGTGGACGAGGGCCGCAATTGGTTCTCGCGAAATTGCTCCGGCTCTGCGGCCACGGCGAACATGACGATGCCCATTACATCGATGCGAAGTTGAAACAATCAGCGTGTGGTCGCGACTGTCTCAAGGTCGCCGAAGAAATCGGACTCAATCAGAATTGGCTGGACCACGCGATCGTCGAGTCGTGGCGCGCCGAAGCGGTGCGAGACATCGAGGAGATTGTGACAAAGGTTCAACGCGAAGGTTCACCTGATCCATTCAAGGAAGAGTGGTCGGCCATTTCGACCCGGCACTTGCGCGAGTGGCACACGGGGGCGGACGCCCCATGAGCATCACCTACCTCGAAGCCATTCGCGAAGCGCAGGCGAAGGCGTTGCGGGAAGATCCGCGCGTCTATATCTACGGCCAGGACGTCGGTGCGTTCGGTGGCGCGTTCAAGGCGACGAAGAATCTCGCGGCGGAATTTCCCGGGCGCGTGATCGATGCACCAATCAGCGAGGACGCGATGATTGGTTCCGCTGTGGGAGCGGCGTTCAACGGGATGCGACCGATCATCGAGATGCAGTTCGCGGATTTCTCGACGGTGGGTTTCAACCAGATCGTGAACCAGGCGGCGACTTCGTTTTTCCGCACGGATACTGCGTGCCCAATCGTTGTGCGGCTTCCCTGTGGCGGCACATCGGGCAGCGGCCCATTCCACAGCCAGATGCTGGAAACGATTTACGCCCACTACCCCGGCGTGATCGTGATGACGCCGGCGACGGTCGAAGACGTTTACAGCATGTTGCTCGAGGCGGTGATGATTGATGACCCGGTCATCTTCTGTGAGCACAAGTATCTCTATTACCATCTTAAGGCCGACAAGCTGCCGACTGAAGCGCTGCCGACCGGCAAGGCACGCATCGCGCGCGCCGGTCGCGACATGACGATCGTGACTTACAGCGCCATGCTCCATGAATCACTCGCCGCTGCGGCTGAGTTGCAGACGGAGGGTTACGAGATCGAAGTCGTCGATCTGCGCTCAGTGAAGCCGCTCGACACGGACACGGTGATGGCGAGCGTGGCGCGCACCGGACGATTGCTCGCTGTTGGCGAAGCGTGGCCCTGGGGCGGCGTGACTGCGGAAATCATTGCCCGCGTGGCGAGCGAAGGATTCGGTCTGCTCGACGCTCCACCGATGCGCTTGAACGCGAAAGACACTCCAGTTCCATATCATCCAAATCTTTGGGCCGCTCACCGTCCCAGCGCGCAAACCATCGCGTCGTCGTCCCGAAATCTTTTGCGAATGTAGTATGCCACGCGTACCCATCATCATGCCGCAGTTGGGCGAGTCGATCGCCGAGGCGACCATCATCAATTTTCTCGCGAAGGTTGGCGACACCGTGGAATCGGATCAGGACGTGCTCGAAGTGGAGACGAACAAGGCGTCCATGAATGTCTCCAGCCCCGCGCGCGGGAAGATCGAGCAATGGCTCGTGAAACGCGACGAGAGCTACGCCGTGGGTGATGTGCTCGGGTATCTGGAAGTCTCAGTCGAAGAAGCAGCCCGCACTGGATTCGAAGCTCCGGCACCATCCTCGGAAACCAACGGCGGCGGTAATGGAGCAAAGCCCGAAGCGCCCACACGTCACGGTGTCGAGCCGACTGTGCGCGGCCTGCCCGTTCCCGCCAATGCGGCCGGCGCGAGCTACATATCGCCGCGCATGAAGGCGCGCATGAACGAACTCGGGCTGCACGCCGCGGATCTCGCCGGCATCGCCGGCAGTGGCGCGGCGGGGCGCGTGACAGTGGAGGACTTCGAACGGTTCCTCAAGAATCTCAACGAACAGAAACTGACGAAAGCGTCGTCCATGCGCGTGGCGGTGGCCGATGCGATGCGGCGCAGTTGGACGCGTCCGCTCGCGACCGTGGGTTTGCCGGTGTTGCTCGATCCCATTCTGGCGCATCGCAAACAGAGCAGGCCGAAGGCGGGCCCAGCGCTCTACGGCGTTCGCGCGCTCGCGATCGCATTGTCCGAGAACAGCGCGCCGGCGGGACGTCTCGTCGGCAACAATATTGTTCATCCGCCCGCGATCGACATCGGCGTGGCGGTGGAAGCGGAAGACGGCGTGCTGGTTCCCGTGTTGCGTGACGCCGACAAGAAACCGTTGAGCGAACTCGTGCCGCGTTACCAGGAACTCATCGACCTTGCGCGCGAAAGAAAACTTCCTCCCGACGCCACAGGCGGCTCGATCGCGACCGTGACGAATTACGGCACCTTCGGCCTCGAATGGGCCACGCCGATTCCGTTGCCAGAACAGACGCTTGTGCTCGGCATGGGCGCTGGCCGACGCGCGCCGCATTGGGATCCGGCGAAGCAACAGTTCGTGCCCGTGATGGAGTTTTATCTTTCGTTGAGCTTCGACCACCGAGTGCTGGATGGCGGCGCGGCGGGACGTTTGTTGCAGCGCGTTGCTTCGCTGATGCAGTCGCCGGAAAAACTTTGATGCCGGGCGCTGAACAAAACTCAGCGCGTCGCGTCTGAGACAGGACAAAGGGACTATGAAAACCAAAATCATTTCGACACTCATCGTCGCGTCGGCATTGCTCGGCGCAATCGCAGCAGAAACACCCAAGGCCGGGGACACAGCACCTGCGTTCACCGCGCAGGATCAGGACGGCAAAACCGTTTCACTCGCAGACTTCGCGGGTAAACAGGCGGTGTTGCTCTACTTCTATCCGAAGGACAACACGCCCGGTTGCACCAAGGAAGCGTGCGGCTTCCGCGACAGCCTGAACGATCTGAAGAAACAAGGCGTGGCCGTGCTCGGCGTGAGCATGGACGACGCGAAGAGCCACCAGAAGTTCATCGCCGATCACAACCTGAACTTCCCACTGCTCGTCGATACGGACGGCAAGGTCACGGACGCTTACGGTGTGAAGCACACCAACGGAAAGATGTCGCGCCGCGTCAGCTTCATGATCGACAAGAGCGGCAAGATCACCCACGTCACCGACAATCCGTCAGCGGACAAACATCTCGCCGAGATGAAGGAAGCGGCAGAGAAGTTGAAGAGCTGAGTCAACCTTGGATCCTTTTCAAAGCACAACCGGCAACTCAACGACGCTCAGGCAGCGTTGGTGTGTTGCGGTTGTGCTTTTTGCTGGCGCGAGTTCGCTGCGGGCAAATCCGGTTGCCATCGATCCAACATCGCTGATCGCATTCGGCATCGTGGTGCTTGCGGCATTCGTTGTTGAGTCGGGACTCGTGGCATTGACCTGCACGCTTTCGGGCGTAGCGCCGGTGCGCATATTCCTGGCGTACTTCGTGACCAACTCGATCGTTTACGTGGCGTTCTTCTATCCCATTCTTCAGAAGGAATGGGTTCCATTGATCGTCCTCGAATTGGTCGTCGTGGCAATCGACGCATGTGCGGTGAAGATGCTGGTGCGTTTCGATGCGTTGCAAGGGTTCGGGTTTACCGAGGTAAGTTGGAAGCGCGCGCTCGTCGCGAGTGCGATTGGAAATGCCGCTTCATATTTCACGGGGTTGATTGCCAGACAGGAACCGTGGATTCAGCACTGATGCATCTTGGAAGGAGCAGACGCTTGATCGAACGCCGAACGCGGATTCGCATCAAGGGGGAGACGCACCTTAAAACGTCACGAAGCAATCCCTTGGCTACGGCGGCAGAAAAAGAGTCGCGAGCTTCATTGTCATCGACACTCTACCGCCGGTGTTGGTGAGGCACGCAAGCTCCGACGTCTCCTCAGGTCAGGTCGCCATTGCCGCGGGCTCCACAATCCCGGCTGGTCCGCGACAAAAAAGGTGTAAGGGAGTTTTGAATTGCGTCCGGCAGAGCAGCGTCTTCTTACGCATGACGCACACTCGGTCTTTCAAACGGCATGGGAAGCGGAAGGCCGCTTTCACGCTGATCGAATTGCTCGTGACCATTGCGATCATTGCGATCCTCGCGGCGATGTTGTTGCCCGCGCTTTCCAACGCGAAGGAGATGGGCAAGCGCATCGCGTGCGTGAATAACATACGGCAGCTCGGCATTGCCGATATGATGTATGCAGACGATAACGACGATCAGCATTATCCACGCTCAAAAAACCCGCTGTGGACGATCGGCCTCAAAGAATATTTCCAGAACCCCGGAGTGTTGATTTGCCCGAGCGATCTCTCCAAAGGTCTGCCCATCGGCAACCCTGACCTACCGCACAGCTACGTTCTCAATGCGTGGAATGATTATTTCCAAACCGTGCTTTCGCCCGCCGATTACAACAACGTTTACATGGCTGTTCTTGCGACCAAAGGCATGCCGGTCAACGCAGTTCCACTGCCTTCTGATACGATCGCGTGGGGTGAGAAAATCGAGATCGGCCAGCACTACATGGACTTGGATCAGGTCACGAGTGCGGGCGATGGCAACGACGTCACGCTGATCGCGCAAGGCCGCCACTCCAATGGCGGCAATCGCGCGGTCGCGGGCGGAGCCAATTTCGCGTTCTGCGATGGCAGCGCACGTTACCTCCGTTTCTGGGAATCCCTGGTGCCAAAGAATCTGTGGGCCGTCGAAGATACGTGGCGTACGAACGCCTCTTACACGATCCCGTGAGACAGACACGGACCCTCCCAGTTCGCGCGCCGACCGGTGTCTTTGAATTGATGCTGGGTGTCACCGTGTGGGTGATTTCGCTGTCCTCGTTCGCAGCGTATGCGAGTGATCCGAATCCAAGTCCGCCCGAAAAACCCAGCCGCGGTTTCACTTACACCCACGACGAGGTGCGTGCCGTCCCATGGTCCATTCACGTCGTGAAATTCGAGCGCGGCCGCAAGGAATTCTTTCTCGATACAACGCTCGGGCTCGGCACGAACTTCGGCATGACGGTTGTCTCGCACCAGCTCAAGACGCTGCCGGGCATGCCCGCCAAGCCGGTCGCGGCCATCAACGGCGATTTTTTCAACAGCAGCCCCAACTATCCCGGGGATCCGATGGGCATCCAAATCACGCGCGGCGAACTCGTCAGCGCGTCGATTCCAGACCGCGCGTGCTTCTGGCTCGACGCGGCCGGCGAACCGCACCGCACCAATGTGTTGTCGCTCTTGAAAGTGGTTTGGCCGGACGGAAAAACGACGCCGCTGGGATTGAACGAAGAACGCGCCGCGGACGCCGCCGTGCTGTTCACTTCAGTCGTCGGCAGATCAACGCGCGCGACGGGCGGGCGCGAGCTCGTGCTGGAACGCGACGGCACGAACGCATGGCTGCCGCTACAGGTCGGCCACACTTATTCCACGCGCATTCGTTCCGCCAATTCCACCGGCAACACGCCGCTCGCTCGCGACACTCTCGTTCTTTCCATTGGACCAAAACTTCTGTCGTGCGCCGTGAACGTCGCGACCGGCGCCGTGGTGAAAATCTCGACGACGACTGTGCCCGACCTGACGGGCGCGCTCACCGCGATCGGCGGCGGCCCGACTCTCGTGCGCGGCAGCGGCGTCATTGCGCTGCGGGAATCGCAAGGCCGCAATCCCCGCACGGCCATCGGCTGGAACAAAAACTTTTTCTGGATGGTCGTGGTGGATGGCCGGCAGGGATCCATTTCTGTCGGCATGACGTTGACCGAGCTTGCGAACTACATGCTCAAGCTCGGGTGCGAAGAAGCGCTGAACCTCGACGGCGGCGGCTCGACGACATTTTGGATCATGGGCAACGTGCTCAACAGCCCCTCAACCGGCCACGAACGCGTGGCGGCCAATTCCCTCGTACTATTCCGCCGCAACGAAAATTCTATTCCGTAGGCGCGGGCACGACTCTGAAATCGCCAGTCTGGGTTCCGTCGATGAACAGGCCGCGGATCGAGTTATCGCGCTGGAGAATGACGCCACGCAATGTGTTCACCGTGCCGGCCCACGGATGTGTGAAGGTTCCAGTGACCACGCCCGTGGCAGGCGCGAGTGCGAAGTTTATCGCGGCCGGATTCGCGCCGGAAAGTGTGAACGCATTACCCGCGAACTCGACGGCATTGGTGACGCCAACTTCCAGCAGGCCGCCGCTCAACTGCACCAATCCGTTCGTCCAACTCAGCGCGGGCGAATTCGCCATCGGCGGAGCGTAAGCGGAGCCGACGAACGTCAACTGATTCGTCACACCACCTGGATATTGATCGAATTCGTTGCCGACCGGGCGAAGCCACTGAAGAGTTCCGTCGAGACCGGCCGCGTCATTCGTCGCCACATTCACCCAGCCGATCAGCAAGCCGCGGTCGCGCGCGAGCGGAAGGTAAATCGGCCATCGTTGCGCGCGGCTCATGCGGACTGATTCATTGAATGGTGATCCGTCCGGTAACGTGCCGGTCAATCGGAACGCGCCGTTGCGCGAAAGTTTTCCCGTGCCGAAGCCCGCGCCACCGGGAGTCAACTCACCCGGCTCATTGGTATTCACCAGCGCGAATGTGTAGCGGCCGATGGGTGGTGCGTTGGTGCGGGGGACCGATGGCGCGATGCGTTCGAG
>JBBRBM010000241.1:0-7980 GCA_038205745.1 Verrucomicrobiota bacterium | reverse complement strand
GGCGATTGATTTCATGAGTGTTAGCTTTGCAACGTGTTCACGGCGCTCGCGACGAAATTCCATCACCTCGTCTGCTGCTGGTTCATTGCTGCGTTTCCTTGAAACGCGCAAAACCCCGCTGTGTGGCTGGGGTTGCTTTCGCCAACGCCGCGATAAGTTGCGGCGAGTTGATGTCGATGCCGACGCCGTTGCACAAGCTTGCGGCTTGTGCCGCAACAGCTTCGTCGAAGCGGCTCAACTTCGACATCAGCTCCGAAGTTTCGCGTGTCGATGCCAGCAACGCTTGAGCATACCCGCGCGCGGCGGTGAATTTTCCGTCGCGATCGGCATCGATCCAGATCGGGTTCGTCGACGCGATCACGTGCCCTTCCCAATGTGGCGACGATGGCTGATACGGGCGCGCCGTCGCCCAATACGGCGCTGTCACTCCGGGGCCGGTGGCGATGGCGACAAGATGGACGTCGTGCGAGGGTCGCGGAATCGTCCACTTAACGACAGTCTTCTCGCCGGCGCGCGTCACAGACTTGCCGCTGATGGTGGACTCACGAATGAGTTCGCCGTTCGCGAACAGTTGAACATTTGTTGCGGCAATCCAGGATGGACCAAGAACTCGAACAGTCACGTGCAGGTCGTTGCCGAGGTTGGTTGCGAGGTCGCCGGGGTGAAACCGGCTTTCAACCGCAATGTCTGCGAGCAGCCCCAAGCTCACACTTGCACGGCCTGCCAACAAATTTGAACACACGGTCGCAATGTCGATGCGCCCGGGATCGTGGTCATCGCACGCGATGTAAGTGCGGCCCTGACCGACAATGTATCGGCTCACGTCGTGTCCATCACTCGATCCTACTCCCGTGATGCGATAGCCGTAGTTCAGCAAGGCGAACCACTCGCGGTAAACGAGCATGTAATCGGATTGCAGCGCGGACGAATTCATCAACTCGATCGCGTCGAAGGAAAACTCCGGACCGCGTTTGTTCTCGCCCGTCACGGCGTTGTAGTTCGTGGGCGCAAACGGTTGGAAGTTGTTGTGGATGTTGCGCGGATGATTGAGCACCACGACACGCACGCCGGGCGTCGCGCGCATCTCTTGCATCAGCCGCGGCCAGTCCGTGATTTTGTAATCAGGCACACGCGATTCGGGCGTGACTGGAAAAATGTTGAAGTGGCCCTGCGTCGTGGTGACTTCGTTACCGGGAACGGGCGTGAAATACCGCGACAGCTTCATCCGTTTCGCCGGCTCGTCGTAATCGACATGGAGGTTGTGATCGGTGGCGATGGGAAGCTCGATGCCTTCGCCCGCGAGTGTGAGCATCCGCTCGTCGGTGGTGGCGTCGCCATGACGACTGTACGTGAAGGTGTGCACATGTGTGTCGCAGCTCACGAGTCCGCGCGTGTCCACTTCACGACGAATCCGCAAGGCCACTCGCGCGACACCACCGCTCGCCACATGAACGCGTTGCGTGGCCACGCTCCACTCGAATCCGCGTGATGCGTAGATCGTGTAATCGCCTGCCGAAAGTCCGACCTGCGCTTTTCCATCACCGGTGTAGATCACTCCGGGACGCACTGCGAGTGGAGCGTTCGTGGGCGCGTAGAGCGCAACGAGCGTCGCGTGATCGTCCACCACGGTGACGCGACCTGGGATCGGTTTGCGCGTGGCGGAGTCGGTAATCGTGACGTCAAGCGTCGCTTCACAGGAAGCTTCCGCGGGAGCGCGATCATCAATCCAGATGCGGTGCAGCACGATGTCGTCGTTCTCTCGCGGCGGAACAATGGAGAGCGTGTTGGTCCCGTCGCGAAGCGTGCCCGGTGGAATGCGAAGCGTGTGGATGAGATCCGCTTCCATGAGATGCAAGTTGCCCAGACGCTTTCCGTTCAGCTCGACACGCCAGTCGTGTCGCACGTCGTCCTGACGGATGAAGAGAGTTGTCTCGCGTGTGCTGGTGGTTGATTGGAACTTAAGGTCGAGCCGACGCGCATCGGGCGTGTTCGTGAACCAATCCCATTCCGGCAATTCACCGCTGCGAAGATGAACACGCTGGTTGTTGATGACAACCGTGCCCGCAGTTGCGGCAGCGCAACTCAGCGCCATGATAAACAGCGAACACAACCGCGTGCAGGATCGATGGAACATGGGCACAGGATGCCGACGCCCGCGAGGTTGACGAGCTTCACTTGTGCTTCGCGATGAACTGCTCGTAGAAGGTGACGGCGGAGATGGCGAAGCCGATGAGGGTGATCAGCATCCGCACGCCGCGCTGCGAGATGCGTTGCGAGTAATGCGCGCCGAGGAAGTAGCCGGTGATCGCGCCGATGGTCATGACGCCAGCCTTCGGCCAATCGACGAGGCCGGCGGAAATAAACAAAATTGCCGCAACCACGTTGATCAGCGATCCGATCGTTGTCTTCACCGTGTTCATCTCGTGAATGTTGCTGAGGCCGAGAAAGCCGAGCGTGGCCAGCATGAGGATGCCGATGCCGGCGCCGAAATAGCCGCCGTAGATCGCCACGAGGAACTGGAAGACCAACGCGGCCCCAAGTCGCCAGCCGCGTGGCATGGTCTCGCCCGGGTGCAAGCGAATGATCTGCAAATGCTTCAGTGCGCCTTGGGACAGGAACAGCACGGTCGCGAAGAGGATCAGGAAGGGAACCAGTTGTGCGAACATCTTGTCGCTCGTGCGAGTGAGCCACCAACTGCCGATCAATCCGCCGACGATGCTTGGCGGCGTGAACAACCAAAGCATCTGCTTCACCGATGAAAGGTATTTGCGAAAGCCAAACACGCTCCCGCTCGTCCCGAGCACGAGCGCCATGGTGCTCGTCGCGTTGGCGATGATGGCGGGAGTTCCGAACGCGAGGAGGGTTGGAAATGTTACCAATGTTCCGCCGCCGGCGACGGCGTTGATGCCGCCAGCGGCGGCTGCCGCGGCGGCGAGCCCGAGTGCTTCAATGACCGACACGGCGAGGAACGTGCGCGAACGCGCCGCGAGTGACAAGCAATGGAGCGCTTTCAAAGGGAGATGCGATCACCGGGCGGGGACGCCCGGTGGACTATGGCAGGCGAGGACGCCTGCCCCACTAACTGCTCGCGTCAGCGCTTCGCCACTTTTTCTTCGGCGACACTGTGCAGCGACGAGATCGTGGCGATTTCGACGACGAGTTTCTGGATGTTGAATTGCGACGCGACGAACGATTTCCGCAGCCGATCCTGCACATCGATTCCGTAGGCGAGGATGGGCTGCTTCACGATGGCGTGAAACAATTGTTCCACGATGGCGTTTTGCGCATGTTCGCTGTTCATCGCAAATGCCGCGATGTCGCGCGCGCCGGTGAGATGCACCTTCGCACCGTCGTCGGTCACGTAATCGCTCGCGGCGTTGACAGGTTTGTCACCGTCCTTCGTGCGAAAGCGTCCGACGGCGTCGTAATGTTCGAGGCTGAATCCGAGCGGATTGATCACGGAGTGACAGCTCTGGCACGCCTGCGGTTGGGTGAGTTCCTCGATCTTCTGGCGCATCGTGAGATTCGGCGCGAAGTCCGCATCCTTGAACGCCACGGCCATCGGGGGCGGCTTGAGGGCGCGGCCGACAATGTTGCGCGTGAGGAAAACGCCGCGATGAATCGGCGACGTCGAGCGTTGATACGAAAATGCCGCGAGCAAATAAGGATGTGTGATCACGCCGCAACGCTCCATTGGATTCAAGTTCACCTTCACGAAGCCTCCTTCCGCATTCACATCCACGCCGTAGAATTTTGCGAGACGATCGTTCACCCAAAGATCATCCTCCGTGAGAAGCCGCCGGTAATCCGACGACGGACTCCACACCACGTCACCGAGGAACAGGTTCAACGAAGTGCGCAGGTCGGCGATGATCTCAGGCGTGAAACCGGGAAACAATTTCGAGTCTTTCGCCACGTCCTCGATGCGATCCACCTGCAACCAATGATGGAGAAACGATTGCATCTTCGCGCGTGCTCGCGGGTCAGCCAACATGCGGCGTGCTTGCACGGCGATCTGTTCGCGAGTGTGAAGCGTGTGCGCCACTGCGGCCTTGTGCAACTCGGCATCGGGCAACGAGTCCCACAAGTCGAATGACAGGCGTGACGCGACGGTGAAGTCGTCAGGCTTCGAATTATCGAGACCGAGATAAAGGAATCGCGGCGACTTGAGCGCGAGCAACACCACGCGCTTCACTGCTTCGTCGGGTTTGGTCCCCGCGCCTTTTGTTTTCGGTGTTGGCGCAAATTGGGAACCGACATAAGCGCGCGTTTCTTCCTCGGTCAGCGGGCGCCGAAACGCTGCCGCGACGAAATCGCCGCAAAACTTTTGCAGCTTCGTCGCATCGCTTCTCGTGCCGGCAAAGCGATCGAGATGTTTCACCACATGGTTCGCGACCTGAATGGCGGCGCGCGTGGTGGCTTCGTCCCATGCTTTCGAAATCGACACGCCGCGCTCGTAGCCCACGCTGCTGTCGTCCGCGGGAAAAGCAGTGCTGATGACGAAGGTCGGCGTCGCGCGCGTGGTGGTGAGACTGCGCGCGGGAATCACCTGCCCGACCCCATGCGGCGGCTTCCACGACAGCGCAATCGATGCGGTCTTGTCCTTCGCGGCCTTGTTGCATTCCAGGCGCAACGGATACGCGCGCCCGCCGATGAGCCGCAACGAGGCGCGATGTTCCGTCATGTCGCCGGACGCGACGCTCGCGTCGATCAGTGGCTCCTCTTCGTCATTCACCCAAAGGCGCGCGCCGTTGGGAGTCTTGATTACGAACTCGTGTTCACCGCTTTCGTCGGCGAGCACGCTGCCGCGCCAGCTCAGCGAGAACTCGTTGGTGAACTTGAACACGTTGGTTTTCGCCGCCGTGATTTTTCCAGCATCGTTCGTGACCGCCGCGATGATGTTGGTCGTGAAGTCAGGCGTATTCGTGAAAGGCGAGCCCTTGCCAAAATCAAAATTCACCTCACGATCCACGCGATCGAAGCTCTTGCGATCGCCACCGCTGCGCCGCCCACCCATGCGATAACTTCCCGGCAACCCGCGCTCGTCGCTGATCGCCGCGTCCTTGCCGGTAAAATTTTTCAAGAGATCGGCAATCGTGTTGACGTATTGGCGATTGGTGAGGCGCACCAGCTCAATGCGCGCGGGATTATTTCGCGCTCGAGCTTCACGCGAATAGAACGCGTCGTTGATGTAGCGGGAGACGGCCTCGGCGTCCGGGCCGGTCACGGTGCCGGGATCGTCGTCCGGCATGTTCTTCCCGATGTAGCGCGTGAGCTTTTCGAGCGACCAATCACCGACGAGCGCGTCGTTGTATTTGTCGTGAACCCCTTCGCCGGTCTTGCCATGGCATCTCACGCAGGCATCGCGATAAACCTTTTGGCCGCGCGTGTTGATTTCCGCCCCTTGTGTTGCGGCGGAGCACAAAAGCAGCGCAGCAAGCAGCGCAAACAAGCAGTCGTTCTGACAAAATGACTTCATGGATCAACTCAATCACCTCACGGCGCGCAATGGTTTGCAAGCGTGAGCCTCGACGTTGACGTCGCACTGCGCAGGGATATTCGAGCGCTAGCACTAAAAGCGGTTTCACAAGGTGGGGCGAGACTCAGTCGAGCCAAGGCATTTCGAGCGAAGCGAGGCGAGCACCGCGAGCATTGGGCTCCTGTGGATACTCGCTGCGCTCGCGCCGGCTTCGCCGGCAAACAGGGCTCGACAGAGTCTCGCCCCACCGCCGTTTGGGCTTTTGAAACCGCTTCACACTTTCGCCGGTCGTTCACGAGCAAGACTTGCGGTGCGACGTTGTCTGCGATTGATTCAACGGCATCCATGAAGTTTCACATTTGTTTGTCAGCGCTGCTGTTGTCATTCGTCCTCCTCGTGTCGAAAGTCGCGGCTGTGGAAATCATCGGTCATCGCGGCGCTTCGTTTGACGCGCCGGAAAACTCGTTCGCTTCGATGAAGCTGGCGTGGGAGCAGAATGCCGATGCCATCGAGCTCGACCTGTGGCTCTCGAAAGACGGCAGGATCATCGTCTTCCACGACTCCGACACGAAGCGTTTTGAGAAAACGCCGCGCAAGATTTCCGGCCTGACGCTGGCGCAAGCGCACAAGCTCGATATCGGCTCTTGGAAAGATCCGAAGTTTGCCGGCGAGCCGATCCCGACGCTCGATTCCATTCTCGCGACGATTCCGCCGAACAAACGCGCGGTGCTGGAGATCAAGTGCGGGCCGGAAATCTTGGAGGAACTGGGCCGCGTGATCAAAGCGTCGCGGCGTGCGCCGGAACAGCTTGTGATCATCAGCTTCAACTTTGAAGCGTTGAAAAAATCCAAGGAACTGTTCCCGCAGATCGAGCATTACTTCCTGAGCGATTACAAAAAGGACAAGGACGGCAAGTTGCCGGAGCTCGCGCCGCTGATCGAGCGCTGCAAGGCGGCGCAATTCGACGGGCTCGACCTCCAATATTCATGGCCGATCGATTCGAGCTTCGTCTTTCAAGTAAAAGCGGCGGGCCTGAAGCTCGTCGTTTGGACCGTGGAAGACGTGGCGATAGCGAAGCGGCTTCGCGATGCCGGCGTGAATGGCATCACGACGAACAAGCCAAAGTTCCTGCGCGAGCAACTGGCGACGCCCTGAACCGCGTCGCGCCGGCTATTGTATTTTAACGTTGCGGGCCGGGGCGGGAGCCTTCGCAGCTTTCGGCTCCGGGAACGGTGGATTCGTATAAGCGCCGGGCGCGGTCTGCTTGATGTTCGCCGCCACGTCCGCCTTCACTTCGCCAAGCGCCCATTTGATTCCGCCGACGAGGATCTGTTGGAACGTCGGATTGGTCCAAATGTCTTCGCGATGGCCCATGGCGGTGTAGAAGACGTGGCCTTTGCCTTCATTGCGCGCCCACGTGGTCGGATACGGTGGACGCTGGTAATCGATTCCTTTCATTCCCGGCGCATCGATCACGCTGAGCACGTGAATGTCCGGCGTGAAATCCTTCAGCGAATACCACTCCTCATGGAACGCGTAGCTCTTGCCGACCTTTTCAAATCCCGGGAACTGCGCATCCGTGACCGTATTCGTCGCGACCTGTTGCGCGCCGTGCTTGATGAATTCGCCGCCGATGAAGCGCACGTAAGGGTCCGCCTTGTCGCCGTGATTCACATACCGATCCGGCCCCTTCTTCGACTCGTTGTCCGTGTGAAACGTGTCGCACGCCGCGTGTGAGCCGATGAAGCCCTTCCCGCCGCGCACGAAATCGAACAGCGCCTGCTTCCCTTCCGCGCTCATGGCCGGCTGCTTGTCCGTGCCGGGCGAGCAAAGGTCGCCGGTGGTGTAGAAGAACACCGCGTCGAACTGCGCGAGATAATCCTTGCTGAACTTCGAGCCGTCCTTCGACTCCGTGATCTCCCAGCCGTTCTTGTCCGCGAGCTCCTGAAGAACTTTCCCCGAGTAACTCGGCTGGCCATTCTTCCACGTGATCACCGAATGCTCGAACCCGCTCGACTTGGTGAAGTAGAGAATCTTTTTCTTCGGCGCATCCGCCGCGAACGTGGCCGCGGCAACGAGCGTGAGGATGGCGATCGATACAAACGATTTCGTGGGCATGCCATCGACGCTAGCGCGCGGCATTGGGTGGTAAAGCAGTTTATTGTGAGCCCAGTAACGGAAACGCCTCGAGCCTCAGGCATGTTTGCCGCCGTAAAAGCCGCGCGTGATTTTGTCGCGAACCTGAAGCGCTTCGGTAGGATCAGTAGTGTTGACCATCCGCTCGGCGAGGGCAGCAAGTTCGCCGCCCGTGAGCCGCCGTTCCGCATCAAGTTGATATCCGAAACGGATGATGCCCGTCTGCTGCTCCGGCGGCAGGCGCTTGATCTCTTCGATGATCTCCGTCGCGGTCATCGCTTCGCCGCTAATTCCGTCGCACCTTGGCCGGGACGCTTTGCAACTCTCTTTTCAGGCGCTCTTGGCGGTAATTCGGATACCGGTCT
>JBBRBM010000240.1:0-7980 GCA_038205745.1 Verrucomicrobiota bacterium | reverse complement strand
GTGCTGCCTGTGCTTTGAGCGCGTATCGCAGGGCTTCAACGGGGCCGCGCTCAATTGAGCGCGGAGATAGCGGATGCATACTCTGCTGCAATGACGGCCCTCACAAGAACATCCTGCGAGCGGCAGTGGAATCTCAAGCGGTCTCTTCAACGACAGAAGGTGAAGACAGCCAGGAAGGCTCAAACGACAAGGGCTTACGAAGCGCGAGCGCCTTGCGGCTTTTCCACACCACGGAGGTGCTCGCATGAAAATTTTGATATTTCAAAGATCGCTTCAGTAAGCGTAACAGGGCGCATCCATCTTCAGATAAGGCAGGCCGAGAGCCGTGATAGCCCGATCGCCCCGCCCCTCCGCGGGGCCGAGGACGACAAACACCACCTGATCTTCGCTGGGCTTGATGATGGCGATCAATTCCGCCGTGAGGCCAGCTTTCTCTGTGGGATTCAGGTCGCACTCGAAGACCGAGAATTGCAGATGATCGCCGTAATTCTTGCAGACCTTGAAAACCCGACGCAGTCGCTTCGCATCGGCGATGTCGTAGCAAACGAGATAAGTGGTGCGCATGTTCGGGTTGAGAGTTGGATGGAATCGATCAGCGGGTGGTCAGGGGAACGTATTCCGGGATTTCCGCGGTGAGGGACTTGGCCAGCAGGCGGGCCTGGAGTTCCAGGGCGCGGCGGTAACTGACCTTGTAGTCGAAGACCGGGTGAGTGAGGAGCGAACTCATGCGTTGTTCGTAGGCGTTGAAGAAACGCTTGCGGCCGGCCGGCGTGAGGTTGACGGCCTGACCGGCGCGAACGAAATCTCCTTCGCTGACGACGCGGTTATTGATGGCGGAGAGCACGGCGGACTCGGCGACGAGCGGGCGAAACTCCTCCATGAGATCGAGTGCGAGCGCGGGGCGGCCGAACCGGGGCTGATGATAGAAACCGACGTAAGGATCAAAGCCGACGGCGAGCGCGGCGAGCAGGCAGTCCTTGGAGAGGAGGCTGTAGGCGAGGGAAAGGAGCGCGTTGACGGGGTCCGTGGGCGGCCGACGGTTGCGGCCGTTGAACTCGAAATTGAAGGTTTGCTGGATTGGCATTTCGGCGTCCGGCAGTTGATCCTCGGAGTCGTCCGTTACCTTGATCATTCCGTTGAACTCCTGGAAGTAAGCGGCGGCAGCGGCGCCCTCGACACCGAGGAGGGACTCGATGGATTCCGCGCGTGAGGCGGAGTCGGCGCACTGCTTGAGCTTGAGCAAGGTGGCAGGCGGCGCTTCGATATGGTTCCGCATGAGCATGGTGCGATGATTCCGGATCTTGCCGTGGACGAATTGCCGCGCCAGGCGGAGGCAGACGTCTGGCTCACGGGCGAGCCGGAATTGCTCGATGCGAAGGAAAACATTCTTGAGCGCATGCCCGCGAGTGACGCCGTAGAACCAGCCGCCCATCGAGAAATAGGTGACCGGAACTTCCAGTTCGCAAAGGGTCTGAACCGCCTGCGTGGTGATCTGGACGTTACCGAAGAGCGCGACGTGGGACACGTCGTTGATGCGCACTTCGTCGAGCAGGGCCTTTTCCTGTTTGATTTGCAGCACCTCGTCCTGACGCCCCACGCGCAATCCGGGCGTGCTCAGATAGAGTGCCCGCGAATCGTCCCTCGCGGCGATGAGACGGCGGACGGTGGAAGAGTCCGTGGGAGTTTCCGCCAGCAGCCGGGTTTCGTCCGGCAGGCAGACGGGAGCGAGCGAACAGCGCGGGCATTTGCGCGACGCCACCAATGGTGCAGGAATCGCACCGGCAGCCGTGCGCCGCGCTTCCGCGATGCGTTCTTCCACCCACGTCACCAGCCCCGGCGTGATCGGCAGACGGACGCGCTGCTTGGTCTCCCGGTAATAGATCACGCCTTCGTGACAGGTGTAGCCGTTGTCGCGCAGGATGAGCGCCTGGACTCCCAACTGCATGCGGTCCGCGTCCCAAAGTTCATTGCCAGCATCCCCTTCTTTCGGTGCGCCGATCTTGTAGTCCACGGGGCAGACTTCCAGTGCTTCCCTTTTGGCGAACAGGTCATCCGTAGCATCGGCCTTAACTGAAGCTGGGCCTGTCCGCACTTCGACCAAATCCATCTTGGCGGTGACGCCCAGCCGCTCCGAGCCCATCTGGACGGAGCGTGAATGGATTAATTCCTGATCGGTTGAGGGTGGTTGGTTGATCGTTGAGGGCTGAGGCTCGGCCTGGGCTTCTCCGAGCGGGAGGTCGAGAGTGCCGGCGGCGGCGGCGCGGGGCTTGTTCGCTTTCGCGGGCGGGAGATCGCCGGTGCCGGAATCGACGCGGCGATGGAGCGTCTTGCCCCGAACGGTGTCGGCGCTTTCGACGAACACGCCTTCGACAAACTCGTAGTAGAAGAGGCGCGGGCAATAGACGAACTCGTTGAGCATGCGCGCGGGGATGACCGTGAGCGATGGCGGGACCGGTGGCGGAGGTGGCTCGGCCGATGGATCGGGGACATCGGGCAAGGGCGCGCGGTCCACGGTCGGAACGGCGGCGGGCGACGGCAACGTCTCCCTCAGTATTTCCAGAGCGCGCTCGAAGACGGGGTGGCGGGCCGGAGCTTCCGGGGCCGGGTTCCGACTGTCGATCTCGCCTGCGGCCGGAGTGGGCGGAGGGCTGGAGGGAGGGAACAGCGAGAGTTGATCGCTGGTGGACTGACGCTTTTCGAGCGGAGTCTTGGCTTCTCTGTCTGGCTCTATTTCAATTTCTTCGTCAGCCATGCTGGCCTTGGGTAACCGGCGCACACGGCCGGAGTGGGAACCCCGGGCAGATGAGCAAGGGAGACCGAGGTGCCGTTCACTTCATCGGCACAAAGAGACCGAGGCCAAAGTGGGAGCCGTAGCCGAGGGCGAGTGGGCCTGGGACCGGCGCGGCAAAGGTGAGCTTGAACGCTGTGCCTATCTGCACGCCACGCGAGCCTTCGCCGTGGAAGCGCTGGTTTTGAAATTGCGACTCAGTGTTCACATCGGAGTTGCAGGGGTGAAATTGCGATATTTTCCCAGAGTGATTCGTTGGCTGCGATAGATCGCAGTAACACCATACGGCTTAAGAGATTTTTCAGAAGTTTCGCTCCGCTCCTGAAGTTCCTTTAAGCCCAGAAGCGAACGAACTACATCCAACCCTAGCCACCCGGTCCAAATAGGCCAAGTCACGAAGGTGTCACGGCTTCGTCGGCCGCTGAAACCAGTGGTGGCGATACTGGTGCTGGAAGTAGGAACGACAGGAAAAAACGGTAACGCTGCGATGGCCAAGAGATTTGCGCCTCGCACTGTGCGCACGGGGTCTTTCGCCGGCTCATCCCAGCGCAGCGCGTAGCGACGATCATCCTCCGCATCCCAGCGCATCGTTGGGCTCGAGTCCCGGTAGCGCCACGGCCCGTAGATCGCTTCGCGCAGTTGATCCACAGTCGTGTCCTTCGCGAGCACGTTCATGAAGTCGAGGAAGTGTTGATGGCCAGCTCCGCTCATCGTCCGGAAAGACGTGTCTTCAATTATGCCATCCTCGTTGCCGATCGCGTCGCAGCCAAACGCTGCGACCAGGCCTGCGGGTGTGGTGTCGGAGCGCGTAAGGAAATCTTCGGTTGCCCTGGTAGCAAGTTTGCGGAAGACACCGCGAGGAATCTTCAAATCCTTGTCTCCAGTGATGACGTAGTGGTCGATAAGTCCACGCAACCCACTATGCAGTGCTTCGACCAACACTTGGGGGTCTGTTGGCGTAGGGAGTCGGAGCACCGGACAATGCGAGCCTCCATGAGGTATCCATCGCATGCGGGCGGTGCCGTTCTCTGGGAATGTGGCTAGAGTGCGAAAAGCGCCAAGCGCAGCCATGAATCCAAGCAAGCTCGAACCTTGCAAGGCCGAGAACTTTAGTTCGATTGATAAAGTGCTCATGGTTTCGCGGCGGATTGCGGGCTGGCACTCGCTGATTGGTCGGCAAGACGGAGGGAAGTTTCGATAAAGGCGATGCCCCACCAACCGTAGTGGCGGGTCATCTGCCAGAAGCGCTCGGCGACGCCGGAGTCCAGCGCATGGGCGGGATGTTCGGCGCGCTCTGTTCCCGAGACGGTAGTGGTGCTACCGCTCAAGGACAGGCTCACGTCGGGCGGAGTGTCGTCGTCCACCAACGGAGCGAAAGGCCGGCCATAACCGTGGTGAGCGGTGACGAGATGCAAGGCCAGTGCGCGAAGATTCGGATGGGTGGGAAGGACGGTTGCACCTGCGGGGCATTCAGCCATTTGGATGGAGAGCATTTCGTGGCGGAAGCCTTCCGGCAGCTTGGCGCGCTGCCGCGCGGCGCGACGGGCGGCGGCGGATGAAGGAATCGACCCGGACTTGGCAAGGAACATCTCGCTGGCCATCGCGGCGAAAGGGGTGCCGCGCAGCAGGGCTTGAAAACGTGGATCGACCTTACCCCAATCATGGACCGCTGCGGCCGCAATCAGCGCTTCGCGCCAAGCGGTGAGCGGCAGTAAAGCGAGGGTTCTTTCGATTTGGGCGAGAACATCTCGGGTGTGATGGCAGAGTTCCTGCGGCCGGGAAGCCTCCAGAAGCGCGTCGGCGTCCATGTCGCCGTTTCCGATGGCATCGTCAGAACCGCGATGCGGTAGAAGATCGCGGGAAGTCAGGGCAAAGCCGTGGTCGCTGGGGTAAGGCTCTGCAGTGAGGCGGATGCCCTTCTTGGCCAGATGTTCGATCATCTCGCGCCGCTCGCTGGTCAGAGCCCATCCTGGATTTTCTTCATTCAGCAGACGAGCCAGCAGGTCTTTGATTTCGGAGGCTGGCCAGTCTTTTTCCGGATCGAGCGCCATTGACCTTAAGGCCGCTGCGGCTGTTCCGGCTTCCGGTTTCGGCCAGAGGGCCGGGTGGATTCGGAGAATTGCGCGTCGCCGTGAGGAGAGCGCTGCTCGTTCGGCGACATCGACACGCCGAATTTCTTCGTAGGTCAGTGGTTGGTTTGACATGGCCTGCGGATCGGCGGGAGCGGCAGGCAGGTGGCCCAAGGCCTGCCATCCACCGCTCTGGGCGCGAAGGAGGATGGTGTCGCCGGGACGAAGATCGGCCGCATGGTGGGCGAAAAACCGGTCGTCTGGGCCGCGCCAGACAAGAGCCGCGATGCCGCGCTCTTCCTCAGTCTTTTTCTTTTCGGGCGGTCTTTGAATTTCGGGGACATCGCTGGATGAGTCCTCAAACTTGCCTTGCGAACCCAACCAAGCGCGGAAAACATGGAGCGGAACGGGCAGGCATTCCGCCGTGGAGGGAGGGCAGAGACTGAGAATGTCCGCCCACTCTGTTTCGTTCGCGTCTTCGGGCAAGTCGCCGCGCCAGCACACTTGCACGTCGGTCATTTCCCGCTGCGGGCCGTGGAGGAACAGCGCGACATCGGGATCAGCGGCGGGCGATGGGTTCGTCTGGACCCAACAGTCGAGATAGGCTGGAAGCAAGATCGGTGCGGCAGTGGTTGGCGAGAGCAAGGCGTCAAGCGCCGCGTCACCGCCGTCAGCACGAAGAGCATCGACGGCGGCGCCCATTGCGTTGATGCCGAAATCGACCACACCCTCTGTCGCCAGACTGCTCAACCAACGCCACGTCCGAGGTATGGCGTTGCCGTAGATCCAGTCGCACGGCGCGGCTTCGTCAAGTTTGTCTGTCGGCAAGTCCTGATCACCCGGCAAAACAACCACGGCCCGGGCGGCGATAGCTCGTCCGCCACGATTGAGGCGTCCGAAACGCTGGCGGAGCGCATCGAGGCTGGCGGCTTCGGTCACGAGGGTGTCGAAATCCAAGTCAGCTCCGACCTCCAGACATTGCGTCGAGACAACGATAAGCGGGCCGGTGTCCGCAGATTCAGTGGTCGCTCCGGTCTTGAGGCGTTCCTGAATTTCCGTCGTTGCTGCTTCCCGGTCCACCGGACGAAGACGCCCGATCAAAAGAGTGACTCGACCCGTGTGTTTCTTTTCCAGTTGTGCCACGACAGAACGCGCCGTGGCCACGCGGTTGACCATCACAGCGATGGAGCTTGGATGATCTTCATCGAGAATCTTCTCTGCCTCAACCACCAGGCGCTTGGCCATTTGTTCCTCGCGAGAGTTCCCTTTCGCCTTTGGCTCGATGACGAGGCGCGCGGGTTTCGAGCTAGTCAGTCGCGGTTTCAAGACAGGATGCTCATGATCCTCGGTCGTGAGCATGATTTTCTGGTCGTCGCGCGCGGCTGCGGGAGGCGTCGCCGTCATTTGAATGAGCTGAAAGGGAAGCTGCACGGTTTCGCAGCCCGCAGGCTGGTGAAGACGATAACGCTTCACCCATTCGAGCGTCTGGATGAAAGGGCGGCTGATATGCGCCTCGTCGATGATCAACAGGCTGTCTTGTGCCACGAGCGCCGCGTGGATTGGCCGGGCTTGTGGACTAACACCATAGCCGCGGAAGAGCAGCCGTGAACCGGCCTGATCGACCGTGCTGCAAATAATCATCGGCTGAAGCAGCGAACCGGCCCAACTGCCGTCGCGATAAATCCCGCCGCGAAGCTGCGCGCGCGTGAGCGGGGTCGCTTCAGTGTCGCCGGTGAGTTTGCGCAATGCCTCAGCGACTCGACCGACCAAGGATCCCGTAGAGGCGTCACGCAGCTTTTTGCAGAGCTTCGCTGCACGGTCGTAAGCCTCGTCCACAATAACCCTACGATTGACGATGAAGAAAATGCGCCGGCCTTGGGTGCGCTTGGTCATGGGCAGACTGGCTTGCACAGCAAGCGCGAAGACGGCGGCGTCGAGACATGCCGTCTTGCCGCTACCGGTAGGGACGGCCACGTAGTCGGGAACCTGGCCTGCACAAATGCGGCGGGCAAATTCGTGCTGCCATGGAAACGGATCGAAATCCGCCCCCCACAGTTCACGGAAGAACGCGGTGAAATCGTCGGCCAATAGGGGATTCATTTGGGTAAGGAACCGAGTGGTTTGCATAGTCCATAGCCACGGAAGCGTCCTGCACCCAAGAGCAGCGGGCCTTGCACTTCGCAGGGAAACTGGATGAGCACATGCACCTGTTGGCGGGGCGCGGTGCCTTCTTTGCCGGGCAACCACGGCATCCCGTCGGGACCGGGCCGTGAGCGGGGCGCACCGCGATGCCAAGATGTTTTATCCACGTCGATCACCTCTGGCTTGGGCAGACCCTGACGCTCGCAGCTCTGGGCGATAATTGCGGCCACCTCATCACGCCATTGTATCCGCTCGGTGCGCTGATCGTGTTTAGGGTGCCGGTCGAGAACGACAGGCGTAACGCTCGCCCAAATGGAAGACGGCTCGCACCATGTCGCTGACCGCAGGGTCAGTGGCGGCTGGCTGCGTCCTTCGCGTCGAAGCGTCCAAGTTCCAAGATTGCCCAGCTTAAGCTCCGGCTCGAGATCCTCGCCTGAGCGATCAAACAACCTGGCACGTAAACACGCCGCACGTTCCACTGCCGGAATGGTGCGAGGGAAGGCCAGCGCCATTCCCATGATGTGACCATCGGAATGTTCCGTCCCCACGAATGCGAGTGGAAAGAGAGCCATGTGTCCGCCGGTCGAAGGCACTCCGGGGGCACTGTGGCCCGTAAACCATTCCGGCTTATTTTCCCCGCCTTGCAGTAAATATCCCCGTAACGCGGCGGTCAGGGCCGCCGTGGATTCCAAGCCGAGAACTGGCCCTTCCTGCTTGGCGAGCACGAGCAGTTCGGAATCGAAATTCGAGGTGACGATGAGATCTTCCGCCTCCTCCACGCGCGCGTAATGCGCCGTTCGTCCGGGCGAAGGGCGCAGTCGCACTGGAGCGCTGGCGCTTCTGGTCCATTCAGTGCCGAAGCGTTCCACAAAGACCGCTTTTGCTTGTTCCTTCGCCTTGCCATTCGTGTTCGTAATCACTTCGGAAAGGTCAAAGAAGGCTTCGATTTCTCCGGCGTTAAAGCACTGATCGAGCTCGGTC
>JBBRBM010000239.1:0-8038 GCA_038205745.1 Verrucomicrobiota bacterium | reverse complement strand
GCACTCCATGAAATCCACCCTCCATTGGGTTCTTTTGTCTCGTGAAGGGTTCTTGATATGGGCACATAAAGTGGCGGCGGTCATTCTCCCGGCATGGCGCGCAAACTGAGAGTCGAGTATCAGGGGGCGATTTACCACGTCGTGAATCGCAGCAACCGTAGCGAACCGATCTTCAAGGACGAGGCGGATCGCCAGTGCATGATCCAAGGTGCATGGCTCATTCTCGCTTCGTTTTGAGCCTCCTCACGTCGGCTGCTACGGAGGAGAGGTTCATGGGGAGGGAAGATAGGAAGAGTGCCCGGCATTTAATCGCCGCCGTGGCATTGCAACGAAGCCGCGACTTGCGGAGCGGCAGGAGAGCGTTGGCTCCGATCACGGAAGCCGTTCCACTTCCGCACGGTCCACTTGTCTGAAGTCAACGCCGTGCCCGGAACGGCAGTCAGGTGTCCGTTGAGGGAGGGAATTCTCCGAGCACCTCCGCGCGTTGAATGCCTGTACCGTCATCTCCCGCTCAAAACTCTTTGGACAATCCGCCGTCGCTGCGCAAATCTCCCGCGACGAATATGAGTTCCAAAGTTCCATCCGACCTGAAGTACGCGAAGTCGCACGAATGGGTGCGTGTCAACGGCGACGTGGCGACCGTCGGCATCACCGATCATGCGCAGCACGAATTGACCGACGTGGTGTTCGTCGAGCTCCCGCAGCTCGGGCGCAAAGTGAAGGCCGGCGAAGCATGCGCTGTCGTCGAGTCTGTAAAGACGGCGAGCGACATTTATTCGCCGGTCTCGGGCGAGGTGATGGCCGTGAACTCCAAGGTGGTCGACACCCCGGCGTTGGTGAACGACAAGCCTTTCGACGATGGCTGGTTCTATCAGATCAAGCTGAGCAATCCCGACGAGCTTTCGGCACTGATGAACGACGCGGGTTACAAGGCGCAGATCGGCGCGTGAACTGGCCCAACTGTTTCACTGATCACTGATTCACTGTTTGCTCGAGCCATCGAAAGTCAGTGAAACAGTAATCAGTGAGACAGTGAATCAGTGTTAGTTTACGACCGTGATTTACGACGCTTCACTCGACGAGCTTCTCCAGAAAGTCTGGGATGGCAAACGCATCGACCAGGTTGATGCGCTGCGGCTCCATCGTTTGCCGCTGGAGGAACTCGGTGCGCTGGCGGACCGGCGTCGGCAGTTGAGGAAGGTGGAAGCGTATCAAGGCCGAGGCAATGAGATCGTCACCTACATCATCGATCGCAACATCAACTACACGAACATCTGCAACGTCTATTGCAAGTTCTGCGCATTCTACCGCACGGAGAAGGACGACGACGCCTACGTCATCACGAAGGAGGAGATTGATCGCAAGATCGAAGAGACGATCGCGCTTGGCGGCACGCAGATTTTGATGCAGGGCGGGCATCACCCGAAGCTGACGAAGCAGTGGTATCTCGACCTGCTTTCGCACATGAAGGCGAAGTTCCCGCAGGTGAACATCCACGGGTTCAGCCCGAGCGAGTTCGTGGCGTTTCAGGAATTTTTTGGCGAACCGGTCGAGCAGATCATTCGCGACTTCGTGAAGGCGGGGCTGGGCTCGATTCCCGGCGGTGGCGGCGAAATTTTGGTGGATCGTGTCCGTCAACGCATCGCGCCGCTGAAGGCGATGAGCGATGACTGGCTCGGCGTGATGGACGTCGCGCATCGGCTCGGGTTGTCGTCGAGCGCCACGATGATGTTCGGGCATGTGGAGACCATCGAGGATCGCATCGAACATTTGGAACGAGTGCGCGCGCAGCAGGACAAATCGTTGCAACGTGCCGCCAGCCTCTCGCTGGCAAGTGCGTCGGATGCCGGCAAGATGCCGGTGGCACGTTGCGGCTCGTTCACCGCGTTCATTGCGTGGACGTTTCAGGCGGAGAACACGAAGCTCAAAGCCCCAACCGTTGGCGCGCAGGAATACCTTCGCATGCAGGCGCTCGCACGCATCTACCTCGACAACATCCAAAACATCCAGAGCTCGTGGGTGACTCAGGGCCTCGACATCGGCCAGGTCGCGCTGAAGTTCGGCGCCAATGATCTGGGCAGCATCATGATCGAGGAGAATGTAGTGTCGCAGGCGGGCACCACGTTCCGGATGACGGTGGAAGACATGCGCCGCCTGATCTCTGAACTCGGTTACGAACCTCACCAGCGGGATAATTGGTATCAGCTCGTGAACTGACACATTCTTGCTCCTGCCACCGGTGCTCCGTAACCTCTCCAAAATGCCAACTCTCTCGGACAAGATTCAAGCCAGTGCCGCGTCGCGCCTGCGCCTGCCGCCCGGCCGAAAGCCGACGGAAGAGCTGGAGCGCTACAAAAATTTCCTGAAGGTTGAAACGCATCGCCTGAAAATTCTCCATCGCGCCGGCGGCAGCGGACGTGAAATTTGCCGCGCCCGCGGTGCGATTCTGGACGAGTTGCTTCGCTATATCCTGGAGGGCGTTCGCCAGAGCAATCCGAGCCTCACGGAGAAGATGATCCCGCCGCTCGCGCTGGTGGCGATCGGCGGCTACGGACGCGGTGAACTGAATCCGAACAGCGACATTGATTTCATGTTCCTGCACACGGGCGAGTACGTGCAGGGCGGCAAGCCAAAACCGGAATTGAACACGCTGGTCGATGGGTTGCTGTATCCGCTTTGGGACATCGGATTGAAGGTGGGCCACTCGGTGCGCAGCATCGCGGACTGCATTCACGTGGCGAACACCGACATGCAATCGAAGACCTCGCTGATCGAGGCGCGTCTGGTCACGGGCAACAGCGAGCTCTTCAAGATTTTTGAGAAACAGTTGCTGGACAAGTGTGTTGCCGGTCACGAGGAGGAATACATCGAACAGCGCGTGGAAGACCAGGCGACGCGTCACACCAAATTCGGCAACTCTGCGACCATGCAGGAGCCGAACATCAAGAACGGCTGCGGCGGCTTGCGCGATTACCAGAACCTGCTTTGGATGGCGTTCTTCAAATACCGCACGCGCACCACGGAAGAGTTGCAAACCCGCGGGCTGATCAACTCGGCAGAGGGCCGGCAGTTGGAGGCGGCCTACGATTTTCTGCTGCGCACGAGGAACGAGCTTCATTACACGTCGGACCGTCCGCAGGATGTGCTGGGCAGGAGCATCCAGCCAACGGTCGCGCACGGGCTCGGCTACACCGATCGTTCGCCGAGCAAACGCATCGAGGCGTTCATGCGCGACTACTACATTCACTCGCGCAACATTTACCTGATCACGCGCACGGTGGAACAGCGGCTGGCGCTGTTGCCCGGGCCAAAGTTGCTGCCGGACTTTCGACGCTTGATCCGCGATCGCTTCGGCAAGAAGGAGCAGATCGTCGACGGGTTCAAGTTTATCGGCGGCGAGATTCTTGCGGTTCACAACCGCGTTTTCCGCGAGCAGCCGCGCCGTCTCATGCGCGTTTTTCTTTACGCGCAACAACGAGGGCTGCGGTTGAATCCGGATCTGCGCCAGCTCATTCGCAACGAACTTTCGCAGGTGAACCGGGAGTTCCTCGACGATGAGCATGTGCGCAAAACATTTCTCGAGTTACTGGACCAGCGCGGGAACGTGGCGCCCATGTTGCGAGCGATGCACGAGGTGGGGCTCCTGGGAAAATATTTGCCCGATTTTGGAAAGCTCACGTGCCTCGTGCAGCATGAGTTTTATCACCAATACACGGCGGACGAGCACACGCTGGTTTGTATTGAGAAGCTCGACGAGGTCTGGGAGGCGGAGCAGGCGCCGTTCAGCAACTATGCGGAACTGTTTCGTGATGTGGAACGTCCCTTCGTGCTCTACCTCGCATTGCTGCTTCACGATGCCGGCAAGGCGCTGCACACCGGCGATCACAGCCAGGTCGGCGGCAAAATCATCACGCGCGTGGCGCACCGCCTTGAGCTCGATGGCGCGACGACGCACTCGCTTCGCCTGATCATCGAGAACCATTTGCTCATGGCGCAACTCTCGCAGCGGCGCGACCTGGACGACCCATCGGTGATCCGCAGCTTCGCCGCCGTGATTCAAACGCCCGCGAACCTGCGGATGCTGACGCTGCACACGTTCGGCGATTCGATGGGCACGAGCAGCGGGCTTTGGAACAGCTTCAAGGATACATTGTTGCTGACGCTCTTTCGCAAGACAATGGACGTGCTGATCGGCGGCACGGTATTTCAGCGGGCGGAACAACGGGAACGCGAGCTCATGGAAGAAGAGATTGCCCACTCCTTGCCGCGCAGCTTTGGCGAGGACGAATTGCACGCGCACTTCGAGTACCTTCCGGCGAGATATTTTCAGGTTCACGGGGTCCGCGAGATCGTGGGCGACCTGGCGTTGACCCATCGTTTCATGCATCACCAGTTGACCGAGGAGGAGAAGGCGCTGGAGCCGGTCATCTCGTGGCACAACGAACCTGATCGTGGCTACACGGTGCTGAAGATTTGCACGTGGGATCGACTGGGCCTGTTCAGCAAGATCACCGGATCGTTGAGCGCGTCGGGCATCAACATTCTGAGTTCGCAAAGTTTCACGCGCGCAGACGGTATCGCCCTGGACACATTCTACGTCACGGACGCGGCTGGTGGCACGGTGGTCACGCGGGATGAGCGCGAGCGATTCGAAGAAATTGTGCTCAAGGCATTCAGTATGGAGCCGGTGAATTTCGCGGCGCTGATTGCGAAGCAGAAGAAGGCGCGTCCGCTCTACCAGTCCCATGAAGGCGAGCGAATCCCGACGCGCCTTCACATCGACAACGAAAGCTCGGACACGCGCACCGTGATTGAAGTCGAGACGGAGGATCGCATCGGTCTGCTCTACACCATCTCGCAAGTATTCAGCGAACTGGGCGTGGACATCGCCGTGGCGAAAATTCTCACCGACAAGGGTGCGGCAATCGACACTTTCTACGTCACGAACACCGCTCGCGAGAAGATCATCGACCCGGGTGAACTCAGTCGGATGGAGCAGCGATTGCGGCAAGCGATCACTGCTCTGGATGCACCGCTCAAAACCGCGCGCGCGGCGGCTTAAGTCCCGTCCGGTTCCTGCCGAATTACAACCGAGCCGGGGTGAGAGCCCTGAGGAACCAAAAGACTTATGCCATCATTCACTTACGTGGCCCGCGAGGCCGGAACCGGACGCGAAATCCGCAGTGCGCTTGATGCCGCCACCGAGCAGGCGGCCGTCGCGACTTTGCTGAACCGGAATTTGCTCGTGTTGTCGATTCAGGAAAAGCTGGCGCGCAAAGGCAAAACTGCCGGCGGTCGCGTGGCTCTGTCTGATCTCGTCGTTTTCACACGGCAGCTCGCCACAATGATCGACGCCGGTCTTGCGATGGTGCAGTCGCTTCAGGCGCTCGCAGAGCAGACCACTAACAAAGTGATGCGCGACGTGATTAAGGACGTCTGCTCGCGCGTTGAAGGTGGTGACAGTTTCTCCGAATCCCTCGTTCGGCATCCCAAGGTTTTCAATCGTCTCTACGTCAGCATGGTCGGCGCGGGCGAACGCGGCGGTTTGCTGGCGGAAATTCTCTCCCGCCTTGCCACCTATCTGGAAAACACGGCACGCCTCCGCAAAAAGGTGAAGTCCGCGTGTATGTATCCGGTGGCTGTGACGGTGATCGCGATCGGCATCACGATCTTCCTGCTCGTGAAAGTCGTGCCGGTGTTTGGCGAAGTTTATTCGAGTTTCGGTTCCAAGCTGCCCGCGCCCACGCAGATGCTCATCAACCTGAGCCAGTTTGTGAAGGCGCATTTGCTTTATCTTATGGCCGCGGGCGTCGGGCTTATTTACAGCTGGCTGGCTTACATCAAGACGAAGAAAGGCCGCGAGTTCTGGGACGGCACGCGGATCAAGCTGCCGATCTTCGGACAGATTGCTCACAAGATTTGTCTCGCTCGCTTCACGCGCACGCTCGCTTCCTTGATTCGTGCCGGTGTGCCGATCCTCGAAGTGATGACCATCGTTGCGAATACGGTCGGCAACGTGATCATGGAGAAAGCGATCCGCACGTCCGCAGGCGACATCGAGAAGGGCGAAGGCATTTCGTCTTCACTGGCGAAACATCCCGTCTTTCCCGTGATGATTATCCGAATGGTTACCGCCGGCGAACAAACCGGCAAGCTCGAGCAAATGCTCGAGCGCATCTCTGACTTTCTCGACGAGGAAATTGAGACAACGCTCAACGGCCTTACCGCGCTGATCGAACCGCTGCTGATTGTGTTCCTCGGAGTAACGGTGGGCGGCATCGCGATTTGTATGTTCCTGCCGATCTTCAAGCTCTCCGAGCTTGTCGGCAAAAAGGGCTGAACTAAAATTCGAACAACGCAGGCGCGCCCGGATAAGGGCGCGCCTTTGCCTTTCCCGCGTGTTCCCGCCTCCTCGCGATGCAGTCTCCGGCGCTGGAACACTTTTTCACCTGCCGCCTCTTTCTCCTCCGACATGCTGTTGATCGGGCTCCAGTTCCAAACTGGCGGCGCCTTGCAAGGTGGTGTTTAACTGCGCGCGATGAAACGCATCGGATTGTTCGGCGGGTCGTTCGATCCCGTCCACATCGGTCACTTGCTCGTGGCGCAGGCCGCGTGCGAAGAACTGTCGCTCGACAGACTTTTTTTTATTCCGGCCGCGCAATCGCCGTTCAAGCCGATGAGCGAACCAGTGGCCGCGGCACTGCGCTTGCGCATGCTCCGTCTCTCGCTGGCTGGCAAAAGCAACTACGAGATCGACACCCAGGAACTCACTCGTGGCGGCGTGTCTTATTCGGTGGACTCGGTTCGCGATTACACGAAGCGGTTCTCCGGGACCGAGCTTTTTTATCTGATCGGCGCGGACCACGTGCCGACGCTGCCGAAGTGGCGTGAGGCCGAACAACTCGCGGCTCTCGTGCAGTTCGTCGTGATTCCGCGCCCGGGAGAAATTCCAGCGACCTTGCCTGTGCCGTTTCGGATCCAAGTGCTCGGTGGATGGCCTTTGCGCCTTTCATCATCGCAGATTCGTGCGCGAGTGAGGGAAGGGCGCGACATCGCTCACCTGGTTCCACCGGGCATTGCTGACGTGATTCGGGAAGCGAATTTATATCGCCCGTGAGTGACACGTGTCTCGATCCTCGACTCTCGACTCGCCGCATGGCACTTTCCGCCGAGATGGATTCAAAGAAGCTGGCTCAACTGTGCCTGGGGTATGCAGACAACAAAAAGGCCGAGAATATCGTCGTGCTCAACGTGAGGGATCTGTCCTCGGTGACGGATTACTTCGTGATTTGTTCTGGCAGCAGCGAGCCGCATCTGCGCGCGATCTCCGACGAGATCGCTGACGGCCTCCGCGACGATCACGATCTCCGTCCCCGCGCGATCGACGGTACACTCCACACGGCTTGGATCGTGATGGATTATTTCGACGTGATTGTCCACGTGATGAAACAGGAGGTGCGGGAGAAGTATGACCTCGAAGCCTTGTGGGGCGACGCGCCGCGGCTGAAACCGCGCAAGGCGAAACGCGCCAAAAAAGCAGTGAACGCCTAGCCTGGTGTTTTCATCGGCGCTGCATCCGACGCGCGCACCATTTCATCGACCACGCGCTTGAACTCCGCAAGCCCGGTCGCGGGCAGGATGATCGTGTCGCGACGGCCATTCACATCTTCGGTGATGCGCAGGAAACGGCCCCGTGGATTTTCCTTCAGCGAAATGACGAACGTCTTGCGCTCGATCTGGATCTTGTCCGTCTTGATCGTGTCTTCCGCCACTGGCGGTTTGTTTGGACCACTGCCAAAACCCGCGCTGCCCGAAAATCCACGGGGAGATTGATACTCGTTCATAGCTGTTCCCGATTTGCCCCTTTGGCGATTTTTCGCCTGCGCTAATCTTGAATGGGGTGACCAATTGTCAACCCCTGAACTTCTGTGCGCTGACGAATCGTGCGGGCTCCGGCGGGTTGGCGACGCGCCAGGTGTAAGCGATAAGGCACCCCAGCGAGAGGAGATTGAGCACGGACGAAAGCGCGTGCATCCGG
>JBBRBM010000238.1:0-8163 GCA_038205745.1 Verrucomicrobiota bacterium | reverse complement strand
GGGCCAGGCGACTACTGGAGAAGTTAAGCGCCTGACACCGCAAGCCTGGCATCGCACCCGCGCGTCGGCCGAATCGCCCGCCGCCTGACAACTCCTCACCTGGTTCCGCCGGACGGATACGCTGCACCGACAGGAGCAAGTGCACATGGTCGTTCATCAAGTGCCCCTCCTCCACCGCGCATTCCTTTTGTTCGGCCAGCGACCGGAATACCGGCCCCAGGTCTCGCCGCAGCTGCGCAAACAATCCCTTGCGCCGGCACTTGGGAAAAAACACCACATGATATTTGCATTCCCAAGTCGTTTGTTCGAGCGTTTCATAACCATGCTGCCGCATCTTTTGGCCTCATTTCGTAAACTTTGAGCAGTTCACGAAAGGCAGACTCAAAAAACGACTCCCGGAGCTGTCAAACTTCGGGACTCCTCCAGCTCAGCCGGAAGGTTTCCCTTTGGACTAAAACCCTGTTCCATCGCGACCTGCGGTCTGTTACTCTGTGCCCACTTGAAATCGCGTCCCCGGAAATCTGCCGCCAGAACCGCGCACACTATCCTGCTGGAAACGGCGGGACGTCTGCGCTTCGAGCCGCACGACATCGCGGCTCAACTTGACGAACGGGGGCGCTACGATGTGCCGCTGGACGAGGAATTTACGCTCTCGATCAAGCTCGTCCATTATAGCTCGCGACGGCACACGCGCGGCGCGTGGTGGCGCATCCGACGCAGAAGGAAACAGTGTTTATCTCGCCGGGCAAGACGCGGCCTGGCAAGGAAGGCAGCTTCCTTCCGGGTGGCATTTTCAAGAGCACCGACGGTGGCGCCAACTGGATCTCGATTTCGAGCGGCTTGGCTCAGAAGGGCAATCCCAACGAGAACTTCACCTCACGCTACGAAGCCTTCGCCGTGGCGCCCAGCAACCCGGACGTGATGTACGCCGCCGACACGGCATGGTATGGTGATACGATCTACGCCACGAAAGACGGTGCAAATCGTGGCGCGCGTCCGCCAAGGGCAAAGCCGCACGCCGCGCGATGCCGGCGGGACTCGCAGGCACCGTGCTCACCGTGGACTCGCGGAATTCGGATGTCGCCTTCAACGCCGGCTCCGAACACATCATCGGCACGCGTGACGGCGGCGCGACGTGGCACTTCCACCACCGTCGATGCCGTCAAGCCATGAACCGAATGCGAGCGCATGATCGGCAATCCGCCGCCCAAGCACAAAAGGACAAAAGTATGACCAGCATCCGTGAACTACTGACAACGGAACACATTATGAGAATCCAACTCAATATTGATTTCTTAAACCTGTGAATATCCTCATCGTCGAAGATGACCGGAAGATCGCCTCCTTTACCGCGCGAGGGTTGCGGGAGGAAGGCTTTGTCGTCGAGGTGGCGGAGGATGGCGAGGCTGGCCTGACCGCCTCGCTTGCAGGAACGCACGATTTGATTCTCATGGATATCCGTCTGCCAGGACGCGATGGTGTGGAAGTGGTCAAAGAGATGCGGCGGGCGGGTGTGAAAACGCCGGTCATTCTGCTCACGGCCGCGATCAGCGTGCCGGACAAAGTTCGCGGTCTGGATGCGGGAGCGGATGACTACCTCACCAAGCCCTTCGCCTTCGATGAACTCATGGCCCGGATGAGAGCGCTGCTGCGCCGGCACGCAAAGCCGGAGGCCGGGGACGCGCGTCTGGCATTTGGCGGTATTGAGGCCGACTTGCACACACAGACAGTCACCCGTGAAGGGCGTCGGTTGGGTCTCACAGCCCGCGAATACGCGGTGCTGGTCTATTTCCTGCGCCATCCCCGCCGAGTGGTGACGCGCACCATGCTGCTGGAGAACGTCTGGGACCAACATTCGGACTGCGAGACCAATGTGATCGAAGCGCTCATTTACCGGCTCCGGGAAAAGGTGGACCGGGGCTTTGACCGTCCGTTGCTGCACACACTGCGCGGGCGCGGCTATATTTTGCAGGAATCCGACAACCCATGAAACACCCCCTCCTGAGCCTCGGCCTTGTGCTTTCGCTGTTGCTGGTGATGGTGTTCGGCGGCGTGTTCTGGGGGCTCCGCCGCGCGGTGGCGGCGGATGTGCCCGCCGAGACGGCCTACATTGACCTGGTGCTGCGGGACCGGGTGCTGAACTTCAGCGATATGCTCAAAAACCGGTATCCGAGTGAGACCATCAATTTTCAGCCACCCGGACCCCAAATCGCCCACTGGATTGCCCGCGGCTTTGCTCCCTTGAATCCTGATGTGTTCCTGCAGGCGTGGAACCGCAACGGCCAACCCCTCGGGCACACGCTGAACATCGCCCAACCGCTCCCGCTTACTGATGCCGCCCGCACCGCCATCACGAACGCCCTGGCCACGAATGAGGCGCGCCATGTCGTGGAGGCGCGCACCTTGCCGGATGGCACGGCGGTGAAAGTCACGACTTATCCGCTTTACGAACGCACCAAACCGGGTGGTCGGATGGTCCTGATGGGTTTTGTGGCCGCGGGTTTGCCGGTGCCGGAGGCGGCGCGCCGCTTCACGCGCGTCGCCTGGGTCTTGGCCGTCGCAGGGCTCGTGGTCCTGGCCACCAATTTGGCGCTGACCGCCTGGATGCTGCGCTCCGCGCGGTTGGCAGCCGAGGCCGAAGAAGTGCGACAGCAGAGGCAAATCGCCGACTTCGTGGCCGACGCCGCTCATGAACTGGGCACCCCGTTGACGGTGCTGCGCGGCGAGATTGAACTCGCCCTCCGGCGCGAGCGGCTCGCCGAAGATTATCGCAACGCCCTGGTGGTCTGCCGCGAGGAAACCGGCCGCCTGACACGCCTGGCGGCGCACTTGTTGCAACTAGCCTCGGCGGATGCGGGGCAATCGTTGCTGGCGGTGAAGGAAACCGATCTGGCTCTGCTCTGTGGCGAGATGGCAGCGAGTTGGCAGTTGCAAGCGGGCGAGCGCGGCATCTCCATCAAATGCGACGCGCCGGAATCGTTGTTCCTATCCGCTGACGCAGCCGCACTGGAACGTATCCTGCAAAACCTGCTTGATAATGCCGTTCGCCACACCCCACGCGGCGGCAGCGTCGCCATCTCCCTCACCAAAGGAAGCAAGGAGGCAATCCTCCGTGTCACCGATACGGGCGAAGGCATCGCCGCCGCGCACCTGCCGAAAATTTTCCAGCGCTTTTATCGGGTGGACCAGGCCCGCTCCCGTGCGCAAGGCGGAGCCGGACTGGGGTTGGCAATCGTGAAGGCGCTCGTGGAAGCCCACGGTGGAACCATCACCGTGGCCAGCGAAACGGGGAAAGGTACACGGTTCGAGATGATCTTCCCGGTGAGCTGAGGGTTGGAGCAGGCGGCCTGAAGATAACAGAATTATCATCTTCGCGTCATTGTCCCGTGAACTGGGTCTGGTAGAACGCGTGCGAGATAAAGCTTATGAAAAGACTTATGCACCCGGAAATTGAGAAAACCATTGTTTGAAACAGAAATCTCTGATTCACACGTTCCCGGCATTGCTCATCACCACCGCCTTCTTTGTCCTCTGCGCCAAGCCCGCCTTTGGGGCCGATAAGCCGAGCGCCGCCCCTCCGGTCGCGCCGACCTATGACCCCAAGGCCCCGAGCGCACACAACCCCTGCTATGAGCAGAAGGGCTTGTGGCCGGAGGATGTGAAGAAAACCGCCTATTACAATGAGAAGTGGGAACCGGCCCGTCTGTTGGTGTGGGCCAAGAAGGGGGATTTCAAAGGCCCCGTGGATAGTCCGGAAAACTGGCTGGAATATTTGCCTGGCGAATCGGCCGGTAAACCGGCGACCAAAGGCCCCGATGCCAAGACGGACGTCGTCTTCCCGGACGGCAACTACAAGGTGGAAGGCCCTGGCGGATGGGAAGAATATGGCGGATTCCCGGTGCGTCATCTTACCCAAGGCAAGGGCGTTCATCTCAGTCTGAGGAATCCCTCGGTAGTCGGGAACTACTGGCAGTGCGAGGGGCCAGCAGCCTGGCACATCCACGAACCAAGATGGGTGGGAAACAGGCATGCCTTCGCCCGTAACGAAAACAGGCGGACAATCGGCTTCAAGATTCCATCCGTGAACAAGAGCGAGGGTGCCTCGGTGGAGTTTCTTGGCTATTGGAACAACCAGGACGGCTGGTATGTTCACACCGGCACCATGATCCTGGGGCCTGATGTGACCTTCCGGGGCGGGGATCGTCATGTCATGAACATCGAAGATGCCGGCACGCTGGTCATGATGTCGGGGGCGACCTTTCAGTTGACGCAGCGGCGGGCGATGTGGATGGACATGACCATCAAGGGCAAACTGCTCGTCGGAACGCCTGAACGACCGCTGACCAAGGACGCTTTCATCTACCTGAATGACAAATCGGGCGGCACTAAACCAACGGATCGGGGAATGATCCTGAGCCCCCAAGGAAGCATCGCCGTCACCAGCGCTGATCCCAAGAAGGCGCGTCTGGTCTTCGCCCTGGCGAAATACCCCCCGAAGGGGAAGGCCGCAGAGCAGGCCAGGCAGAAGGAATCCGAGAAATCACAAAAGATCACCATGAGCCTGTTTGGAAAAGTGGATTTCAACGGCGTCGAGTTTAACGATGTCCGAACTGGCGGCATCGAGATCACCGGCGCGGACGTCCGTGCTGGCTGGAAGAACGTCTTCTTCGGAAGCAACAATGAAGACAAGCCGGATACCCTGTTCACAATAACGTCCAACAAGCCCAAGTGATATACGAACGGCACCCATGATTGCTCATCATCGACAGACGCCCGCCTTGCGCAGGCTGATAATCCTGTTTCTCGCCCCGTTGTGCGCGCAGGCGATCATCAATCCCAGTCTCCAACAGGGTCATTTGTTCGAGCGCTATGATGTCGTGATGGAACTCAAAGTCACCTCGGTGGATGCCGAGAAGGGGACGGCGAAGCTAGAGGTGCTACAGGTGATCAAGGGGACTTTCGCGCCGAAGACGGTTGCCGTGACGGTGTCCGGAGACGACATGAAGCTGGCCTTCGTATCACTGGCGAAAGTTGGTTCGCCAGTGGTGGCCTATGTCGGTGAAGCTCGCAAGTCCGCAAAAATCCTGCTCTACACCGGCGGAACGGGCGAGTGGCAGGTTGGTGAAAAGGACGTCCGGGATCCGTCATCCTGGCAATGGACGGAGCGGATTGATCCCATGGGGAACGGTGGTGGGATGGCCGGCACCTTCAATGGCGCCACCGATCGCCTGGTCGAGATGATGGTTGATAAGAAACGAGGGCACTACTACTTCCCAGTCGCACCGCAGATGCAGTGTCGCGAAGCCGTGGTGATCGGCAAATTCAAAAGCCCGGTTCGCGGAGTGGCGCTCTATGACATTGACGGGGATGGCCGCTTGGACGTTTACGCGGCTTCCGACGATGGCGATCGGGTTTTTCTGCAACGGGGCAAGCTGGAGTTTATTGATGACACCGAAGCGCTGGGACTTCAGAACCTTAAGAGCCCCAGTGTCAACTTCGCCGATGTCAACGCCGACGGACATCCTGACCTCTTGGCAGGCGGGAATATTTATTTGGGCAATGGCAAGACCTTCAACGTCTCCACGCTGCTGCCAAAGGAGGCCGCTGCGAATATGCTGTGCGCAGCCTTTGTCGAGATCAATGGCGACGGCTACCCTGATGTCGTCGTGTCGAAAATCGGCGGCGGTTTGCATGTCTATTTGAATCCGGGAACGAACGGCGGCACCTTCACCGATGCCACGGCGGCGATGGGTCTGGACCAGGAATCCAGCGGTGCCTCGCAGACCGGATACTTTTCCGCCGGCGACTGGAACCGGGATGGCCATACCGATCTCATGTATGCCACTGGCAAGGGTCTTCTGCTCATTCAGGACGAGAAGGCGCGCTTCAAGGCGATGAAACTCAATATCGCGTTGGAAGCGCGGTTTGACGACAAGGGCGAAGATTTGCCGCCGACCCTGGCCGGCGCCAGCTCCTTCGCCCCGCTGTGGAGGCCGGATCGAATCGACCTGGCGATCTGCTTGGAGTCCCGGCTCCGCTGGCTGGGAGAAGACGCCGGAACTGTCCGTAACCTGACCGGCTACGGCAATGAACTCCAGGTGGGAAACAATTCGATGTTCCCAGTCATCGCCGAGGATCTAAACGCCGACGGCCTGGTGGACCTCTATGTCGGTGCACGCAAAGCGGCTTTGAGTCGAGCCTACGGCTCATTCACCACCGCGTTGTCGCACAAGCCAGACATCTTCGCGGATGAGTCCCATGAGCGGGGCGCTTGGTCCCTAGCCGCCGGCGATGCCGATGGTGATGGCGTGAATGACCTCGTGCTGGGCTGTGCCGATGGTTCGCTGCGGTTGATCCCGAACGACAGCTTGCGTCTGCGCCAGCCCAAGGAAAATCAATCCTTGGACGAGGTGCTGCTGGCGAAGGTGGGAATCCTGAGTGTCCATGTTCGTGGTAAACGCGGCGTGCTTGGCGCGCGAGTGACGCTGGCTGATTCCCAGGGTAAGATCGTCGGCATGCGCGACATCGGAGCCAATATCGCCACGGGTTGCCGGGGACCGGACACGGTGAACCTGGCGGTGCAGGAACCGGGTAAATGCCTGCTGACGGTCCGGTATGCGGATGGCAAGGTGCGCACATGGCCGATAACTCTGGAGCCTTCGAAGCGGTTTGTCATGGACGCCTGGCATCCGGATGACAAGCAGTAATGAGATGAAACAGACCATTCAATTCGGTCGCACTCCAGCCTGCGGATAAAAGTGAAGCAATGCCAAAACTCGGAAAAAATATTATGACCAACCAAACCAACGCGGCACTGGCCTTAACCCTGGCCGTGATGACCGGCTACAATCTATACTTCGGACAGAAGGCCTATGCGGCCGAAAGCGTAGGCAGCACCATTATCAGCGCGGCTGAACTGAATCCCACTCCCACCGAATTGATCCTCGTCGATGGCCGCAAGATTCAAGGACAATTAGTCTGCGAAATGGACAAACACTTGGTGCTCTACTCGCCGAACCTGGGCACTACGGCATCCTTTGAGAAACAATTTGTCTCGTCCTATACCCGGAACAAAGTTCTGGTGAAACTGAATGAGCCACGGCCACTGACGCCGGAAGAGTCTCGGTACATGAACTGGACGGCCTGGCCAGATGCCGCGCCGGAGAAGGGACCGGCCCCGTATTACGCGAAGGAAAAATGGACCAAGCCCAAACGCCTCCTGGTCTGGGCCAAGCCGGGCGAGAGCGGGGATTTTTCAAAAACCGAAAACTGGCTGGCCTTTGGCGCCGCGCCCACGGGCTCGACCTGGTGGGATAGCGACACGGACATATTATTGCCGTCATCAACGGTGCGCTACAAATTGGTGCCTGGCAGCCATCCTGAGTTGCCCGAAGGTCGCATGACCTTCACCGTGCGACATATCACAGCCGAACGAGGCAGCTATATAGCTTCTGAAGGCTGCAAGGTTTACGGCAACGAGTGGGCGCGCCTGGGAGGACGCATCAACATGCGGTTCCTGAACGGCTGGTATGGGAGCAAACATACCTTTACCCGCGTTGACGCCCTCATGGTTTATCAGCTTGGTGTGGCGGGCAGCGATGTCATGTGGGGCTTGTGGGCGGGCGCCGATAAGGCGCGCGTCCGGCCGGAGACTGAAGTGGACATTTGTCAGTATCTCACGGTTGAGAAGGAGGACAATGCTTCGGTCGAATTCCTTGGGGTAATTACTTCGCGCGATAAGATTCAGATCATGAAAGGCATGGCCATAGGAGGTCCGGATTGCCAGGTGATGTCAGACAACCGCAACGGCGACCATGTCCATCCCGGAGCTACGCTCGCGTTACTTGACGGCGCTTTGTGGGGGAAGCGAGGCAGTTTCTGCCGTCCTGATTCCATTAATGTGCAAGGCACTTTACTGGCGGGTTTGCCGGACCGCCCCCTGACCCGTGATGCCACCCTGCTGGTGAACAAAAAAGATTACACCAGCCTTATGACAGGCAACGATCGCCGGGACGCGGCCGGCTTGCGCATCAATAAGACCGGGAAAATGCGCGTTTACAGCAGCGACCCAACCAAAGCCAGGTTAGTCATCCGCAATGGCCGGTGTGATGACGGGCCTGGTCCGCTCGATTCCGGTTCGGACCCCGGCAAGCTCGCATTGCA
>JBBRBM010000237.1:0-8222 GCA_038205745.1 Verrucomicrobiota bacterium | reverse complement strand
GTGGGATTCAATATCAATACGTCGATGGACGAAAATACTTGGTGAATTCGTATGGCGTCGTTTGCCCGGATAAACTGCGCTTGCCGCGCACGCTGGAATTATCCGCGTCCAATGATGACGGGGTGACTTGGACCGTCCTGGACAGTCAGAGTTCCCTTGCCTTTACGGATCAAACTTCGCGCCTCGTTTTCACCATCGCGAAACCAGGCACGTGGAATATCTATCGACTCAGGGTGACAGCAGACAATGAGAGCGCGGGCCCCCTGATCGCCGCGGTCGAACTCAACCAGGCGATCCACTGCAATGCCAAGGTCGCTGCCGCCAGCGTCACCCTTGATCGCCCAGCGCTCACCATTCCCGTCAATGGTCGTGCGGCACTCAATGCGACCATCGCACCCAGCAACAGCGGTGAGCGCCAAGTCGCTTGGAATTCCAGTGATCCGGCATTGGCGGAGGTGCGTGGGATTGGTGAACAGATCGCCATGATCGTCGGCAAGAAGCCGGGGACCTGCACCATCACCGCGGTGGTCGGCAAGGTGACTCAAGTCAGCACGGTCACGGTAACTCCAACCACGCTGCCCGCGGGCTGGAACTACCAGGAACTTAACCAGCCGCCGATTCCCGGCGCGGTCTCGGTGGTGGACGGAAAGTTCACCCTCACGGGCAGCGGCCATGCGATGACCTCGTTTTGGGAGCGGGTCAACGATCAGGGCGTCTTTGTCAGCAAACCGGCGCGCAGCGAGGTGGACATCTCCGCCCGCCTGACAAGCCTGGGGCCGAACGTCGGCGGCCCCAAGGGCTACGCAAATGATCGCAGGCCCTCGACCGCTTCCGGGTTGATGATTCGGGAATCGCTCACCGTTCCCAGCAGTCGTTATGTGCTGATCCAGGTGGAAGCGTCCGGGGACCTCGTCGGTCGGTGGCGGGACGAGCTCGGAAATGGGGGTAAGGTCAAGGACCTTGGCAAGGTGACGTTGCCCATCCACCTCAAGCTCGTCCAGGCAGGCGGGCAAACGCAGCTCTTCACCTCGACTGATGGCCGCGTCTGGGGCGAGCCGCGAATGACTCTTCCCACGACCTTCGATGGTCAGAGCCACGTCGGCCTTTTTGTCTGCTCGGGCAATACTTTCGCAGCGACAACGGCCGTCTTCGATTCGGTCAATGCCGTGAAATGAGTATCCCCCTCAGTCCCGCCACCAGCACCGCCACTTCGCCACCTTCATCGAATCAGTCGCGCGCGGCAGCGAGTCGATGTGAGCTTGTTTGAACGGCAGTCCCGGATTCAAACCGTCGCGGAATGGCGAGGTTGAACGGTCTCGTCGACGTCGCGTTCATTGACGATTCCCGGCTCTGCCTCGCTCAGGCCAAGCTTGCGGCGAAATTCCTCCGGCGCGTCGGTGACGACATGTGCGCCGATGTCGCGGAACAGATAAAACAACCAGCGCTCGAACGGTTCTTCATTGGTCGCCAACACGATGCGCAATTGCCCTCCGGTGCGCCCGTGATGCGCTGCGATTTCGTAACTGATTCGTTGTCCTGTCGCGGTTGGGATGACAATGCGTGCCTTCATAATGGGTTTCCTTGCAAGCAAGGTCGCGTGCGCGAACGAGAATGTCCACGGCTTAACGCGGTTGAAGTTCGTTGACCGAGCCTCGAACAACCGCGCCTTCGCGCAGGAACAAAACCTCGTCCGCAAGGTCAAGCGCATCGTCGGCGTGATGCGTGACGTGCAGGGTCGTGACGCGCGTTCGTTCGCGCACGCTGCGCAGAACGATCCGCATTTCCTCGCGGGTCGCGTCGTCCAGTGCGCTCAGCGGCTCATCGAGACACAGCACGGCGGGCTTCACCGCCAGCGCCCGCCCGAGCGCAACGCGTTGCGCTTCGCCACCGCTGAGCTTATGCGGGAATCGATCGAGCAACGCAGTGATCTGCAATAGATGCGCAAGCTCGTTCACGCGGGCGGCCATGGTTTCATGCGCCCAACCGCGCAGCTTGAGACTGAACGCCAGGTTGTCGCGCACCGTCATTGTTTGGAACAGCGCGCGGTCTTGCGGCACGTAGCCAATTCCGCGCTCGCCCGGCCGCAGCCCGGTCACATCCTTGCCGTCGAGCAGGACGCGCCCGCTTTCCGGCGCACGCAAGCCGCAGATCATTTCGAGAATGGTGGTCTTCCCGCTGCCGGTGCGCCCCATGAACACGCACCATGCTCCAGTGGGAATGGAGAATGAAACATCGGTCAAGGTGAACGCGCCGGCTCGAATGGAAATGTGTTCCAGCCCGATCACGGCTCGGTGCCTTTCCGAAAAGCCGGCTGCAATCCGAAGCCGCGCACGATCAACAGAACGATCACCGCCGTGGCAATCATCAGTAGCGACACCGCAACCGCCGCGTGCAATTGCCCAACGCTCAATTCCAGGAACACCGTTGTTGAAAGCACTTCCGTGCGCATCCGCGTCGCACCCGAGAAGACGAGGATCGGTCCAAACTCACCGAGGGACCGCGCCCAGGCGAGCGTCGCCGCTGTGAACACGCCACGGCGCGACTCCGGCAGCGTCACGCGCCAGAAGGCCTGCGCGCGTGTGCAGCCAAGCGTGAGCGCCACCTGCTCCGCCCGCGGATTGATCTGGTCAAATGTCACGCGCATCGTCCGGACTGCGAATGCGGCGGCGACGGTGAACTGGGCAAGGATCACACTTGGAATATGAAACGTGACCGGCATCGCGAGGAAACGTTCATCCGCGAACCATTCTTCGATCGTATGCGAACCGATCTTCACTTGGAACAGAATCAATAGACTCAGGCCGATGACCAACGGCGGCAGCACGATCGGGATGTCCAGCACCGCATCAACAAACGTCTTTCCGAAAAATCGCGCCCGCGAGAGCAGGTACCCGAGCGGAATTCCCACCACCAGGGACAGCAACGCGGCGGCAGTGCAGGAGAGGAGACTTAGCTTGATCGCGTACTGAATTTCACGCCGCGCGAGGGCGCCCATTATCTCCGATGGCGACGTGTAGGCGAGATCCGCCAGCACCATCGCGATGATCAGCACGATGTACGTTCCACCGATCACCGAAAGACACGCGATGAACCGCCAGTCGGAACTGGCGCGCACTCTTCGCTTCACTGGCTGTTCGGGCACGCGGTGGTTGTAGAAGAAGCGTGGCGCTGCGGAAAGCCACAAGCGCAACTGTGAATCGAGCACCTCGTCACCGATCCCCGGCGATCCCCGCTCAATTCCCCGTCCAACGAAACCCGTTGCGTTCGAAGCGCGCTCTCGATTCCGCAGATTTCAGCGCCGCGATCAAACGCGACGTGAGTTGCGGCTGCTTCGTTTCGCGCGAACGCGCCAGAGGTTGCGCCGCGATCGCGCACGGAATGTCGATCGCGATCGCGTCGAGTTCAGTCGCCGAGCCCGCGGCGTTGCTCACGTAAGCAATCGCCGCATCCAGGGACTTCGCCCGAAGCTGGTTCACGAGGAAATCTCCCGTAGGCGATTCGACTGCGACATTCTTCCTCACGTCGAGATACGTTCCATTGGTCATCAACGTATTTCTGGTGAGCACGCCGAGCGCGCACTGCTTTTCGTGACCGACGCCAAGACGCAGTCCCGGCTGCGCGAGGTCACGCAACGACTTCACGCCGCGTGGATTGCCTTTCGGCACGAGAATCACGAGCTGGTTCATCGAAAGATTCGTCGCGTCGAGGAACAGGTCGCTCACCTGATTCATGAACGAGGTATCGCACGCGAAGTATGCGTCGGGATGCTTTCCCGTCTGCATCTCGGCCACAAGAATACCACAGCCGTTGTAAACGCGATTGACCCGCACGCCTTCGCGCTTCTCGAAATCCGTGACCGTTTGATCGATCGCCGGCCGCAACATCGCGCCAGCGAAAAGATTGAGCTCGGGTTCCCTGCTCCACGCTTCGCCCAGCGCAACGCGATATCCGTTCCGCTCGAACTCCTTCAATCCCTTGTCACGCCCGCTGAGGTAGCGCGCGAATTTCAGCGCCGCCGTCGGCGACTTGCTCGTCGTGAGCACGGCGGCAGAAACACGGCCAACACTGTTGGACAACTCTGGAAGTGCGATGAACTCCAACGCCGGATACTGCGCCGCGAGCGCGTCCCAGATGAACGAAGCGTCCGTCGCGCCGAGAACCACATCGTTTGCCGCGTCGTTCACCGTGCCTTTGAAAACAGTGGTGCGTGCGGTAATGGCATCCCATTGACCGGCTTTTTGGAGCGCCATACGAACTACTTTCCCAATCGCTGCGGCGTCCGGGTTTGCCTGCGAAAGTTTCACGTCGGCACGCGTGAGGTCAGTGATCGCGCGAATGTTTTTGGGATTCCCTTTCTTCACCGCGACCATCGGCATCATCGTCGCCAGCGGGAAAACTTCCGCGGCGAGCTTCTTCTCCGTTGCGATCGCAACGTAACTGTCGTCCGCGGGAATGTAGAGATCGCCTGTCTTGCTCACTTCGACGTTGGCGAGCAGCGTCTGCGAACCGCCGTAGGAAAGATCGATGCGAATGCCGAATTCCTTCTCGTATTGTTTCGCGACGGCTTCCAGCGGCAAACGCAATCCCGCCGCGCAGTAAACTGTGAGCGGTTGTGCGGCCGCACTGCGTCGCATGGGATCACGGAAAAGCGCCACGATTCCAAACACGAGCGTGAGCGCGGCGATGGAAATAAAAGGCAGCAGGATTCTGGACGGTCGAGGCGAAGTCGGGGGTGTACTCATATCAACGTTGGCGCAAGGAGCGCAGCATCACGATGCCGATGATCAACACGATGATGCACACAAACGCAAGGGTGACGCTGGCGAGAAGCTTGAGCCCGCGCCGCTCGTTCGGCACGTCCTTCGCCGCTCGTGGCGCGGGCGGAGCGGCGGTCGGATTCCCGGCCGCGATGGGAACGCTTTCACCCGCGATCACAGCCGGCGCCGGTGCCGCAAGCGGTGGACCTGTGAAGATCGATTCCCAATTTGCGGCGAGCAGTAGATCCTTGCCCGGATTCAACTCCTTGACTTCACACGAACACGCACCGCAAAGGAATGCCGCAGCCTGACTGAAAATCTTCGGCGTGAGTTCGAAACCGCTGAGGGCAGTGAGCGCACGGCCCCGTCCGAAAACGGGAACGACTGCTGGCTTCCCCTGCTCCACCTTTTCACCGTGCAACAACATGCGCAGAAACAAATCTTCGCCGGCGGCATCGCGCGCGAGGTGTTGAATCGAAAACGCGATTCGCAACGGCAAGGCCGAACGTGGCGCCGGATCGTCTGCGGAAGGCGGCGGCAACTTCAGAACGGACTCCAACCGTTTCGTCTCATTCGTCAGCAAAGCGGAAGCCGCTTCGTCCTGTGCGCGATCGCCCGAATCAATCATCAGCCACACCACGGAATCGCCATTGAGCAAATGCGTTGCGAGTTCAGAACTCGCGGGCGAATCGAGCAATGCCTTCGCATTCACATCCTGGAGCGCGCCGGTCCAGAGCGAAGGATCGGCGCTTTCACTTTCCGGGGCACGCACCACGACCCAAGGCAACATGGCGTTGGTCTGCGCGCGCCAAAGTCTCTCCTCATCCATTCCGTGGGATTCGGAAAGATCGACACGTCGCACGACAAGATTCGCGCTGAGCTGTTGAATGGAATTGCTCAGCGCATTCAGGCGCTGCTGGTCAATCGGCGAAATCGCGCCCTTGTGAAAAACGAATGCTTCGTAATTCTCCGCCGGCCACCGCTCCAGTGCGTAGCGAAACACCGGTACGTTGCAGGCCGACGCGCCAAACGCCGCCATGATCAGCAACGCACAGACGCTGGCGCAGAAAGGAAGAATCCGGCTTGTTCGCAACCACTTCATGGGTGTGGACGCGAATGTTCGCTGGAATTGAATTCCGTGCAAGCTTGCACGGCGAATGACCGTGCCGCGGACCGAATTGAAACCAACAACAGAAATCCGCTAACTCACCGCGCGCAATGACACACGCTGATCTTCATCATTGCGTGTGATGCCCATCGCACGCGGATCGAGGGCGATGACACCGTCGACAAGGAAAGCGTAACGATGATGGCCATGCTTCATCTCCATGCGCAGCAGCCAGCCCAGATCTGGCTGTTGCTGCATTGGATGCGAGGTCGGACTCCAATTGTTGAAGTCACCCACAAGGGTTACCGACTGCGCCTGGGGCGCATCACAAATGAAGGTCACCGACCTCAAATTGGCCGGTGGCGCGTAGCGGCTTCTGAATGTGGATCTCATGTTAGCGAAGTTCTGATCTGAAATTGAATCCTGTTGCAGCAGTTCATCCCAAAAGATTTTCCAGCACCGTCATCGCCGCGCGGCGCACTTGTTCGGACTGGTTTTCGAGAATACGAAACTCCTCGTTCCAGCCCGCTTTGTTTTCGTGCCGCTCGCGCCAGAGAGATTTGAGAACGCGTTCCGTGCGCTCCACCTGTTGCATCGCCGACCGGACGCTTTCCTTGCCTTCCGGCAAATCGGAAATGTGTCCGACAAAAAACCGGCTGATGTGTTTCTTGTCGAAGATCGCGTGCAGGAGCGTCACGACTGTCTGCTCGTAGGCGTACCAGCGCCGATTCAACATCTCGCCCAGAAACCCATGCCGTATGGCGAAGAACTCGGAGCGCGGACGTTCCGTGTACTGACGAATCGCGCGGGCCTCGGCGGGAAACCAATTGTAGAGCAGCGCGAACGTGCCGTAAGTGTCGATGAGATGCTTGGGATTGTCCTGATCGGTGGCGATTTCACCGATGCACAGATCCTGATCGAGCTCGACGCAGATTTCCGGGAGATCATGCAGACGGCTCAACACTTCGTGACCCACCGCGCTTCCGTAGTCGAAGTCGCCGGGGATGAGCCAATACACATCATTCGGTCCACCGCGTTCGAACGCCAGGCCCAGGCCGGAGTACCACATCTGGCACGTGTCCACGCACCATGCATCGAGAATGTCCGTCGTACGCCCGACGGTGTTGTTCCGAAATTCCATGAATCGTTTGTCGCCGGCGTTTTTGAAATGCGTCTTGCGATCGATCACGGTGATGGGACGCGCATAAACTTCCTTGTTCGTCTCAAGCGTTTCGACCAGCGCGTAGAGCTGCTTCAAGTTTTCGTAGCTGTCAGGTTGTCGATACGGATAAATGACAACGGGGTGCGTAAGGCCATGCGCGCTTTTCTCCGAGGGTTCTCGTGATTGCGACGCAGAGGTGCGTTTGCTCGCCGCAGTGGATTTCATGGCGGTGATGTTCTCCTGATTCACCGGCACTTCCAAGCTGATAAGGAGGCGATATCGGTTGACCGTACTTCTGCGGAGAACGTGCGCTTGTCACCCCGCGCGCGATTTGCCAGCATCACGCCCTGATTTTTCAAAACACATGAACACCGTCAATCAACTCAAGACCATCAAGTCGAACACGTCCGCCAAAGTCGGCGCTGAACTCTCCCGCACCGGCGGCTTGCTGCGCCTCGCGCCTGCCTGGGTGCCGCGCTCGTTCCTCCAGCCTGGATTGCGCATCAAGCTGCATCCCGATGACACCTACGCCTACGGCTTGAACCGCGGCGGCATCGACGAACGCTGGTTCGCCTCCACCACCGTCACCGCCAACGAAGGGCGCGCGCCGGACGAGGGCTTGAACTACTGCGTTGTCGGCAAGGAACGTTTCACGCTCAAGCAGGCGGTGGACGATTGCGGCGCGACGCTCGTCGGCAAATCCATCTGGAAGAAGTACGGCAAGTGGCCGGTTTACTCGAAGTTCTTCGACAACATGGGGCCGATTCCGCATCACATGCACCAGAGCGCCGCGCAGGCCAAGCTCGTCGGCCAGGAAGGCAAGCCCGAGAGCTACTACTTCCCGCCGCAACACAACAACGTCGGGAACAATTTCCCCTACACGTTCATGGGCTTCGAGCCGGGCACGACGAAGGCGCAGGTACGCCGCTGTCTGGAGAATTGGAACCAAGGCGACAACGGCATCCTCGACCTCTCGAAGGCGTATCGCCTGAAAGTCGGCTCCGGTTGGCTCATCGATCCGTGCATCCTCCATGCGCCCGGTTCGCTTTGCACCTACGAGCCGCAGTGGGGCAGCGACGTTTTCGGCATGTATCAGAGCCTCGTCGAAGGGCGCGAGGTTCCGTGGTCGTTGCTCGTCAAAGACATGCCCGCCGAGAAGCATCACGATCTCGACTTCATCGTCGAGCAACTCGAC
>JBBRBM010000236.1:0-8302 GCA_038205745.1 Verrucomicrobiota bacterium | reverse complement strand
CCAGATTGATTCACGGCCGCCTCGTCGATGAACTGCGGCAACAAGGCGCAACGGCGATTGGCTTCGATATTGTGTTTGCTGAGTTGCGTCCAGATCACAATGGCATTCGCATCGGTAATTCCATCGTCAACTCTGATCTCGTTTTCTCGCAGCAAATTCGCGCCGCTGGCAACGTCATTCTGCCAGCCGAGCATGGACTTCCGCCGCACCCACTGTTTCGCACCAACGCATCGGCCAGCGCCGATATTTCTGCCCGGCGCGAGATTGATGGAACGTTGCGTCGTGCGCGCCCGTTTGCCGACGTGCTGCTCTGGCACCCGATGCTCAAGGAATTTGAGTTCCTTTATGCATGCGATTTAACGAAAGCCCTGATCAAGGAAGACGGGATTCACCTTCGGGACGCCGAAGGCGAACAACACACGATTTTACTTTCGGCGAATGACAGCTTTGATCGCATTGCCGTCGGTCGGCAGTTAATTGAGCGGATGACCGGAACGAATCCGCCGCCGCAGCCGCCGATTTACGTCCCGGCATTCACTCGTCTCCGGCTTTGGCAGATGGGAATCGTCCTCGCCGCGCGCGAACTCCGACTCGATCTCGATCACGCCACGGTGGACATGCAGCGGCGCGAAATCTCTCTTTCGGGGACGAACGGAATTCGCCGCACCATTCCTCTCGATCATGAAGGAAACATCTACATCGACTGGAGCATGACTCCGACGAGCGCGGCTCTGACGCGGGAGAGTATCGAGTCGCTGCTCGACCAGTACGAAGCGCGGCGCGATGGGCGCAGCGCAGACGTGACGAACCGGTGGAAAGACAAATTGGTCGTGATCGGCGTCACCGCGACCGGCAACGACCTCACCGATCTTGGAGCGACGCCGCTGGAAGCGAACACGTGCCTGTTGAGCCAGCACTGGAACGTTGCAAACTCGGTACTGATGAATCGGTTCATTCGCCCGTTGCCGCTTTCGTGGACGTTGGTTTTGATCGCGGTGCTGGCGGCACTGGCCGGTTTCTGCACGTTGAAATTCCGCACGCTGAACGCGGTAACAGCCGTATTCGCTCTGGTCATGATTTATGTGACCGTGACGTGCTGGGGTTTTAATTTCTATCGGCTGCTGTTGCCGATGGTGCTGCCGGTCGCGGGGTCGTTGCTCACCACGCACTTCTCGCTTCTCGCGTATCTCGTGCGCGTGGAACGCCGGGAGCGGCAGCGCACGAAAGAGATTTTCGGACGAATCGTTTCTCCTGCGGTCGTGCGCGAGTTGCTCGGGCAGGAAAAGCTTTCACTCAGCGGCGAACGGCGGCGCATGACCGTTTTCTTCGCTGACATCCGCGGTTTCACCGACATGACAGATGCCGCTCAAAAGCGCGCCGCGGCACACATCGCTGAACATGGATTGACTCCCGAAGAAGCAGAGAAACTGTTCGATGCGACAGCGGCGGCGGTGTTGAAGACCGTAAACCCGTACCTCGGCGTCATCGCCGAAGTGATCATTAAACATGACGGCACGCTCGACAAATACATCGGTGATTGCGTGATGGCTTTCTTCGGCGCGCCCGTCGAAAACGCGCAGCACGCGCGTGATTGTGTGCGAGCCGTGATCGATGCGCAACGTGCGGTGCTGGCATTGAATCGGCAGCGCGAAGCTGAGAACGAGCATCGCATGGAGGAAAATTTTCGCCGCGCTGAACGAGGTGAACCGCCGTTGCCGCTGCTCGATATTCTCACGCTTGGCTCCGGCATCAACACCGGGTTCATGACCGTGGGCACCGTCGGCTCCGAGCAGCACATCATGAATTACACGGTGTTCGGTCGTGAAGTGAACCTCGCGAGCCGGCTCGAAGGCGCGTCTGGCCGATCGCGCATCCTTATTGGCGAAGAAACGTACCGCGATTTGTTGCGTGATGATCCGTTGCTGGCCGACACGTGCCGGCCTCAGCCTCTGCTGATGCTGAAGGGCTTTGGTGATCCGGTGCAGTGCTACGAAGTGCCGTGGCGCCCGGCAGATGTTACGGCGGAAGAAGCCCAACAGACTTCCACAATGATCGCCACGCGTCCTGAATCGAAGCGGAAGGACTGTATTTGAAAATTCAGTGGGCAATTGAAGCCCCCTTGTTACTCTGCGCCCATGCGCACGGGCATCTATCCGGGCAGTTTTGATCCGCTCACGAATGGTCACCTCGACATCATTCATCGAGCGGCCAAACTGTTTGATCGCGTGATCGTGGCCGTCGCGATCAACGAGCAAAAGAAACCTCTCTTCACGCTCAGGGAGCGCATCGGCCAGGTGAAGCAATCGATTGATGGCCTTCCGAATGTGGAAGTCGATTCGTTCGACTGCCTGCTGGTCGATTACGTGGAGCGACGCGGAGGGCACGCCGTGATCCGCGGGCTGCGCGCCGTGTCTGACTTCGAGTTTGAATTTCAGTTGGCGCTGATGAACCGTAAGCTCAACGAGCGCGTCGAGACGATCTTCATGATGCCGAAGGAGACTTACACGTTCCTCAGCTCGCGGATCACGAAGGAGATCGCGCGGCTCGGTGGCGATGTGCGGGCTTTTGTGCCGGCGCACGTGGAAGCGGCGCTGAAGAAAAAATTAAAGACGAGTAATCAGTGATCAGTAGGTCAGTAATCAGTCGGCTCATGCGCGGATGCTGATTACTGTTTCACTGATTACTGATTACTGAACTGGAAAGGACTCATGCCTCTCACATTTAATATTCGTCACCTGGAGAAAAAGGATATTCACCTGGAAGGCGAGTTGCCGACCGCGGAACTCGATCTGGATTTGCGTGACGAACTCGTCCACCCAGACGCCGTCGTTGGCTACGACCTGCAAGTGGAGCACCTTGAAGGCGCCGCTTTAGTGCAGGGGGAAATCCATCTCGATGTCGAATTCGAATGTTCTCGTTGCCTGAAAAAATTCCGGCAGCCACTGGAATTGCACGATTGGGCCTGTCATTTGCCGCTGATGGGTGAGGATGCGGTCGAAGTTCAAAATGATTTGGTCAACTTGACGCCGTACTTGCGGGAAGATATTCTCCTCGCCCTTCCGCAACATCCGTTGTGTGAAGCCGAGTGTGAAGGCATGGAATTGCCCGCGTCGGTGAAGGAACCCAGCGGGCCGCCGGAAAAGGCGCCTTCGGCATGGGATGCGTTGGATAAACTGAAACTAAAGAACTGATATGGGCGTTCCCAAGAGAAAACCTTCGAAAAGCCGGATGCGCATGCGCCGGGCGTACAACAGCGTCCTGAAGCTGCCGCAACTGAGCTCGTGCCCGCAATGCGCGGCTCCTTACCGTCCGCATCGCGTTTGTCCGGCGTGCGGCTACTACAAAGGCCGCCAGGTTCTCACGGTAAAGGTCGGCGCGTAATTTTCGCTTTGCCGCAAGGGCGCAGGTGAGTATTGCTCTCTGCGCTCTTGTTGTTTTTATGCGAATAGCTGTCGACGTCATGGGCGGCGACCACGGCGCCGGTGTGGTAATCGCCGGCGTCAGAATTGCCCTCGAATCCAACGGCAACGAGCGCATCGAACGGCTTTTTCTCGTCGGCGAGGAATCTGCCGTCAAAGCAGCACTCGAACAGCACGGGGTGCGCGATTTGCGGGTCGAAGTGGTGCATGCGACGCAAGTCCTCACCATGGAAGACAACCCGCTCACGGCGATCCGCCGTAAGAAGGACGCGAGTGTGGTGCGTGCCGTGGCGCTGGTGCGGGATGGGAAAGCCCAGGCGGTACTTTCACTCGGGAACACGGGCGGATTAGTGGCCGCAGCGACCTTCGGCGTTGGAAGGCTTCAAGGCGTGAAGCGTCCTGCGATCGTGACGGTCATGCCGACGGTGAATCACTTTTTCGTTTTGCTCGATGCGGGCGCAAACGCTGAATGCGAGCCACTGCATCTCTTTCAGTTCGCGATCATGGGCGGGACTTATGCCCGTGAGATCCTCGGCATCAAGAATCCGCGCGTGGGAATTCTCAGCAACGGCAGCGAGGAATTCAAAGGCACGGACCTCACGCAACAGGCGGCCGAATTATGCAAAAATTCGGGATTGAACTTTCTCGGCTACGTGGAAGGCACTGATATTTTCGCCGATCGCGTGGACGTCGTTGTCACCGATGGCTTCGTTGGCAACATCGTTTTGAAAACCGCGGAGGGTCTGGGCAAAACCATCTTGCAGGTTCTCAAACGCGAACTCACCGCCACGCCTCTGCGCAAGCTGGGTGCGATGATGGCGAAAGCTGGATTTAAGACCTTGAAAGCCAAGATGGATCCTGAAGCGCACGGCGGCGCGCACATCATCGGACTCAACGGCATCGTCGTGAAGGTCCACGGCTCCGCCGGAGAACGCGTTGTCGCCAACGCGATCTGCCAGATGGCCGAAGCCGAGGGCCACCATTTGAACGAACGCATTCAACAAGATATCGTCCGCGCCACTGAACGACTCACCGTCCCGGCATGAACGCTCCATCGAAGTCGAAGAAGTTCCGCAATCCGCGCGCGAAAAATAATTTCAAGTCGCGCTCGTGTTCCGTCGTCGCGGTCGGTTCGTACGTGCCCGAGCGAGTTCTATCCAACGCCGATCTTGAGAAGATCGTGGACACCACCGACGACTGGATCGTGACGCGCACGGGCATTCGTGAACGTCGCATCGCCGCGCAGGATGAGTTTACGTCCGACATGGCATCGAAAGCCGCATTGCTCGCGATGGAGCGGGGGAATATCAAGCCCGAGCAGATCGATCTCATCATCGTGGCGACGATCACGCCGGACATGCCCTTTCCTGCCACCGCGTGTTTGGTTCAGCAAAAGATCGGCGCACGACGCGCGGCCGCTTTCGATGTGGAAGCCGCTTGCTCTGGATTTATTTTCGCGCTCGAAATCGGCCAGCAGTTCGTGATGTCGCACACGTACGAGACCGTGCTCGTCATTGGCGCGGAGAAACTTTCTTCGATCACCAATTGGCGCGACCGCAATACGTGCGTGCTGTTTGGTGATGGAGCCGGGGCGGCCATTTTACAAAATCTTCCTGGCTCTCATGGACTCCTCACTGCGTGCATGGGCGCCGATGGCAGCAAGGCCGATTTACTTTCACTTCCGGGCGGTGGAAGTCGTTGTCCCACCACTCCGCAATCACTCGCGGACGGCCTGCATTACCTGCGGATGGATGGCAAAGAAACTTTCAAAGCCGCCGTCAATGCGATGTATGACGCCTCGCAAGAGGCATTGCGCCGGTGCGAACTCGAAATCTCCCAGATCAAGTGCATCATTCCGCACCAGGCAAATCGGCGCATCATCGACGCTGTCGCGGATCGTCTGGGCGCCAAACCGGAGCAAGTCTTCATCAATCTGCACAAGTACGGGAACACCTCCGCCGCGTCGGTGGCGATCGCGCTGGATGAAGCGGTGTCGTCAGGAACGATTCAGCGTGGCGATCTGGTTCTCCTGCTCGTTTTTGGTGCCGGCCTCACGTGGGGAGCCGCTGTGATCGAGTGGTGACCATGCAAGGCGCGAAACGTCTTTTGAAAATTGCGTGTGTCAGTTCGTTGACGGGGGGAAGTACCATGTTAAATTCAAATCCATGAGCGCCAGTAAAACAAAGTCTGACATTCTAAGATCACTAACCGTTCAATCATCTGCCACCCTCCTTAACCTCTCCCCGACCTCGTTCCGTATCCGAAAAAACGGCATCGAGTTCTCCACCGGAAGCGAGATCGCGCCGTGGACCGAGATGACTGTGGAGTTGCAACTCCCTGGAACGAAAACCTTCAGTTGCACCGGCGTGGTAGTCGCGTGCAATGGCAGCCGTCACGTGGGCTTCAGCGTCTCGCTGCTCTTCACCGGCCTCACCGATTCCGCGCAGCAGCGGCTCAACGATTTTTCTTCCATCGCGGCAATTTCTGTGCGCGTTTAGACGGCGCACATGGAAGTCTTTTTGCGGATACTGAAGGCTGCGGTCGAAGCGCACGCCTCGGACATTCACCTCAAGCAGGGCGGCCCGGTCGTACTCCGGATCTCACGGCAACTCATTGCCATCGAAGCGCCCGCGCCCACTGCGGAGTGGCTCAATACAGTGGTGGATCACATCATACCGCCGCACACAAAGGAGCACTTCGCCAAAGCGCGCGAAGCTGACTTTTCCTATTGGATGCATGGCATCGGACGTTTCCGCACGAACGTCTTTCAGCAACGCGGCGAGATCGCCATCTCCATGCGCTACGTGAAAGCGCAGGTTCCTGATTTCGAATGGCTGGGTTTGCCGGAAGTGCTCAAGAGCATCGCCGAAGCACCGCGTGGTATTGTGCTGCTCGCCGGCACCACCGGTTCCGGCAAATCAACAACGCTCGCGGCGATGATCGAGCACATCAACAACAACTTCCGCAAACACATCGTCACGATGGAGGATCCGATTGAGTACGTCTTCGAAGACAACCAATCGGTCATCGAACAACGTGAAGTCGGCCTCGACACGGAATCCTTCTACACTGGCTTGCGCGCATCGCTTCGCCAGGATCCCGACGTGATCATGATCGGTGAAATGCGTGACGCCACCACGTTCGCCGCCGCGATCAGCGCCGCAGACACCGGCCATTTGGTTCTTTCCACTGTTCACACGACGAACGCTTCGCAGTCGATCGGGCGTATTCTCGATTTCTTCAAAGCCGATGAGCGTGAACAAATCCGGCGTCAACTCGCCGGCACCTTGCGCGCGGTGGTCTGCCAGCGCATGGTTCCCACGCTGGATGGGCGCATGGCGCCTGCTTGCGAAATCCTGCTCAACACCCCCGTTGTTCGAAAGATGCTCGAAGAAAATCGCCTCGATAAACTCGCGGCGGCGATCGAGACCGGCCACGACGACGGCATGCAGGATTTCAACAAGGCGGTGCTTGAACTTTTCAATGCCGGAAAAATCTCGAAGGAAGAAGCGATGGCAAAGGCCGGCAATGCCGCTGCTCTCGAGATGAACCTCAAAGGCATCTTCCTCAGCCAGGGCAGCCGGATTCTGGGTTAGTCTCCTTTCCGGAACTCCAAGTCAAAAGTGTTGGAACGGCATGAGGCCGTCCCGTGATTGGTTGAACCAGAGGCATTCCCACTGTGGAATGCGCTCGCGCACCGATCGAGTTTTGACCCGCCGGACTTGGGTCAGTTATCGCTCGGCGTGTAACGGGCCACGAGCAGTTGACCGTCATTTGACCACACTTCGATGAAGCGTGAGCGATGATGGGCCAGAATGCGCATGGGAACGGAAAAGTGTTGGTTGGCTTGCTTAAGGTGATGCTCCAACTGGACGAAGTTGGCCACAGCAAACTCCACCATTTGCACCTCTTTGAGGAGGAAATCTTCTACCTTCACCAGCATTGTTCAACCCTCACCGTGACAAAGAAGTGTCGTGATACCTCAACATTTTCAGCCAGAAGCCACACGGGCATTGAGCAGGTGATGTGAGATTGCTTTCAATGGATGGACGGGGAAAGGCAGCGGTTGGGAAAAGAAAGACCAAGCCGATGGAAACGAAAACCAAGCGACGGATCGTTGATGGAGCCTTCAAGGGGAGACGGACGAATCGCAGGCGCAAATCTCGAATGTTCTCTGCAACGCGGGTTCCCAGTTGCCGGATAAAGTGCTTGCCTCCCCAATACCTCGCACCTACATTCGCCCGCTCATTACAAAGAGATAAAGCTGTTAAGCCATGGAAAAAGTGAAAGTCATTTCAGGTGTGCGTCTGCACGATAAGGACACAGGGTCCGCAGATGTCCAGATCGCCATCCTGACCGAGCGAATCAACCAGCTCACCGAACATCTGCAAAAAAACAAGAAGGACCACAGCTCGCGTCGCGGGTTGCTCATGATGGTCAGCCAGCGCCGACGGTTGCTGGATTATTTGCACAAGAAAAACACGGATCGTTACAAGGCGATCACCAAGAAGCTCAAATTGCGTCACTAATGATTTCGAGACGCGCGCCACGGCCAACCGCTGCGGCGCGCGTTTCACTTTCATCGGGCGCGTAGAACGCGGCGTTCGATGAACTTCTAAACAACCGCGTATGGAACGAGGCCGCCTCCGGGTAATTTCATTCAACTCCGAGTTTCCTCTTCGGAGTTCACTGAAGTTCCTCTGGAGGCGGCAGTTCACAGGAGAAAAAAATGCCTCACAAGGTCACCGCCAGTATTTCTGGCAAAGAAATCCACATTGAAACCGGCAAAATCGCCAAACAGGCCGACGGCGCTGTCACGGTTCAATTGGGAGATACCGTCATCATCGTCGCCGCTGTCGCGGCAACCAAAGCCAAACCCGGAC
>JBBRBM010000235.1:0-8364 GCA_038205745.1 Verrucomicrobiota bacterium | reverse complement strand
CCGCTTCCCTCGACTACACCGCCGGGGCCCGGGACCACCTTTTCTGGCGGCGCGCGGTTCTCCGACCGGGCGTGTCGGGGCTTGCTGCCACCGCGCCGGGTGGGCGACCGGCGCTCCAAATTGATCCACCACCGGTCAATTGCCTCTCTTGTGCCGCCGCGCCATCATTAGCAATCTGCCCTCCAAGCCATGACCGCCCCGGAACCAAAGTCCGATCACTCCACACCTGGACAAGCCTTCGTCACCACGCACTGGAGTTTGGTGTGGCGCGCGCGCAATCAGGATCTGGCCGCCTCGGACGAGGCGCGGGAAAAACTTTGCCGCACCTACTGGCCGCCGCTTTACGCCTACATCCGCCGGGCCGGCCACGGCCCGCACGACGCGCAGGATCTCACGCAGGAATTCCTGGGCCGCTTTCTGCACAAGGAGTGGCTGAATCATTTGCAGGATCAGCGCGGCAAGTTCCGTTCGTTCCTGCTCACTTTCCTCAAAAACTTTCTCTCCGATCAACGCGACCGCGCCCACGCGCAAAAGCGCGGCGGCGGACAAATGCTGATTTCCATCGATGCCTGCGAGGTGGCGGAGCGCGAGTTCATCAGAGCTGCCGACACGTTGACGCCGGAGCAAATTTTCGAGCGTCGGTGGGCGCAGACAGTGCTGACGCAGGCCGTCGAACAGTTGCGCCAGGAGTACACGGCGGGCGGCAAGGCGGCGCTGTTCGAGCAGCTCAAGGACTTGCAGCCGGGCGAACACGGCGAGCGCAGCTACGCGCAAATCGGCGCGGCCCTCGGGATGACCGAACAGGCCGTGAAAAACGCCGCGCTCAGTTTTCGCCGCCGTTACGCTCAATTGTTGCGTGACGAAATCGCCCAGACCGTCATGGAGTCGGGCGAGGTTCAGGAGGAGTTGCAGCACTTGATGACGGTCTTCGCGAGATGACGAAAGATTTCCGGCAACCTTTGGCTGGAGACGCCTCTGTAATTTGTGATGATACACGACATGCGTCCGCGACCCACAAAGCGGTGGCAAGTCCTCGCCGTCCTGCCCGGACTGGCATTCATCCCCGCGCTTTACGCCGCCAGCTTCATTCACCTCCTTCCGCCGGATGCCGGTCTGATCGCGTCCGCCGACGTGCGCAGCAACAGCTTCGTCGAAGGCGCCACGAGTGGCGGCATGACGAATTATTATTGGAACTTCGGGCCTCTGTTCAACTGGCACCGGACAGTCACACAGATTTCAACCAACAGCTTGGATCGCGTGGACTACTCGGTCTATCGCGGCAGGCTGCAGGCGGCCCCCGCCCGGCCCAACCTCAGCGTGTTGTTTTTCCGGACTCCGTCGCGTGAACAGGCCGAAAGTGTGGCGGATGAATTGAACTGGGAGCAGCGTCTCGCCGATCAACTCGAAGTGCAGCGGGAAAAGATCCGCGGCGTCAGGCCGGCCACCCTGCGGGTTCCGAAAGTGCTCCGGACTTTGGAAGAGGCGTTGCATGGTGCCCAGTTGTTCACCGCAAATTCTGCGCGTTATGAGTTCCGCGGGACGAACGATGGGTTCAGCTTCGTGGCCCAACTGCCGCCGTCCGTTCCCGGCGTGATTGAAACCGGTGCTGCGGAGTCGCGGCGGATCCGGGTTTTTCTGGAACCGGGCCGTGGCCGCAGAACGTCGCTCGTGCTTGAACATGTTCCTCTGCGTGATTTCCCGCTTGGCGGTGGAACCATTTCGCTGCGCATCGTGGACATGGATCGCAAGTTCAACATCAACTTCGCGCCCGTTGCGCTCGAGATTCTGGACCAGGCTCTCATCTTGTCCGGTCTTGACGGAGAGTCGGCGCCTTACACCCGTGCCGCCATTCTGGACTGGCTCGACGCGGACGAAACGCCACGGGAGCGCGGAGCGGAGAGCGACTATTACCTCAGCCTCAATCCTCCGTCCGGCACCAAGAATGGCCCGATTGATTACTTGTCCGAACTGCTGCACATCAAGGGCGTGACGCCGCAGATTTTCTTCGGCCAGTTGACCAATGCCGAAGCCGGCTATGTCACGGTGGGATTGTCGAACCTGTTCACATCCGTCTCGGGAAATCAAATCAACATCAACACCGCCAGTGCTGACGTCATGCAGCTCATCCCGGATGTGGATGGGAGTATGGCACACGCGATCATCACGGCACGGGCCGGGCCGGATGGCATCGAAGGGAACGAGGACGACGAACCGTTCCGCAGCGCCGGAGATCTGGCGAGAGTGCCCGGCATGACGCCGCAATACGCCCAGCTTTTCTCACGCTACTTCGGCATCCGCAGCGCCGCATTCGAAGTGACGGTGGAAGTGAATCTTGGAAAGCAGAAACGTCAATACGTGGCCTGGCTCCGGCGAGTCGGGCCCAGCAACGTCCAGATTTTGAAGTGGTATCGGACGGAGTAATGACGGTCGGCCCCGCTTCCGTCCAACGCACCCCAGCGCACTCCGAGTGTTCGAGAGCATAGATGCGCCTCGCCAGCCCCACTCTGATCGGAGTCTTGATCGTTGAGCCGCTCACGTTCCTCTCCATTCCCACTCCGCGGGTTTCCGCCACATCGGCCCACATTTTCGTACGGTTTCCCGCGACCTTTCCAAACCGAATGCCCTGTAGCTGATGAACACATCGGTCAGGCCCGTGTGGGTCGATGGCCGAACAAGAAAAAAACGAAATCGTTACAAACAAGAAAATCAAAATCCTCAAGAACTGCGGACGGAGTGCGGCGCTCATTGCTTCCGTGCTCGCGGCCGTGGTTGGCGTTCAAGCTCAGGTCGCAATCTACGACGTGCATCTGCAACCGCAGAAGTTCACGCTCTACACCGATCCGTACAACGGAAATCAAATCAAGGTCGGGGGATTCTCCGGTCTGTATCCGGTGGCCGGAAAACCAAACCACTTCTACACCGTCACGGATCGCGGACCGGCGCCGGACTTCGTGGATGCGGAGGCGAATGCCTTCAAGACCTTCGTCGTGCCGCAATTCGGCCCTCACATCATACAGTTGCGGTTGGAACCCAGCGGCAAAGCCAAAATCGAGGACATCATGCCGTTGCGTCGCCCGAACGGCACCGAGATCAGCGGCCTGCCGACCAGCAAGCCTGCCACGGACTTTCCCTACGATTTCAACCTGAACCTGCTCCCATTTGATGAAGACTCCCTCGATGCCGAGAGCATTCCGGCCAATCCGAATCCGAACGGTCCGTTCGTTCAATTGGAACTGCTCGGCGCGAACTACCCGCAGGTCTACACCATCACCCTGCCTTGAAATCCCGCCACAGCCACTGCCGCGATCCGCGGCAGTGGCTTGTATGATCGGACGGATGCCATTCCGCCAATCCTGCTGGCCACACACGCTCGGATGTAGCCAACTCACGAATGCCCTCGCAGGTGGCGTTCTTCACTGCTTGAAGTTGCGCCGGACCTGCGGTGGTATTCAGCGACACGCCATCGCAACTATCACGGCGACTTCTCCGGGCAACGCTGCCATCCTGACCATTCGAGGAACCGTTGAAGTCGCAATCCGGGGCAGCACTAATTGGGTATCGGCACGGACTAATTTGCTTTTGTCAGCGGGCGATGTATTGCGGACGGCAAGTAAAAGCGCTGCGGTTTTGCGTCTCTCGGATTCCAGCATCCTCCGGATCACGGAAAACTCATTGCTGGAGATTCATCCTCCATTCTCCAACGAGGTAGATGCGCCTCACGATGTGAGCACTGCGAGCCGCTCTTTTGAATCGAGTCCCCGCCACTCGCCTGCCGGCAACGTGCCAAGCTCGAAATTTCCAATCCGCACTCGAATCAGCCGCAAGGTCGGATGGCCAATCGCGGCTGTCATGCGCCGCACCTGCCGGTTCTTTCCCTCGACGAGTTCGAGCGCGATCCAGCAATCCGCCACCCGCTTGCGAAAACGAATGGGCGGCACCCGAGGTGCCATCTCCGGCTGCGGGTCGAGAAGCCACGCCCGACACGGAAGCGTCTCATGGCCCTGCACCACGAGTCCGCGCTCCAATGTCGCCAGCGCATCGGCGTCAGGAATTCGCTCCACCTGTGCCCAGTAGAGTCGAGTGTGCCCGCGCGACGGGTGCAACAATCGTTGGTTGAGCGCTGCTTCATCACTCAACAACAGCAAGCCTTCCGAATCCGCATCGAGCCGGCCAATGGGATAAACACCTTTCGGCAGACCGAACTCCGCGAGCGTTCGATTCGGCGATCCATCCGGCGTGAATTGCGAGACGACTCCGAATGGCTTGTGAAACGCGATCAGCACGCCTGATGGATACTCGATCCATGATCCATGCGCACCTGTTCATGGAATCGACGACGTCCGCCGATGCTCACGGCGCGAAACTTCGCGAGAACTCGTCCATGTACATGGCAAGGTCGGACACAGGTGATCACCGGTTCACCCCGCACGGGAGCACAATTTGTCGCTGCCAGAATCGGCACGCGCGCCGTCACGCTGAGATTCCTTGTCGCATTATAGTGCAAAGGCCCACGACGGCGATCAGGCACATCGGCTACAACCACGCGCCGGGGATCGAGGGCGTGTTCGGCCGCCGCGGCTACGTAACCAACGTGGCGGCGGGCTGCGTTTGACCGTTGGTCTTGGGCAGATGAAGGATGCGACCGCAGTTGTCGCAGACGCAGTCGTTTCCGCGTGAGAATTCGAAGAGCGTTCCGATCGGCAGGCGCATGTGGCATTCAGTGCAGACGCCGTCGCGCACCAGAGAAACCAGTTTGCGGCCCCGGCGTGTGGCGCCATCGTACCGGGCCAGGAACGCCTGGGGCAGCTTGCGGCGAAGTGCTTCCACATGCGTGCCAGCAGAAGCCGCCCCGCGACTGAATTCGATTTGCTGTAAGGCGAACAAAGTTTCGACAGTAGTCATTACGACTCAGTGATCGCAGCCGGCGTGCCGAATGGGAGAAGTGCGGATTTGCAGGCGTTTGCGTGTTCGGTTCACAACGAGTGTTCCCTGATCGAGTTCGCCAGTGCAGCAATTGCACCCGCGCTTCGGAATGTGTGCAGCCATCGAAGCGACGATAAAACAAATCGAGCCGCCACCCGGCGGCTCGACGCGCTACGAGCAAGACGACTCGTTCGCTAGGAAATATCTTTCGTCTTGGTTGCGTCGTATGCAGATGCGAATCCCGAATCGAACAAACGCGTGACCGCCGCCATCGCCCCATCAGCGTCAACGCCCGTCATCGTGAAGGTCAACTTCGAGTGGCAGCCCGCGGCAAGCGACAAGAGGCCGAGAATGCTGCGTGCGCTGGCGAAATGTTTGCCGCACTGCACCATGGCCTCGCACTTGAAAGGTTCGATCGTCTTGATCAACACGGCGCACGGTCGTGCGTGCATGCCTTGAATGTGAGTGACGGCAAATGTTTGCCGAAGCGGTTTGTCGGCGCGATTGAACAGAGTGGGACTCAATGACGAAGGGAGCGCCACGTGCGTTCCAGAAACCGTCCTTGGACCAACCTGCCGCGACCGTAATCGAGTGAGCGTTTCGAAAGTGTTCACACCTCGACTGAGCAAGGCAGGTGCCGCCACGCGATCGTTCGGCACGTCGTGAAAATTCCTCCGGAACAAGGCGACGATTGGCGAAACCTCCTTCGCATGTGCAATCGCTGCACCAAAGCCGCGCAAGTTGTGCAATGAACGGCGAGTCACGATGCGGGGCGTTTCTCGGCCGCATCGTCGATCAGTCCGTACTCCTTCAGCTTGTACTGCAAGGTGCGCCGGCTGATCCCCAACACCTCCGCCGCTCCGTCACGATTTGAAGTCACGTGCGTGAGCGTCTGCCGGATCAGCAGTTTTTCGACTTCGGCGAGCGACGTTCCGGGACGGATCGTGAACGTCGTCGCATTGACGTCGTGGGCACGCAGCGTGTCCGGCAAGTGACCCACCTCGATCGCGGCGTTCGGACACGTCAGAACGATCCGCTCCATGGTGCTGCGAAGCTGGCGCACGTTGCCAGGCCATGGATATCGCTGACAAACCTGGATCGCCGCCGCCGACATCCTCTTGCTCCCGCGTTTGTGTTTGCTCGTGAAATGATTCAGGAAGTGATCGAGCAACAATGGAATGTCCTCGGCGCGATCGCGCAACGGCGGCATGGTGATCGGCACAATTTGAAGCCGGTAATAAAGGTCTTCGCGGAACGCGCCGGTCTTCATCGCCTGCTCCAGCTTTTTATTCGTGGCGGCAAGCACGCGCACATTCACGCGACACAACTTCGTGCCGCCGACCATTCGGAACGTGCCATCCTCCAAAACGCGGAGCAGATCGCCCTGCCCTTTCGGTGAAAGATCGCCGATTTCGTCGAGGAACAATGTCCCGCCATCGGCGAGTTGGAATCGGCCCTCCTTCGTTGTCACGGCGCCGGTGAACGCGCCCTTCATGTGCCCGAACAGCTCCGCTTCGAGCAACTGTTCCGGCAGGGCCGCGCAGTTCGTGTAGATGTACGGCTTTTCGGCGCGCGCACTGCGCGTGTGAATCAATCGCGCAATCAATTCCTTGCCGGTGCCGCTTTCACCTTCGATCAACACCGTGACGTCGGTTTGCGCCACTTCGTCGGCGAGACGCAAAATCGATTGCAGCGCCTCGCTGTTGCCCACGAGCAAGCTGGGCTTGGAACGCTTTTTCAGCCGAAGCCGCAGTTCGTGGTTCTCGGCCACGATCGCCTGGAACTCCAACGCCTTGAGCACGGAGGCGCGCAGCCGTTGCATGTCGAGTGGCTTGGCCAGGTAATCGTAGGCGCCATGCTTCATCGCCTGCACCGCGTTCTCGACTGTGCCAAACGCCGTCATCACCATCACGACCGTGTCGCGGCTCTTCTCGCGAATGAACATCAACAGGTCGTGTCCGGTACCATCCGGCAGCTTCACGTCGGTCAGCACCAGATTGTAGAGCGTGTTCGCGAGTGCGACGCGGGCCGCGTTTGCATTGTGCGCCGCATCGACGACGTAACCCTCGCGCTGCAGCGCTTCTTGAATGCCACCTGCAAGAGTGGGTTCGTCATCGATGATCAAAAGTTTGATGCGGGTCTTGTCCATTTCACTCGGAGCTAGTTTGTGCTCAACGGCAGTTCAACGATGAACACAGCGCCGACAGGTTCCGTGTTTGCCACGCGAATCGTGCCGCGATGCGCCGTTACAATCTGCTGCACGATCCACAATCCAAGTCCGCTGCCGTCGGCTTTGGTTGTGTAAAACGGTTCGAAAATTGCAGTTTGTCGAGACGGCTCCACGCCCGGTCCAGTATCCCGAACCTCAATGACAGCACGAGAATCCGCTGGCTCCGTGCGGCCGCGCACCGTGACTGTTCCGCCGCCTTCCATGGACTGAATGGCGTTGATCACCAAATTCACCAGCGCCTGCGTGAGTTGAACGGAATCGCCGCGCAGCGAAACCGCGTCGCATTCATTGATCAGCGTGACCCGCCGCGACGCCGCTTCCGGTTGCAGCAACGCGCAGACGTTTTCAGTGAGGCGCGCCACATCGAGCAATTCGACATTGAGCGCAGTCGGCCCGGACAAGCTCACGAACTGTTTCACGATGCTTTCGAGGCGACTCAACTCTCCGTGAATGATTTCGAAGCGGCGCGCGAACGCCGAGCGATTCGCCGGCGCGGATTGCGCGACATCTTCCTCCAGCAACTGAACGTGAATGTGGAGCGCGCTCAGCGGATTGCGAATCTCATGCGCCAGCCTTCCGAGCAATCGCGACCACAGCTCCTGCCTTTCCAGAGTTGTGCTCTTGCTGATGTCCCGCCCGAGCGCATCTACGAAAAGCGATTCCACGCATGAGGTGTAAAAGCTGCCGGAGGGAACGCAAGTGTCCGCGGCGTTTTCGCCAACCGACGTTCAATGCTCGCCAACAACTGATTCGCTGACACCCAATGCCCGGACCCGTTGCGCGAAGCTGAGTGCGAAACCGGACATTCGATTCGACATTCAGCCGTCAACATTGGACGCTTCGCGCCCATGTTCGCAAAACGTCTGGCTGAAACGCGTTGGTGTTCGCAGGTCATTCTTGGTTGCGCGCTGCTCGCTTGGTTTGCGGGCAGCGGCTGTTCCATTCGCCGTTACGCCTTGAACAAGGCGGCTGACGCACTGGCCCAAAGCGGAACCACTTTTGCCAGTGACGACGATCCCGAATTGGTTCAGGCGGCAGTTCCATTCAGCCTCAAGCTCATGGAGAGCATCCTCGCCGAGAATCCGAACCATGTCGGGCTTCTCACCTCCGCCGCCAGCGGTTTCACACAATACGCCTACGCGTTCGTGCAACAGGAAGCCGACGAGATGGAACAGCACGACCTCGCCGCGGCATAGGCAAAGCGAACCCGG
>JBBRBM010000234.1:0-8523 GCA_038205745.1 Verrucomicrobiota bacterium | reverse complement strand
CGCCCGACGGAAAAAGAAATTCTGACGTGCCGCCTCACGGATCGCCCCATCCGTCCTCTCTTCCCGAAGGGATGGTACAATGAAGTCCAGGTCCAGACGGTGCTCCTGAGCACGGATGGTGAAAATGATCCGGACATCCTGAACATCATCGGCGCGTCCGCGGCGCTCATGGTCAGCGACATTCCGTGGGAAGGTCCGCTCGGCGCTTGCCGCGTTGGCCGCACGAACGGCGAGTTCATCGCCAATCCCACCCACGCGGAACAGGCCGAGAGCGATCTCGATCTCGTTTACGTCGGCAATGCCAAGGGCGAAATCGTGATGTACGAAGGCTCGGCCAAGGAAATCACCGAGGAAGATTTCATCAAGGCTCTCGCGTTCGCGCAGGACGCCTGCGGCCCAGTCATCAAGGCGCAACAGGAACTTGCGGCAGCGGTCGGAAAGGTGAAGCGCCAGATCACGACGAACATCGTTCCAGAAGAAATCCTCACCGAAGCCAAGAATTTGGCTGGCGACAGAATCATCACCGCACTGTTGACCACCGGGAAGCTGCTTCGCGAAGCCGCCGTCAAAGCGGTCACCGACGAAGTGAGCAAGAAGCTCGTCGAGAAATTCGGCGCCGAGAAGGTTACCGAGTTCGTGTTGAAAGACGCTTTCTATTACATCCAGAAGGAAGCCGTTCGTAAGCTGATCATGAAGGACGGCAAGCGTCTTGATGGTCGCGCGATGGACGCGGTGCGTCCGATCACGAGCGAAGTCAGCATCCTGCCGCGCGCACATGGCTCGGCGTTGTTCCAACGCGGCGAGACGCAATCGATCACTCTCGTGACGTTGGGCACGGGTGAAGATGTGCAGGAGTTCGACGCCTACACCGGCGGCGACACGACCAAGAAGTTGATGCTGCATTACAACTTCCCGAACTTCTCCGTCGGCGAAACCGGCCGCATCAGCGGCCCCGGCCGTCGCGAGATCGGACACGGCGCGCTCGCCGAGCGTTCCATCGAGCCGATGATTCCGCTCGCGGAATATCCTTACGCAGTCCGTATCACGAGCGAGATCATGGAATCGAATGGTTCCACATCGATGGCATCCGTGTGCGGCGGCACGCTGGCGTTGCTCGACGCGGGCGTTCCTATGACACGTCCGGTTGCCGGCATCAGCGTCGGCATTTGCGCAGAGTATGCGGGCGAGAACATTTCCCAATACAAACTGATGACCGACATCATCGGTTGGGAAGACGCATTCTGCGACATGGATTGCAAGCTCGCCGGCACATCGAACGGCATCACCGGCTTCCAACTCGACCTGAAGCTCAAGGGCATTCCCCAGAACATCATGGACCAGGCGGTACAGCAGGCGAAGATCGCGCGTCTCCACGTGCTCGCCGAAATGGCCAAGACCATTTCCGAGCCGCGCAAGGAGATGAGCAAGTACGCGCCACGCATCGTCACGGTGAAGATCAACCCCGAGAAGATCGGCATGCTCATCGGACCTGGCGGCAAGAACATCAAGCGCCTCGTCGAAGAGTCGGGTTGCGAAATCAACATCGAAGACGATGGCACGGTGAACATCTTCTCCGTCTCGTCCGAAGGCATCGAGATCGCCCGGCGCGAGATCGAAGGCATGACGGCGGAAGCGGAGCCTGGGAAAATTTATCGCGGCAAAGTTGTCACGCTGAAGGAATTCGGCGCGTTCGTGGAATTCCTGCCCGGTCGGGACGGCCTCGTTCACATCAGCGAATGGGCGAACTTCCGCGTCAAGCAGATGGAAGACGTCGCCAAAATCGGTGATGACGTCTCGGTAAAATGTCTCGGCGTCGATGAAAAGGGACGCGTGCGTCTCTCCCGTCGCGCGGCGATGGAAGAACGCGATCAGGACGTTGCTGCCAAGGAAAAGTCGGATTACGAAGCCAAGCACGGCCCGTCAGAGGCCGGTGGTGGCGGTGATCGTGGACCGCGTGAATCTCGCGGCGGCGATCGTGACCGTGGCCCGCGCCCCGGTGGTGATCGTGGCGGACGCGGCGGCGACCGTGGTGGTCAGCGCGGCGGCGGCGATCGCGGCCCACGCGATCATCGTGGTGGTGGCGGCGACAGCCGCGAACCGCGCCAACCGCGCTACGTCAGCGCCGGCGAACAACCTCCGCGTCCGCCCGTCGGCGACGAACCGGAGTTTCGTCCGCCGCCGCCCCCGCGCGACCTCGAGTAAGCGCAACCAGTTTCACAAATCCGCGGATGGGAAACCGTCCGCGGATTTTTCTTTGTGCGCGAGGGCGCGGACAGTCACGCCACCAAGCGTGTCTCCCGCGACGGACTCCTCCAGATCACGACCTCCGGCATAAACAGCGAGCACCACTCCTTGGCTTCCTGGTAATCGTTGAGGGTGCCGCCGCGCAGTTCGAACCGGCCGGAAGGAGTTTCTACCAATTGCGCCGCGCCGAATTTTGCGACGAGCGTTTCAACTGCACCTGCGAACATGAATCGTGTTTTCATGCCCGCGACGCTAACGACGGCCCTCAGTCAAAAACGGACTGAGCAGATGAAAAACTTTGCGGCGCCAAAACCAGGTCAAGATGCGTCGGCAGCCTCACTACTTGACCCGCGGCCGCAGTTGTTGCAACTCCTTGCGCAACTGTTCGTTCTCCGTGCGCAACTGGCGCACCTCCCGTTGCACTTCAGTTGCCGCCGCCGCGTCCTCGCCCCGGCCCGAGATCAATGAGTGCGTGTCGTGCCGCAGCGAGCCATTCTCATCCCGTACGTGGCCGAGCTTGCGTTGCTGGAACAGGATCACTGCCAGCAAAACGCCGATCACCAGCCACAATGCATAGACCAACCCTGCCTTCATGCAGATGAAACATGATCCTCCTTCGTCCAACTGTCACGCCGCGCGTGACGGCAATTCCAACTGCCCCTCTCCGCGCACCGCCTGCAAATGCCTTTGCCACGCCGCGGGCGGAGTGATTCATTGGCGGCGTGCCCGGGCAGACACACCAACGAGCGATATTAGCAGAATGCGCGGTATGAGCAGGAAAGCAGTTCTATTCCTGGCAGCCGGCCTGGCGCTCAGCGGATGCGCTTCGCACCCCCGACCCGCTGCGGCAAATGACATCGACACGGCAGCGACAGCAGAGACGGAGGCGGTGCGCCGATGCCGGGCGAACCTGAAGGAGATGCAGAAGATCAAAACTCAATGGGCCGCCGATGAACACAAAACCGGCAGCGACGCGATCACCCGGGAAGACCTGATGCGCATCGACCGTTACATTTTGAATCGTTTCGAATGCCCCGCCGGTGGCAACTACACTTGGGGCCGTGTGGGCGAGCGGGCCACTTGTTCTGTACCTGGCCATGTTTTGAAGTAACTCCCGCCGGAACGCGCCGTTCTCGCGAAGGCATTTGCCACGCCGCGGGTAGAGTGATTCACTGGCGGCATGAACGCCGAAGAGCCCCGGTCGGCACGTAAACGTCGGACGAAGTTTGCTTCCGCTGAAAGGGCCAGTTGGATCGCGTTCGCAGCTTTCCTCGCAGTGTCGCCACTCTACGCGTGGTGCCAACTGACACATTACTGTATGGGAGGTCATCTGCCTGATCACCCAGCGTTGGGTCACTCACATGCGACGACTCTCGCTTTTTTACTCGATGGACTTTGGACCGTGGTATTCGGCGCGGTCGCTATTCTGGCGTTCTTCAGCGGAATCACCTTCCGATATGTCTTTGTGTTCGCGTTGGGAATCGGTTTTCTTTTCGTCGCAGATCCGCGGGGGATTGGGGAAATCCTGATTTGGCCAGTTCTGGTTGCGACCTGTCTCTTCGCAATTGCGTCTCTCCGCGGATGGATTGATTAGCAGCGGTTGCAGACGGGGTGAATCACCACAGAGTCACAGAGGACACAGAGAGAAGTTCATCCATTCTCTGTGTCTCTGTGGTGAACAGTTCCTTCCCGCACTTGCCCCTTTGAAAACACTCCTCTAGCTTCCCGCCCCATGAGCACGAAGCACGTTTGGGGATTGTTCCTTTTCTGTTGGGCCACCGCCGCTTTTGCCGCGGAGCGCAAGCCCACCAATGCCATTGAGATCCCTTACACCAAATACGTCCTCACCAACGGGCTCACGCTCATCGTGCATGAGGATCACAAGGCGCCGATCGTCGCGGTGAACGTGTGGTATCACGTGGGATCGAAGAACGAGAAGCCGGGCAAGACCGGGTTCGCGCATTTGTTCGAGCACCTGATGTTCAATGGCAGCGAGAATTTTGATGACGATTATTTCAAGGCCATGGAGAAGGTCGGCGCGACGGATTTGAACGGCACGACGAGCGAGGATCGCACGAATTATTTCGAGAACGCGCCGAAGGATGCGCTGGATCTGTTGCTGTGGATGGAGTCGGACCGCATGGGGCATCTGATCGGCGCGATCACGCAGGCGAAGCTCGATGAGCAGCGGGGGGTGGTGCAGAACGAGAAGCGTCAGGGCGAGAACCAGCCTTACGCCATCGCGCATGAGTTGATCACCAAGAACACGTGGCCGCAGGGGCATCCGTATTCGTGGACGGTGATTGGTTCGATGGAGGATTTGAACGCGGCGTCGTTGGATGACGTGAAGGAGTGGTTCAAAACTTACTACGGCACGGCGAACGCAGTGTTGACGATCGCCGGGGATGTGAAGCCGGAAGAGGTGTTGGCGAAGGTGCAGAAGTATTTCGGCTGGATCCCGAGCGGCCCGCCGGTGGCGCGTCACGAATCATGGCCGGCGAAGCGCACGGGAGTGCATCGGCAGCGCGCGGAGGATCGCGTGACGCAGGCGCGGGTTTACAAGGTTTGGAACATTCCGCAATACGGCACGCGCGAAGCGAACATGTTGAACCTGGTGAGCGATGTGTTGGCGCAGGGGAAGAGTTCGCGGCTCTACAAGCGGCTCGTGTATCAGGACCAGATCGCCACGGACGCGCAGGCTTATGTGGATTTGAACGAGATCGGCGGACACTTCGCCATGGTGGCGACGGCGCGTCCCGGGGAGTCGCTGGAGAAGGTCGAGAAGGCGCTCAATGAAGAACTGGTTCGGTTCATCGCCGAAGGGCCGACGAAGGATGAGTTGGAGCGGGCGAAGATTCAATTCGAGGCGGGATTCATCCGGGGCATCGAACGCATCGGCGGGTTCGGCGGGAAGTCGGACATTCTCGCGCAGAACTTCGTGTTCACCGGCAACCCGGAATATTACAAGGTCGAGCTGGAAGAGACGCGCAACGCGACGGCGAGTGAGCTTCAGCGTGTGGCGAAGGAATGGTTGAGCGACGGCGTGTATGTGTTGGAGATCCATCCGTTCCCCACTTACGCCACGCCGACGACGGATGTGGATCGCAAGACGGTGCCGTTTCCCGAGCTGAACCCGGAGGTGAAGTTTCCTACCATCCAACGGACGCAGTTGGCGAATGGATTGAAAATCGTTTTCGCGGAGCGTCATGCGGTGCCGACGGTGCAGATGGATTTGATGATCGATGCCGGCTTCTCCGCCGATCAACTCGCCACGCCCGGAACCGCCAAGCTCGCGATGAACATGCTCGACGAGGGCACGAAGAAACGCGATTCGCTCCAGATCAGCGACGATCTCGCGCGTCTCGGCGCACACGTCGGCAGCAGCGCGGACCTCGACTTGTGTCACGTGTCCGTGAACGCGTTGAAGAGCAAGCTGGATGAGTCGCTGGAGATTTTCGCGGACGTGGCATTGAACCCGGCTTTCCCGGACGCGGACTTCAAACGCTTGCAGAAACAAACTCTCGCGGGCATCCAACGCGAACGCGTCGAGCCGCAAGCGATGGCGCTGCGCGTATTCCCGGGCCTGCTCTATGGCAAGGAACACGCCTACGGAAATCCCTTCACCGGCTCCGGCACGACCGAAAGCGTGACGAAGCTGACGACCAGCGAGCTGCGGAAGTTTTACGAGTCGTTCTTCAAACCGAACAACGCCGTGCTCGTGATCGTAGGCGACACAACGCTCGCGGAGATCACTCCGAAGATCGACAAGCTCTTCAGCAAATGGCAGCGAGGCGAAGTGCCGACGAAGAACATCGCGCAGCTTGAAAAGACCGCTGCGGCGCCGGGCATTTATCTCATCGATCGTCCAGGCTCGCTTCAATCAATCATCTTCGCCGGCGAACTCGCGCCGCCGAAAAACAACCCGGAGGAAATCGCGATTGAAACGATGAACGTCGTGCTCGGTGGCAATTTCACGTCACGGCTGAACATGAACTTGCGTGAGGACAAGCACTGGAGCTACGGCGTGCATTCGTTCCTCACCGGTGCTCGCGCTCAGCGGCCTTTCCTCACCGTGGCTCCCGTGCAGACGGACAAGACGAAGGAGTCGATCGCGGAATTGCTCAAGGAGTTCAAGGGCATCCTCGCCGACAAGCCGATCACGCCCGAAGAATTGAAGAAGACGCAGGTGAACGAGACGTTGCGCCTGCCCGGTGCGTGGGAGACCGCGGGCCGCGTTGCCGGCTCGATGAGCGAGATCGTGCGCTTCAGCCTGCCCGACGATTATTTCATCACCTATCCCGACAAAGTTCGCGCACTCACACAAGCCGACGTGACGAAGGCCGCACAGATGATCATTCACCCCGACAGGATGATCTGGGTGGTCGTGGGCGACCGCGCGAAGATCGAGAGCGGCATCCGCGAGTTGAACATGGGCGAACTACACCTGCTCGATGCGGATGGGAACACGGTGAAGTAGCGCGCCGCATCAACGGCATTGTTCCGGGAGGACGCGTTTGGAGGGATGAGCCCCGATCACCTCGAGTTTGTGAGGATGAGTGTGAGCCCTACGAGCACGGCGATCAGGACTGCGGATGAAATCCAGATCATGGGCAGGCCCACCTTGCGGTGACGCAGTGTCCCCAGCAGGAGCGACAGGCCGATGACGAGCACCACGAGGGACACTCCGCCGATTCCTATGGCGACCCAGATCGTGGTCGTTTGTTGAGCTGAAGTGATCATCGAAGCGTTTGTCGCGTTACGCGATATAGCTACAGCACCGGGCCGTGAGCGCAAGATAACTCTCACTGGTAACCGTTCGTTTACATGAAGGTGAGAAATGCTGATGATTCCTGCATGAAACTCGCGCGCATCGTTCCGGGCATGATCATGCTCTGTCATGTGGTGCTTGCAGCGCCACCGAGTCATGAGCTGCCAAAACACCTCGCGGGTGTGGTGTACGCGCGTGGCACGAGCAACGTGCTATTCCGCTTTGAACGCACAGCCGTACGGGACGGCGACACCATCCGCGTTCTACGCACGTTCACTGCTCCAGATGGCAAGCTTGCGGCCCGCGAGCGGGTCACATTCGTCGACGGAAAGCTTGCCGCGTTTCAACTCGATGAACTTCAGACCGACGCGCAAGGCAACACACGCGTCTCTCCGGCGGCGAAGGACAAGTCAAAGCTCGACTTCGACTACGCCGTCGGCCGTGCAAAGAAAAAGACGGGCAGCGAAACTGCCGAAGGCGAAGTCATCGTCGGCGACATGATTCCCTATTTCCTTGTCGCACATTGGGACGAATTGATGCGGGGCCAGCCGGCGAAATTCCGCTTCATCGTGCAAGAGCGGCTGGAGACCGTGGGCTTCAAACTGGTGAAGGAATCTGAAGTGGACTGGCGCGGCAAACGAGCGGTTCGCATCCGCATGGAACCGACCAGCATCATCATCGCGCAACTCGTCGATCCGCTTTTTTTCATCGTGGAAAAAGAAAGCCCCCACCGTGTGCTGATGTACGACGGACGCACCACGCCGAAGATTCGCCACGGCAAATCGTGGAAGGATCTCGATGCCGTGACGATCTACGACTGGGAATAAGTGGCGGCGACAAAAGCGTCGCCCACTCACGCCGTTTCATTTTTACTCCGGCGCGTGACTTTCCTCCCCATTGTGCGACGAGAGTTGTCCGTGGCCGCGCGGCGCACCGCCACGTATCGCAATCGCGTCATCTTCGGAGCGCTCGCAGTGGGGCTCGTTGCGGTGCAGTTCATGTTTCTTCCCCAAACGAGGCTGAGCGGTCCGCAAGTGTTTCGCATGATTTCCTGGGGCGGATTCATCCTGTGTCTGCTTGAAGGTCTTCGCACCACCGCTGATTCAATTTCTTTGGAACGGCGGGAAGGGACTCTCGGGCTGCTGCTGCTCACCGACGTGCGCGGTTACCATGTCGTCATCGCAAAGTTCGCATCGGCTGCGATCCAATCACTCACGGCGATCGTGGCGATTCTTCCTGCCTTTTCGCTGCCGTTGTTGATTGGCGGCGTCACGGCGGGCGAATGCTGGCGCTTGATGTTCGCGTTGCTGGCCGGTCTTTTTCTCGCACTGTGTTTGGGAACGTTTGTCTCCACGTTCACAACCTGCGCGCTCACAGCGTTCGCCAGCGCCTCCGCTGCGCTCATGGCATTCACGATTCTACCCGTCGCGCTCACGTCCGGCCCCGGCGTGAAGCAACTGTTGCTCGGGCTCGGCGGACCGCTGCGAATGTTCCTTTCCGTGCCGGCGAAC
>JBBRBM010000233.1:0-8612 GCA_038205745.1 Verrucomicrobiota bacterium | reverse complement strand
GCCGACATCGAGGAAGCCGCCGCCCGGTTCAACGAACGAAAGGATTTCCCGCAGGAAATAATCGCGTTTCAGCACACTCTGCCCGGCTTCGGCGGAGGACTTGGGCAGCGCCATGTGCGAGCCTTCGTTCGCGTAGGCTTGGTAGAGCTTGCGCATGGCGGCACGCGTCATGCGCGTGCGCAGATAAACCGTCTCGCAAGTGTGGCATTGCACGATGTCCGCGCTTTGCCGCACGCGCATGGCGCCATGATTCCCGCAGGCCGGACAGGCGACGCGCTCATGGCCGGACGGCGGCGGCGGGACGATGGCCCGCGGCAGGCCGGTGGTTTGCACCGGGTCTGCGCCGGTGCCCGATGCCGGGCGCGCGCATGGCGGTGGCGCGTCGGATGTTCCGTGGCTGGAGGTTGTGGTGCCGGGTGTGGGCGGCTGGGAGCTGAAGGACGTGATCATGGCGAGGAGTTCGGGATGGCCGGGGGCAAGATCGAGAGCACGGTCGAGGTAGTCACGCGCAGCGGCGAGTTCGCCGCGTTGCCTCAGGCACTCGGCTTGTTCGATGCAGCGCGCCGCAGCCGGCGACAGCGCGACCATAGCAGGCTGTGGATCAGGCGCAACGGAGTTGAAGAAGGCGGCGGCGTGAGCGCGCCATTCGGGCGAGGGCATCGGTGGCGCGGGCAGGGCACGAAGCTCGGCGCGAAGCCCACTCTTGGAATACCCGAGGCGGGCAAGGGTCTGCTCGTCCAGGAAGTCCAGGTATTGCTCGGCGAACCAGCGCGCGCGCGGCTCGGCCAGGGTGGTCTTCCATTTCTCAATGCTGTCCGTGACCGGGCGGTGATGTTGGTGGATGCCAATCTCGTCACCCATCCGGCCGGCGGGCTTGGGACGCGCGCCGTAGTCGAGCATGGCGTCGTTGTGGCTGATGCCGAGCCGCGCGCAAAGGTCGCGCAACACTTCGCCGGGCTTCTCCACAAGGGTCTCATACTGGAGGACGACGTCGCGCGGGCGGGAAGGCGCGATGGCTTCGGCCAGCAGGCGCGGCGCGAGGCAGATGTCGCAGGCGTGATAGTCCAGCCGCGCCCAGTCGTTCTTGATCCATGAATCCAGGATCGAGGCCAGCACGGCGAGGGGATGGCGCAGCAGGAAAACGAAATCCGCCCCGGGGAATGTCCGGCGCAGTTCCGGCACGATGAAGTAGTAGCGCGGCGTCTTGTCGAGAAAGCAGCGGACGCCCAAGGGAGCGAGCGCACGGTTGTAAAGATCGCGTCCGAAGCCGCGCACGGCTTCGAGGTAGGCCGTGGCGCCGCCTTCGAGTTGCGTGCAGAAATCCGTGAGCGCGGTGTGCGCGAGGAGGGCGTTGTAGTCGGCGGTGTGCCCGGCGGCGCGCAACGCGTAGAGCGGATGGAGCATGATCCACGGCTCGGCGGTCGCGAACACATCGGGACTGCCGATGAGCAGCCGTTGCAGCAACGTGGAACCGGCGCGCGGAGGGGAGATGACGAAGATGAGGTTTTCTCCGAGTGGGCCGATCATGGGTGTGAGGGTTGCATCCGTGCAATGGCGCCGCGTGGCGAAAAAAAGCGGCGCTCCGTTCGCATCCGCGAATGAAGCGCCGCCTCAGAACAACTATTGCAACAAACGGAGGACCGACTGCGGAAGCTGGTTGGCCTGCGCGAGCATCGCCGTGCCGGACTGCACCAGGATGTTCTGCTTGGCGAACTGGGTCGATTCTTCGGCCACATCGACGTCCTGAATCCGCGAACTGGCGGCGGTGAGATTTTCTTTGCTCACCATGAGCTGCTCGGAGGTGAAGTTCAGCCGTGACTGATACGCGCCAATCGTCGCGCGATCGGTGGAGAGTTGCGTGATCGCGGTCTTCACGTTCGTCAGTGCGGTGGTGGCAGTGGCGATGGTGCCGATGTTTCCGCCCAGTCCCGTCGTGTAAGATGACGTGCCGAGATCGATGCCGCCCATTGCGAAGGTGTTGCCTTCCGAGTCGGTGATCACGTTGAGCGTGGTGGCGGCAAACAGCGAGACGCCGTTGAAATCCTTGTTCGCGGCTTCGGTAATGTACTCGCCGAGTTGCGAGAACTCGTTCTGGTAGAGTTTGCGATCGTCGTCAGTCTTCGTCACGTCCTGCGCGAGAATCGAGAGCTCGCTCATGCGATCCAGCGCCTTGGCAATCTTCTTCAGGTAACCGTCCTGCGTCTGCGTGAACGACACGGCGTTGCCGACATTGGCGTTCGCGGCATCGAGCCGTTTGATCTGCGCGTCGAGGCGCGATGCGACGGCGAGGCCGGCCGCGTCATCCGACGGGTTGACGATCTTTGAGCCCGAGCTCAAGCGCGCGAGCGATTTGCTCAATTGCGCCTGGCTGGCGATGAGGTTGTGCGAGGTGACCTGCGCTGAGGTGTTGGTATTAATGACCATGTGATGTGTTGGGTTGGTGGTTTATGAATTCAATGTTGTCGTTGACGCTGGAATGTCTTTGCGAGTGAGCCGCGGTAGCAACTTGACGTCCGTCGTGACGGCCTCCCGATTGGCGGCATGAATCTCGGCGTACACTTCCTGGCGATGCACCGGCACCTCTTTGGGAGCTTCGATGCCGAGCTTCACCACGTCGCCATCGACGCGCATGATTTTCACCGTGATCCTACCGTCGATCACGATGCTCTCGTTGATTTTGCGTGAAAGAATAAGCATGGCGTGCGCGGGTTAAGATTCGATCGGCAACGGGTGCTGCACCGAGTAGGACGCAGCGTTGTTCAGAACCACCTGTCGCGCCTGGCGCGTGCGGCAGTTCACGATGATCGGTCCCTTGAGATTCACTGTCGCGCTGCCGTTCTTGATCGAGACGATATTGAGCACGAGGGCGTCATCGGGCGTTTTCAACTCCAGCGACTCGGCGTCTGCGGTGGGGATGTCCGGCCGATACTCCGGTGCGACGACAAATGGAGAGATGAGCACGAAGGAGAGCGAAGGTTTGCCCGGCGACTGCATCCGCATGAACGGGTCCTCGTCCGGCTTGGAGATAAGGTCGAATTCCTTGATTGATTCGAACCCGAGCAATCCTGCCGGCATTCGAATGCGACGCGCTTCAGCGACTTCCATTTCGTCTGCGATTTTCATCACCAACTGTTTAGCAACGACGATGCCACGCGGTTTTCCGGCAAAAACAGGCTGCCGGATGGGGTGGAGCGGCAAAAGTGTCCCTTTCAAGCTCGCGGTGCGGGCGGGTCAAATGAGTCTGCGGCAAAAACTTCCGGGCTTCCTGGAGAGATTCCACGGCCCGAAAGACGCCGCGATTTGGGCTGAACCGGGGCGGAACGCCGATCTCCCGATCGGCCTGTTTCCGAGGCGACACCACCGCGTGCCGATCAGGAGATCGGCGCTCCGGTTCGTGGGGAGGTTTAATGAGCCGCCAAGGCTCACGATTTACGCCGGGCCGGAGCGGCGTTGCCGCGTGAACCGTTAACGAATGTAATCCAACAGCGACCGCTGCATGATGTTCGCGCCACTTTGGAGCGCGGCGCTGTAAGCGGTTTGCGTTTGATTCAAACGAACGAGCGTTTCGGCAAGATCCGCATCGGCTTCCTTCGAGACGAGGCCATCGACACTGAGCGCGCGACTCGAAGCGAGATTTCCGGCTGCTTCGAGACGCGACTGGAGCGCGCCGTTTGTGCCCATCTGGTAGATGAGATTCTCTTCGTCCTTCCCCAGCGCCGCATGATCAACCGAGGCAATGCTCGCCGTGTCGCCCGCCAGCAGATGGTTCTGCAACGAAATCAAATGACCAAACAAATCAGCGCCGAACCGTGAATCTGCGATCAGTCCGCGCGCGCCGCTGCCGGTCGTGTTCGCGCCGGGCATTTGCGCCGTCACAAACGATCCTTCCGCGACCTCCACGTCAGGCACATCGGTGTTGCCCTGGTAAGTCACCGCCGTCGCATTGCCGTCGGCGTCGAAGGAAGCCGCGAAGGGAAGTTGATCCACATTCGTGCCACCGAGGAGATAATCACCACGATGCTTTCCGTTTACGAATTGCGCCGCCTGGCGGATGAGCTGGGTCACTTCCGTCGCATAAATCTTTAACTCCGCCGGCGACTTGGTTCCGTCCGCGAGCGTGGCGATCTCTCCGACGCGGTCGGAAATTTTCTTCAATCCGCGCATCACCTCGTAAGACGCTCCGGCCTTCTCCGTCAGAAACGAAATGTTCTTCTGAAACTGCGCGACACCCCTGCCCTCGCTCTGCAAATCCAGCACGCGCCGCATGGCTGCGGGATCGTCCTCGGGCGCGATCAAGCGCTGACCCGTCGCCGCTTCGGTCTGCAAACGATTCTGCCGCGCCGACAGTGTGTTCAACTGGTCGATGAGCGATGTGGAAAACGAATTGGTCGTGACGCGCATTATGGGTTCAGGGGTTGAGGTTCAATTCATCACCGCTTCAGGTTCACCAACGTTTCGAGCATCTCATCCACCGTGGCGATCAACTTGGCCGAGGCCTCGAATGCTTTCTGAAATCTCATGAGATCCGTCATCTCTTCATCGATCGAGACGCCGCTGATCGAACTGCGCTGCGCCGACAACATTTTCGCAACCGCATTCTGATCGCTGAGCCGGCCGTTCACTGAGGCGAGCGACTGTCCGAGTTCCGCAACCGTCGCGCTGTATTGCTGGCTGATGCTCTGACCATTCAACGCAGGAAGTTTCTTGTCCGAGATCTGCGCGAGAGCCAGGGCAATCTGGTTGTCGCCCTTGTTCCCCGCCACGCCACTGATCTGCACGAGCGAAGGATCGCCGAGCAGCGCGCTGTTCACTGAAATTGTTTTGGCGTCGGCGCCATTGAAGAACGCCGCTCCGGTCGCGCCCGTCAGCGCAAAACCGCCGCTGTGCGCCGCGTTCACTTCGCTGATGAGCGCTCCCGCGATCGTGTTGAGCTTGTTGGTCAAGGTCGTGAGCGCGCCGTCGCGCACATCGATCACGCCCTGCATGTGACCGCCGGACAAAGCGAGCGGTGTGCCTGTCGTCGCGAGCTGCACCATCATTTTGCCGCCACCCGCGTCGTAAGTCTGAAGCGTGTCGTTCACGGTGCGATCCGTCACCAGCGCGTTGCCGTTCACCGAAATGTTCAGCGCGCCGTTCGCCGCCATCGTCGCGTCCACCTTCACCAGCTTCGAGAGCTCTTCGAGCTTGGACTGGCGCAGATCGCGCAAATCATTTGCCACACCGCCGTCGGAATTCTCGGCGTTGATCACGCGATCGTTCAGACTCGCGATGTCGCTGATGAGCTTGTTCGCGTCCGTCACGTCGTTGCCGAGCGACGTGTCCATCGAATCGTGCAGGTCGGAAAGTCGTGTGCTGGTCTGGTGGAACTTCGTCGCGAGATCCTGCGCGCGTGAGAGCAACAACTGGCGTTCCGTCAGCGAAGTGGGCGATGTGGAGACACTCTGGAACGCCGCGAACAGATTGTTCAGGTCATCCGCGAGTCCCGTGTTGGTGGCATTAGTTCCGGCCGCGCCGGTGCGATCAACCATCTCGCCCAGGTTGGCCTGCGCGTATTGGAGGGCGCTCTGTTGCGCGTCGAGATAACCGCCCACGCTCAACTCGTTGCCAATCTGTTGATCGAGCAGCACGTTGCGAATCTGCTGAATCGCGACCGCGTCCGCGCCTGTGCCTTGAGGCCCCATCGCGCCCGCGACCGAAATGCTCGTCTGGATCGTGACGCGTTGGCGCGCGTAAGCAGGGTTGTTGACGTTTGCGAGGTTCTGCCCCGCCACTTCGACTCCGGCGCGCTGTGTTTGCAGCGAGCGCGTGCCGAGACTCAATGTTCCAAAAAGACCAAGCATATTATCCTACCGCCTCGTAAAGCGCGTAGCCCGCGCTCGTGGCATGAACCGCCCCATCGCCGCCATAGACCGTCGTGGTATTTCCCGGCGTGAGCGACTGAATGAATCGCTGCATCAACTCGACGCACCGGCTGAGCAGTAAATGGTTTTGTTTCGCGCGCGATTGCACGCGGCCGAGCAACTGGTTGTTTTCATTCACCAATGCCTGGAGCAGTGGCCGATAATCTTCCGGCAACGCCTGCGCCAATACGAACAGAGCGCTGTCCTCCGCCACGCCCGCACTGCGCGCAACATCACGTTGCAAACTCTCCCGCATGGCTCGCACTTGATGCAGCACCGCAGCCTGGCCGTTGATGCGCGCCACACTGTCGAGCACCCGCTCGGCGTGCCGCCCCATCACGTGTTCCTGTTGCTCATCGAGTAACGCGAGCATCTCGCCGTACTCCTTGAGTTCATTCCTCAAGGCTTCGATGAGGTCGTTGATGATTGCTCTCATTGTTTAGTCACTCTCCGGTCAGGGTGGTGTGCGCCTTTTGAGGGAACGGGATGAGGCTTCGAAGCTCCTTGAGCCCCGAGTGCCGGTGGATCGTCGATGCCGTGTGGTAAATTCTTCCTGGTCGTTCCATGCGACATCTGCGTAGCCAGCACCTTGCCAAATCCCAACGCGCCGGATTTTGAAATCCCCTCCGCGAACTGATTGGTCACCATGTCGCGATAGACATCGCCCGCCGTCGAAGTGTCCGCGTATTTGGATTTGAAATGGGTCTTCTGCGCGCTGCTTAGAATTTGTCGCAGCAACACCGCTTCGAACTGCCGCGACACTTCACTGATTTTCTCCTTCTCCGAGACGTTCCCGTTCGCGGCGAGCTTCTCGAGTGGAAGTTCGTTCGCACGGACCTGGCGTTGGAACGGCGTGATTTCCATATCAGCGAATAATGAGCTCCGCCTGCAACGCGCCGGCCTGCTTCATGGCCTGAAAGATCGCCATCATGTCGCGCGGCGTGACGCCCAATGCGTTCAACGATTGCGCGACCTTTTCCACCGTCGGCAACTCCGGCAACGCGACCATGCCCGTCTTGTTCTCGGTCACGTCAGTCGTCGTGCGCGGTGTCACCACCGTCGTGCCGTTCTTGCTGAACGGCTGCGGCTGCGAAACATCCAGCGTGGACGCGATGTTGATCGTGATGTTTCCGTGCGACACGGCGCAGTTGGAAATCTTGATGCGCGAGGTCGCCACGATCGTGCCCGTGCGTTCATTGATGATCACGCGTGCCGGTGTGTCGGGCGTGACTTCCACCGCCTCGACCCGCGCGATGAAATCCACGGTCAGATTCTCCGCACCTGGGGGCAATTGAACATGCACCGTCATGGCATCCACCGCGTGTGAGCTGTTGGTGAACACCTCGTTGATCGCTGCGCTGACACGGGCCGCTGTCGTGAAGCTCGGATCGCGCAGGAGAAATTCGATTCCATTGTCGCGCACGATCGTGGCCGGTATCTCGCGCTCGACGAGCGCACCGCCGATGATCTGCGCCACGGTCGGATGATTCTTCGTCACCGACGCACCGCCACCGCCACCGCTGCCGACGCTGAAACCGCCCACTGCCAGCGCACCTTGCGCCACGGCGTAAACTTTATTGTCCGCGCCAAGCAATGGCGTCTGCAACAGCACTCCGCCTTGAAGCGACTTTGCATCACCCATCGAAGCCACGGTGATATCGAGCCGCGCTCCTGACTTCATAAACGCGGGGATGTCGGCCGTGATCATCACGACCGCGACGTTCTTCGCGGAGAGCGTTTGTGCGGGGATGTTGATGCCGTTGCGTTGAAGCAAATTGGCAATGGTCTGCTTGGTGTAAACCGGATCCTTGTCACCATCACCGGCGAGGCCCACAACGAGTCCGTAGCCGACGAGTTGGTTGTCGCGAGCGCCGGAGACGATCGTGAGGTCCTTCACGCGAACGCCAGAGGCGTTCGCACTCAACGCGAACACCAGCAACGCGAGACAACAGATTCGAGTGATCGGAATCATCGGTTTCCTCAAAACGGAGTGAGTTTGTCCCATACGCGAGTGAACCAGCCCTTCTTCTGCGTGTCGGTGATCGCGCCCTTGCCGACGAATTTGATCGTCGCGTCCGCGATGTTGTAGCTGAACACCGTGTTGTTCCCCGCAATGTCTTCAGGCCGCACCGTGCCGCGAAGGGTTGCGGTCTGTTGCTCGCCCGAGAAAGCCGTCTCGCGCGAACCTTCGATGATCAGGTTGCGATTCGGCAGCACATCGATCACGCGCACCGCGATGCGCGCCACGATTTTCTCCGAGTTATTGATCGCGCCGCCGCCGCTGAAGTCGCTCTTCGCGTCGAACTTCATCGCGGGCATCGAGCCCTTCTTCGTCAGCAACCCGCTCGCGCTCGGCGCATACAGGAAGCTGCTGATGCTCGCGTCCACGCCGGATGATTTCGAAGTCTTGGTGTTCTGATCCTTGGCCGTGGTTGTGTTCTCCTGGACGACAATCGTGAGAATGTCACCGACACTCACGGCTCGCTTGTCGGCCACCAATGGACGGGAAACATCGTCCTTCCAAAGTGAATCAGCCGAAGCGTGGAAGACAAAGGTGCAGATCGTCGCGGCCATCACCGCGAGTCGAACGATCGAACGTGCCCCCGGCATCTTTCCGGGCCGGGATGTTGGAAGTTGCACGGCACCAGATTTCTGCTCAAATCCCGGCCCGGCAAGAAGCCGGGGGGACGTTTCAAATGGTGACAAGAATAT
>JBBRBM010000232.1:0-8669 GCA_038205745.1 Verrucomicrobiota bacterium | reverse complement strand
CTGCTCCTGGTGCGGCGCACCGAACCGGAACGTGAGGTGGCCCTGCTCCTGGCGCGATTGCAACTGGAACTGCCGCCCCAGGCGCCGCCCCGCCTCCGCGGGGCTGCCGCGGCCTGAGAAAAAAACTCCGCCCCTGTAGTGGCGACCTTCGCCCCTCGCCACCGCAAAACCCCAAAGAAATCACCCCGGCCCATCCCGCGCCCGCCCCAGTAGCGGAAGTCGGGCTAAACCTCTCTCAAAGCCCTGTGTTTCTGGGTTCTTCGGGGCTTTTCGGCCTTTTCCACCATTCCGAACAACTCCGCCGCGAAGACTCACGTGTTTTTTAAGATGGTGCGCGATACAGGGTTCGAACCTGTGACCCCTACCGTGTCAAGGTAATGCTCTACCACTGAGCTAACCGCGCACTAAAAAGCGGAGGCGCATTTCGCCAAAGCAGTCCGGCGATAGCAAGCGAAGAAATTCCACCACTTCCCGCGCTCGTCAACCGCGTCGGGGGAACTTTCTGATTAAACGTAGAGCGCCGCTTCCAGCTCGCGCACGAGCATGGTCATGATCGGGTGCCGCTTTGACGGGTCGCGATCCAGGCATTTGAGCACAGTTTTTTCCAATACGGCTGGAATCTCCGGATTCAGTTCGCGCGGCGGCTTCAGGAATTGCGGATCGAGTTGCTGGCGAAGTACTTCGTCCGGCGTCTCACCGGGAAACGGCTTGCTGCCCGTGAGCAATTCATACGCGGACACGCCGAATGAGAAGATGTCCACGTGATGGTCGATGGGATGTCGCAGCAGTTGTTCGGGCGCCATGTACGCCGGTGTGCCGGGATTCTTCGCCAGCTTGATCGGCTCTTTCGGAATCGGCAGTGCGAGGTCGAAATCGATCAGGCGCACGTTGCCGTTGCGCGTGACCATCACGTTCTCGGGCTTGAAATCCAGGTGCATGAAGCCGCTGTCGTGGACGTGCTCCAGCGCGACGGCCATGTCGATGAGGATGTTGCCGACAAATTGCTGAAGCACGTCATCGTTGCGCGCGTAGAGCTGCTTCAGGTTGGCGCCCTCAATGTAGTCCATCAGCAGGAAGTAAGTGCCGTCGATCTTCCCATGTTCATGATACGTGATCACGAACTCGTGATTGTGAATCATGGAAAGGATCTCGCAGCCGGCGATGAACCGCTTCCGAGTGGTGAAATCGAACGTAGTCGTCTTGCGCAGCTTTCGCAGCGCAAAGTGTTTTCCTGCGGAGTCGGTGGCGAGCCACAGGTCGGCCATCCCGCCGCTGTTGATCAATTCCTGAAGATAGAAGCGCCCAAACGGTCCCGGCTGCGGCGCGGTCGCCGCTTCGTAGTCGAATTGTTCCGCCTCGGGCATTGGTGCGCGGTTATGTAACACGCGCGCTTTCACAGCGCAAAGTTCGATTCGCTCTTGGCGGTTGTTCGTGGACTGCGCATCATCGCGTCATGCGGCGTCCGCTCACGTTGCTTGGCTTCATCACGCTGGTGTTTCTCCTTGGGGCGTTGCTGTCGCCATGGATTTACCGGGCGGTGCAGAATGCGTCTGGAGAAGTGGCGGCGCGGTTCGCCGCGGAACCGTTCCCGCGCTTCGTGTCTCGAACGCTGCTTGGACTGGCGTTGCTGGGTTTGTGGCCGCTCGCAAAGACGCTCGGTGCGACGTGGCCATCTCTCGGGCTCGCTCGGCCGCGCGCTCGCGACGTCCTTCTCGGCGCGGCACTGGGATTTGCCGGCCTCGGAATGTTCGTGGTGATCGCCCATCTTGGTGGCGCGCGCGATTTTCGTCCATCGATCGACACGGCCAAACTCGCCCGCTCCGTGGGGTTGGCGCTTGGCGCAGCGTTGCTCGTCGCGCCGCTTGAGGAACTCTTATTTCGCGGCATGGCCTTTGGCTTGTTGCGGGGACGTCGCTGGATTCCCGCCATGCTTTTCAGCAGTGCGCTGTTTGCCGTCGTTCATCTGCTGCAAACACCGCGCGGCTCTCTACCGCAAACCGTCGAGTGGAGCAGCGGTTTCGTAATGCTGGTCCAAATGTGTTCTGCGCAGTCTGATCCAGCCATGGCATTGGCGCAGGTCGTCAATCTCACCTTGTGCGGCGTGATTTTGTGCGTCTCGTTTCAACGCACGGGAAATCTTTGGTTCTCGGTGGCGCTTCATGCCGGCTGGATTTTCTGGCTGAAGCTGGCGAATGCCATCACCGTGGTGCCGCGCGGCACGGCGTTGGCCTGGGGCACGCGAAAAATCATCGATGGCTGGGCCGTGTTGCCGGTGTTGATTGCGACGTTGATCGCGGTGGAATGGATCACTCGCCGCCGGGTGGAGAATTCAAATGTCACTGAAAATTCCAGTTCCGTTGCGCACGTGGACTGACGCTGCGTTGAGCTTCCTTTACCCGGAGGTCTGCGCACTTTGCGAAAAGGAACGCGCGACGCACCGCGACGGATTCGTCGGCGAAGCCTGCCGCGCCAAGGTGCGATTCATCAAGCCGCCGTTCTGCGGCCGATGCGGTCTGCCGTTCGATGGTGACATCACCACTGAATTCGAATGCGCGAACTGTCGCGAGATGGAGCTGCACTTCTCCTGGGCGAGGTCGGCGGTGGTGGCGAAGGGGCCAGTGCTCGATGCGATTCACCGCTTCAAATACGACCGGCAGCTTTGGTTCGAGGCATTTCTTGGCGCATTGTTCGTCAGCGCGGCTGCGGCACCGCTTCGATCTGAACATTGGGATGCGTTGCTGCCCGTCCCGCTCTTTCCGGTGAAGGAGCGTGAGCGCGAATTCAACCAGGCCGAGCGTCTCGCACGGATACTGGGCGAGGCGACGGCGATCCCCGTCGCAAGCAAACTGCTCAAACGCACCGTTCCGACGCCAAGCCAGACGCGTCTCACGCGCAAGCAACGGGCCGATAACATGAAGGGCGCTTTCGCCCTGCGAAAGCCGCAGAAGCTCGCCGGCAAACGGTTCGTGATGATCGATGACGTCTTTACCACCGGAGCGACCACAAGCGCTTGCGCGAAAGTGTTGTTGAAGGCCGGCGCGGAATGCGTGGCGGTGTGGACTTTGGCGCGAGGTGTTTGACGCTGATGCGCGAATAGTGGGGCAGGCGCCCCCGCCCGGTGAAACCGCAGGCGAGGGCGCCTGCGGGATTTCGCCAGCCGATGGCGGCTGGCCCACTTGGTGCCGGTTCCCGGTTGCGCCGCTCCCGCCTCTGTCCAATCCGAAATCCACACTGGACTCGCCGCGGTGAGCGCCCGAAACTGAAAGACATGGCGACCACTTCGTTCACGAAGAAAACGCTGGGACTTGAAACGGTCGAACCTGCGGTGACGCCACCTCCGGCGAGCACCGAGACGACGTTTGCCAAGAAGCCAAGGCTGACGGGGAGCAAATCGCGCAAGCGCGACATCCCGGAAGGTCTTTGGACCAAGTGCCCCAAGTGTTCCACGATGCTCTACGACAAGGAGCTCGATGAGAACTTAAAGGTCTGCATGAAGTGCGGACATCACTTCCCGATCGGCGCGCGCGAGCGCATCCATTCTCTTGTCGAGACCTGTTCGTTCGAGGAGATGGACGCGGAGATGGAAAGTGTGGACGTGCTCCGATTTACCGGCGTGGCCAGCTACAAGGACAAGCTCGAGTCTTACAAACGCAGCACCACGCTAAAGGATGCGGTGATTACCGGGATCGGTAAACTCGCCGGGCAGAAGCTAGCGCTGGGTGTGATGGACTTCGATTTTCTCGGCGGTTCCATGGGGTCCGTGGTTGGCGAAAAGCTAACACGGTTGATCGAAGCGGGAACCGAGAAGAATTTGCCGATCGTGATTATTTCCAGAAGCGGCGGCGCGCGCATGTATGAAGGCATGTTCAGCCTCATGCAGATGGCGAAGACCTGCGGCGCTCTCGCGTATCACGCCAAAGCAAAGCTCCCTTACATCTCCGTGCTCACGCATCCCACCACCGCCGGAGTCATGGCCAGCTACGCCAGCGTGGGCGACCTGATCATCGCCGAACCGAACGCCATGATCGGCTTTGCAGGGCCGCGCGTGATCAAGGACACCACGCAGGCCGAGTTGCCACCCGGATTTCAAACCGCCGAATTCCTCCTCGACCACGGACTCATCGACGCGATCGTTTCGCGCAAGGAGATGAAAGATCAGCTCGCGTACTATCTCGACTTCATGATGGCGGGCCGGAAAAAAGCTGCGTAGCAACGCTAAAGCGTTGACGCCGAACGATCTCCGTTGAGGGCCGAGGGAAAAGTCGGCCAGTCCGTCGCGTCCTGCGACTCAAGGAATCGAGATGCACCCGCTCATTTCCTTCCCGCGAGATAAACCCCAAATGAGAAGGTTCGGCGCTCACAGGTCCACAGTGAATTCTTCCAGCGTCGGCTGGCCGCCGACATCCCAGTACGCTTCCGCCGTTGGCCATGAGTACGCGTCGAGTACGGACTGACCGGTGCGGCGCGCGTCGAGCTTGAAAACATTCCGCACCGGGAGATTCGAATGCAGAGCGTCTTGATCGAGGTCATCGCTTTCATTCCACACTGCGGGATTGTCGCCGAGTCGCAGATGTCTAACCTGAGCCGACGAATTCTGAAAAACAGCAGACGAAAGAAGCAGCAATGAAATCCAAATCGTTCCGATACGCGTGGGCGGTGATCACAATACTCTTGTCCCTGGTGCCGTCGCTTCACGCCGATTGGGGCACGCTCTCCGAGATGCATCACTACCGCGAGTGCTTCGGGCTGACGGCGGGCGCGAAACCGCCATTCAAAGTGACGATGCTTTCCTCGACGGCGGCGGGAAATGTTTTTCACGAAGGCGAGTCGCCGCAGTTCACGTTTCAGTTGGAGAACCTGAGCGATCAGCCGCTCGCCGCCACCGGTCACGTCGAGGTGATTCGTTACGCGCAGCCGACCTTCGACGGCGACCAGTGGTATCCGGACCTCGTGCGGTTGGCGACGCACGCGCCGGTGGACCTGGTCGTGAGTCTTCCCGGCAAAGGCTGGACGAACATCACGCTCGTCGCGCCGACGCCGGAGACGAAAGGCGGCTACGCCGTGGTCGTGGATCTCGGAGCGCAACGACGCGCCTTCCTCACGAGTTACGTGCGCACATTTCGTCCGACGCTGGAGCGCATCCAATACCCGAAGCAATCGCTGGAGGAAATGCCCGCGCCGATTCTTGAACGGCTCGGCGTGCAGGCGATTCGCTGGGGCGTGTCTTATCACAAGTCGGGTTCGCCGGACGACCAAAGGCAGTGGGAACGCATTCGCCGCGAGCTGAAGGAATTTCACGACCACAAGGTCACCGTCGTCGTCGAAGTCGGCGCGGGCAATCAAGCGCAACCGCTCGGACGCGGCCGTCCGCATCTCGACGAGCAAGGCTTCATGAAGGAGCGCGAGAAGGAAGACCTCGCGTGGCTGCCGGAGTTCGACGCGGACTACGAAGCGTTTTGTCAAAAGCTCGTGACGGAGTTCGGCTGGCCCAAAGGCCCGGTCACGGCGATCAAACTCTGGAACGAGCCGTGGGAAGGCTTGTCCATTTCCGGCTGGGGCGCGGACATGGTGCGCTACCGCGAGTTGTTCAAGCGCATGGGCGACGCCGTGTTTCGCGCACGGAAGGAAGCCGGCGTGGATGTGTTGATCGGCGGATGCGATTCGTCTGCCAACACCATCGACAAACTTTTCGGCGACAACTGGACTGACTGGCTGCCGTATCTCGACTTCTGTTCGATTCACTACCAGGGCCTCGGCGCGCCGGTGTTGTTTCCGCAGTGGAACAATCGCAAACACTACAAGGGCCGCGTGCTCATCTGGGACACCGAGTCGTGGGTGGCGAATGCCGACGACCGCTTCGCCGGCGTGGTGGCGGCGAATCGCGCCGCGGGTTACGACCGTTCGATGGGCACGCTCAGTCGCACCGCCATCTCGACGCTCAGTCACAATCGCGTCGAACACGACGACATCCGCGTCGCCGACGGCAAGAAGCGCATCGAACGTCACATCGAGTCGCGTCCGCTCGCGGCGGCCTACGGCGCGGTGCAGCACTTCATCGGCGAGCGCGAGTTCCGCGAGATCATGTTCACCAACGGACTGCCGTGGGTCTTCACGTTTCACGGACTGAACGGAAATCCCGACGACGGCACAGTCGTGGTGGTCGGCGATCTCGCGACATTGTTCGAGAAGGGAACGCCGCTGTTCAACGGCGTGCGCAGCCTTGATGAAGTGAAGGCCAAGGAGTCGTTGCGCGCTGACTACGCCGCGCTGACGCCGGGCGATGCGAAGCAAACGGCGCTGCTGCGCAAGCTGAATCAACCGCGCCTGCTCAAGAACACGCGCCTCGTCCTCGAAACGAGGAACGAATCTTTCACCCCGTTCGATGTGTACGGAAATTCCGTGCCGCTGCGCGACGGGCGGATTGAAATTCCACTCACGGAGAAAGGTTTGTTCCTGCGCGCTGATCCGAAGACGAAAGGCAGCTTCGCGCAACTGGTGTCCGCACTCCGCACCGCGAGAGTCGAGGGCCTGATGCCGGTGGAGATTGTCGCCCGCGATTTCACGACGCCCCTCGCCGGCAAACCGGTGCTGCGCCTGCGCGTCACCAGCCAGCACAACGAGCCGGTGTCAGGGACGCTCGCGGTGACCGTGGGCGGGCTGACCGTCGAAGCGCCTTCGAAGCTGACGTTCGCACCGCGCGAACAGAAGTGGATCGAGGCGCGCGTCACCGGCCCGGCGCGGCCTGACAATTCCTACCCGCTGTCCGTGACCTTCGACGCGGGCCGGCTCGGCGTCGCCGCTCACACCGAACTGCTTCACGTCAACTGGGTCAGCAAGAAAACCATCACCGTGGACGGCCAGCTCGACGACTGGACGGACGCGCTCCCGCAGATCATCCGCACCGACGCGGTGGCCGAGCAGTCGTTCGAGGAGAAGATGTATCTGCCGTTCGAGAAGGCCGCTCCGGGCAAAGCCGGCGGACTCGCCATCGGCTACGTGGCGGCGGACGACCGGTTCTTCTATTTCGCCGCGAAGATTGCCGACAATTCGCCGCACCCCGGCACGCGGCGCTTCGCCTCGGGCGACGACGGCGCGGATTTTTATCCCGAAGTTTCCTTCACCAAGCGCGACGGCAAGATCGTCGAACACCGCTGGCCCGCCGGCGTGCGGCGCTACAGTTACCGGCGCTGGCCGGCGGTTCCGAGTTCGATGCCGCAAGCGTCGTTCGACAACGTGCTCATCGCCTTCAACGTCATTCCGCCGGCGGAGAAAGACTGGCTCACGCATTTGCCGGGACGCTTCCCCGGCTTCATCTGGCGCAAGACGACCGACTACGAATACGCGCTGAACAAAGTCGCGGACGAGTCCGGCGGCGGCACGGAAATCTGGCGGCTGCTCGCGCCGGGGATGCCCTACAAACATTTTCTCCCGCGCCAGCCCAGGCACCCGCTCGAAGGCGCGGTGACCGCCGGCCATCTCGCCGTGCGCTACGAAGCCGGCTGGCGCATCGTCGAGTGCGCGATTCCGTGGAGTGAAATCCCGCACGTCAAAGCGCGGCGTGACGCGGGCGAAACCGTGAAGTTCAATTTCAAGGTGAACGACAACGCGCGCAGCCCCGACCTGATGCTCTCGATGGACCGCAGCGCCGCCGAAGGCATCAGCCACAGCTTCCACCCGAACTGGATTCGCCAGTGGCCGAACGAGCTCGAGTTCGGGTTCGAATAGTTTGAGTCAGCGCGCTGCGTCAGGCGTCCAGAAGGCCATGAGAATCTTCGCGAGGGCGAGCAGAATCTCCACGTCGGGCCAGCCGGCGCGCAACTGATGAATCACCGCGCGGAGGCTGGCGAATCCTTCTGACTCATGCCGCCAATGAAAACGAGGTCCGGCTTTCGCGGAAGGATGTTCTTCGCCACGCGGTCTTCCTCCTGATAGTGCTGGCAACCACCGACGACGAGGACAAGGACAAGGAACAAATTTCGCGCGACGTGAAAAACTCGCGGCATCATCGCCCGCGAAGCTTCGGCGGTTCAACCAGCAGTTCATCGAGCTGCCGGCCGAGTTCCGCCGGCGGCATCTTCTGGATCAGGTAGCGATGCTGCTTGTTGGGCGCGGGCAGCCACTCATTGTGGCCGTGCGTGACACGTGCGTGCATGACGCAGAAGCCCGGCTCGGAAAGCGTCCAGTAGTCGCCCGCGCCGCGCACCGCGTAGAGCACTGCGGTGAGGTCCCAGCTCTCGCGGTTCTTCAGCCCGTTGAAATGCTGGTAGCACGCGCGAACGGGATTGTTTGTGGAAGTTTCCTTCAGCCTGGCGCCGGAGAAAATCTTTGCGCCGATCTCGAAGCCGCTGAAGACGATCGGCGTGGGCCAGTCGTTGATCGCGCGCACCGATGCTGCGGTGTCCCACATCACATTGTACTCGCCGCCGCCGTCGGGAAATCTTCCGCCGGGAAAAATCCCGCCCATGCACACCCACTGCCTCACCTTCTGCTTCACCAGCGCTTCGCCGTTCAACTTGCTGTGCTGGTCGGGGCGCGAGTCGAGGAGGTTTCTCAGGTTGGTGAGATCGCGCCCATAATCACGCCGAACGAGGCCAGGCACACCACGGACCCACCCGCCCACATGGCGTGGGACTTCGCCTCATCCGCCTGCCCGGGGATGTTGTTGGTGG
>JBBRBM010000231.1:0-8709 GCA_038205745.1 Verrucomicrobiota bacterium | reverse complement strand
TCTCGGGCTTTCAGCATTGGCTCCCGCTTGTCCCGGAATTGAAATAGACGTCCCCCGCGCGACTCAGTAAGTTCCGCGTCGTGCCGAAGACGGACAAAACGGACGAGCTTTCTTTTGAAGACGGCATCAAGCGCTTGGAAGACATCGTGGAAGCGATGGAAGGCGGCGAGTTGCCGCTCGAGAACTTGATGGAGAAATTCGAAGAAGGAACCCGCCTGGCCAAAGTGTGCCAGGACCAGCTCGCGAAAGCCGAAGTGCGCATCCAGCAGATCGAAAAAACTTCTGCGGACGACCTGAAGCTGAAACCGTTCGAGGCGCAACATGGCAACCAATAACGCAATGAGCCGATTCCTGGATATGGTGGATGATCCTTCGCACGTGAAGAAACTCACGAATGATCAACTCACCCAACTTGCCGGCGAGATTCGGCATGAATTGATCACCGGCCTCGCCACAAACGGCGGCCACCTCGGCCCCAACCTCGGCGTGGTCGAACTCACGCTGGCGCTGCATCGCGTCTTCAGCACGCCACACGACAAGTTCGTGTGGGACGTGAGCCATCAGGTTTACGTGCATAAGCTTTTGACCGGGCGGAAAAACCAGTTCCGCACCATCCGCACGACCCACGGCCTCAACGGCTTCGCGCTGCGCAGCGAGAGCCCACACGATTGCTACGGTGCGGGACATGCCGGCACGGCGCTGTCCGCAGCGCTCGGAATGTGCGCGGCGCGCGACCAGAAGAAGAGCAACGAAAACGTGGTCTGCATCTTCGGCGACGCGGCATTGACGAACGGCATCTCGTTCGAAGCGTTGAACAACATTTCGCACACGACGAAAAAGTTCATCGGCATCCTCAACGACAACGAGTGGAGCATCGCGAAGAACGTCGGCGCCATCGCCACGTATCTGAACAAGCTCATCACGAACCCGCACTACAACAAGCTGCACGGCGACCTGAAGAAACTGTTGCGGCGTTTTCCCAAGGGCGACATCGCGATCAAGCTCGCGCACAAGGCCGAGGAAGGTTTCAAGGGCGCACTCACGGACGTGGGCCTGCAACCCAGCGAAGCCTCGATGGACGCGGACGGCCGCGGCGGTTACGGCAGCAGCATCCTGTTCGAGGAAATGGGCATGCGCTATCTCGGCCCGATCGACGGACACGATCTGCCATTGCTGATCGACGTGATGCAGTTCGCCAAGAACTACGACGCGCCGATCGTGATCCACGTGCTGACGAAGAAGGGCAAAGGCTACGAGGCGGCACTGAAACATCCGGAGAAATTTCACGGCACGGGCCCTTACAACGTCGAGACGGGCGAAACTCCGGCGGCGAAACCGGGTGCGGCTCCGAATTATCAGGACGTATTCGGTCAGACGATGGTGAAGCTTTGCCAGAAGGACACGTCGCTCGTCGGCATCACGGCGGCCATGCCGAGCGGCACGGGCTTGAAGTTCTTGGAGAAGGCGATGCCGGAACGTTATTACGACGTTGGCATTGCCGAAGAACACGCGGTGATCTTCGCGGCGGGCATGGCGACGATGGGGTTCCGTCCCGTGTGCGCGATCTATTCCTCGTTCCTCCAGCGCGCTTACGACTGCATCCACCACGACGTTTGTCTGCAAGACCTGCCGGTGATCTTCTGCATGGATCGCTCGGGGCTGAGCGCGAACGACGGCCCGACGCATCACGGCTTGTTCGACATCGCGTATCTGCGCTGTCTGCCCAATGTGATTGCCATGGCGCCGAAGGATGAAGACGAGCTGGTGGACATGATGTTCACGGCCACGATGGCGAAACATCCGACGTTCATCCGTTATCCGCGCGGCGCCGCCGAAGGAGTGAAGATCAAGGACCATCCGGCGCTGATCGAAGTGGGCAAAGCGGAAGTGACGAAGAGCTTTGCGAACACTCGCGCCGCGAAAGTCGCGTTGTTCGGCCTCGGCAACATGCACCCGGTCGCTTGCAAGGCGGCTGCAACGCTCACGGAACAAGGCTTCGATTGCGCGGTGATCAATCCGCGTTTCACCAAGCCGCTTGATGCCGGCACGCACGAATTTTTCGGCAAGGCGGCGGACATCGTTGTCACGTTCGAAGATCACGTGTTGATGGGCGGCTACGGCAGCTCGGTGCTCGAACTCTTTTCGGAGAAGCGTATCACGACGCCGGTTCTGCGCATCGGTTGGCCCGATCAATTCATCGAGCACGCGTCCACGGTCGATTATCTCCGTGAGAAGCACGGGCTGACGGCAGACCGCGCGGTGCAAATGGTCAAAGAGGCGATGAACAGCCGCTCCGTCGAATCCACGCCACGGCTGGCGATCGCGTGACGACATGCCGTCCCAGCCGGTGAACGCCAGCCCTGTTTACGACGCGATCATCATTGGTGGCGGGCCGGGAGGCAGTGCGGCGGCAACGTTTCTCGCGCGAGCAGGCAAACGCGTGCTCGTGCTGGAGAAGGAACATTTCCCGCGCTTCCACATCGGTGAGTCATTGCTCCCTTACAATCGCCGAATCTTCGCCGAGATGGGTGTGCTGCCGAAACTCGAGGCCGCAGGTTTGATCAAGAAATGGGGCGCGCAATTCCACATCGGGAACGGGACGAAGTCTCTCAAGCTCGTGTTCCGGCGCGGCAGGTTCACGAAGGAACCGGCGGCGTATCAGGTCGAGCGCGCACCATTCGACAAGCTCTTGCTCGACCACGCCCGTGAAGCCGGCGCTGAAGTGCGCGAAGGTTGTGCGGTCGCGAATTATTCAATCCAGCGCGACCAAGTGACGGTCGAGGCACAGAATGGCGGGAAGCTCACCTTCACCGGCAAGTTCCTCATCGACGCCAGTGGTCGCGGGAATTTCACCGGCAACATGGAGAAGCTGCGCGAAGTGCATCCGCACCTGAAGAAGCTCGCCGTGTTCGGCCACTTCAAGGGCGTGAAGCTCGACGAGGGCGAAGCGCGCGGCGACACCGTGATCGTGCGGCTCGAGAACAGATGGTTTTGGCTCATCCCGCTCACTGACGAAAAGACGAGCGTCGGCTGCGTGATGGACGCCGAAGAATTTGCGCGAGCAAAAAAATCCCCCGACGAAGTATTCCAGGCAATCGTTCGTGGCAGCGCCGTGACGCGAGAACGCATGAGCATGGCCACGCTTACCGGCCCGATGCACACGACTGGGGATTTTTCGTACAAGAACAAACGCTTCGTCGGACCGCGATTGATTCGGGTGGGAGATGCCGCCGGGTTCATGGACCCGATTTTTTCCGCCGGCGTTTATCTCGCGATGAACTCGGGCAAGCTGGCTGCGGAGATGATCGGTAAATCGTTGGCTGCCGGGGATAATGGCGAGCGCCGCTTCGGCGTTTATGAACGCCGCGTCCACAGTTCCATGCAGTATTATTGGCGGATGGTGGAAGGCTACTACACCACACCGTTCATGGAGCTGTTCATGGAGCCGCGCGACAAGTTCTCCATGCCCGCCGCGATCACCGCGCTGCTTGCTGGCGAAGTGGAAGGCGGATGGAAAATTCGCTGGCGGCTCTGGATGTTCTTCACCCTGGTGAAGATCCAGGCGCGCTTCCCTCTCGTGCCGCGCCTGACTTTCAGCGAGATGGCGAAGGGTGTGATTCCCAAGGTTTCGTGCGCCGAGGAAGAAATGGCGACGCCGAAGTAAATTGGATTGTCCGCACGAATCAACGCATCACTTCAACCGGTAAGTGATTCGTCCCTTCGACAAATCGTAAGGAGACATCTCCATCCTCACGCGATCACCGACCGTGAGCCGGACAAAGGGTTTGCGCATCCTGCCGGAAATGTGCGCGAGGATCTCGTGTCGATTATCGAGCGTCACGCGGAACATCGTTCCGGGAAGGACGATGGTAATCGTTCCTTCGACTTCGATCGGCTGTTCGCCTGGCATACGTTGGTCCACGGTCTCCGCGATCGCCCCGTCCGCCGCGGCGTTCACCTGAGAATTCACCAGACTCCTTGAAACGAAATCATATCTGATAGCGCGGAAAAGGTGACACTGGCGCGTATCGATGCAAGCCCGAAACCGGCATCGCGCCCGCCCGGGGCAGACTCGGATTATTCCGCGCTTGCCAGCTTGGCGATGTTTGCGTAGCAAAACGGCCCCGCATTGAGACAAGTCTTCAGGGCGGGAAATAAATTAACGCAAAACACCTATGCAAAAACCTCACCTCCTGCCCATGACGTTGTTGTTGGCCGGTGCCACCATGCTGTCGGCTGCAGACACGAACAAATGGGAAACCACGGCCGCCGCTGGCCTTACGCTCACGCGTGGCAACAGCAAGACCCTCCTGGGAACTGTGAACGTAGACACAAAAAACAAAGGCGCGTCGGACGAAATTCTCCTCGGTGCGGCAGGTGCCTACGGCGAGAACACGGTGGACATCGGCAAGTCGACCGAGAAGAAACAAAAGACCGTGAATTCCATCTCAGCCTACGGTCAATACAACCATTCCTTCTCTGAGGACTGGTATGGCGGCATTCGCGCAGATTTCATTCACGACGAAATCGCCGACCTGGCCTACCGTTTCACCATCAGCCCGTTGGTCGGCTATTACGCGATCAAGAAACCGATGACGACACTCAAGTTCGAAGCCGGCCCATCGGGAGTGTTTGAGCGTCAGGGCGACGAAGAAAATCAATACGCCGCATTGCGCCTCGGCGAGCGTTTTGAGCACAAGTTCAACCCCAAGGCGAGAGTCTGGCAATCGCTTGACTACATTCCCCAAGTCGATCGCTTCCACAATTACCTTATCGCCTTCGAACTCGGGGCGGAGGCGTCGTTGACCGAGAAGCTCAGCCTTCGCGGCGTGTTTCAAGACAACTACGACAACGAACCCGCAGCCGGTCGCAAACGCAACGACATGCGACTGATCACGGCGCTGGCTTACAAGTTCTAAACGCGCTTGTCGCGTGACGTGATGGAAGGACGCGCGATGAGCGCGTCCTTCTCATTTACAACGTCTTCATCACCGCAGCCGCGGCGCGCACGGTCTGGTCAATGTCCGCCGCACTGTGCGCCGTGGAAAGAAATCCAGCCTCGAACTGGGACGGCGCCAGATAAACACCGGCGTCGAGCAAGCCGTGAAAATATTTTCCGAATCGTTCGCGGCTGCTTTGCATGGCATCGGCGACGTTATGCACCGGTTTGTCCGTGAAGTAGCCGCAGAACATTGAGCCGCAACGATTGAACTGCACGGGAATGTTCGCAGATTTCGCGGCGTCGCGCAGGCCGGCCTCAAGTTGAGCACCAAGCGATTCCAGTTTCGCGTAAGCGTCAGTCGCTTTGAGTTCCTCAAGCGCAGCGATTCCTGCCGCCATCGCGAGGGGATTACCGCTCAGTGTTCCCGCCTGATAAACGCCCCCGAGCGGCGCGAGGTGATCCATGATTTCCGCTCGTCCGCCGAACGCTCCCACGGGAAGACCCGCGCCGATCACTTTGCCGAAGCAACTCAGGTCCGGCTTGATGCCGAAGCGCTGTTGCGCGCCGCCCAGTGCGAGGCGAAATCCTGTCATCACCTCGTCGAATATCAGCAACGCGCCGTTCTCCGCCGTGATCCTGCTCAGAAATTCCAGATAGCCAGGTTTCGGCAGATACAAACCCGCGTTCCCCGGCACCGGCTCCACGATGATGCCTGCGATCTGACCCATGTTCGCGCTGAAGATCGCGCGCACGGCCGGTTCATCGTTGAACGGAGCGACGACGGTGTGCTGCGTGAAACTGGCCGGAACGCCAAGACTGTCTGGTTGCCCGAACGTCAACACACCGGAGCCGGCTTTCACGAGCAACGAATCGACATGCCCGTGATAGCAACCCTCGAACTTGATGATCTTGTCGCGCTTCGTGAATCCGCGCGCGAGGCGGATGGCGGACATCGTTGCCTCAGTGCCCGAGTTGCACATGCGCACCTTCTCGACGCTGGGCACGGCTTCGCGAATGAGCTTCGCCATCGTGACTTCGTGCGGATTCGGAATTCCAAAACTCGTGCCGTGCTCCGCCGCTGCTTTCACAGCATCGATGATTTTGCGATGTCCGTGGCCGAGGATCGCAGGGCCCCACGTGAGGACGTAATCGATGTATTCGTTGCCATCGACATCGCGCACGCGTGAGCCGCTGGCGTGATTGACGAAAAAGGGTTTGCCGCCGACGCCGCGAAAGGCGCGCACCGGCGAGTTCACGCCGCCGGGAATGTAATTCAGTGCTTCGGCAAACAACGCTTCGGACTTGGCCCGCGAAATCATGCGCGCGAAAGTAGCGGAGCGCCGTCCGGACGCACGTCATTTTGTGGCGACCATTATGCGGGAATAGAATGCACGGCGTGACGGCGATTGAGCCGGCGGTCGGAAATGCTGCAACCCTTTCAGGGTTGAGGCCACGCTCGGGTGCGACCCAGGGTAGCCTCGCGGTCTCGGCAACCCTGGGCTGAGGGCTCCAATCCTTTCAGGATTGAGCAATGACTCGCCGAATTGTGGGTAATGACAAGGCCTTCAGGCCGCTTCACCGTGGAAAACTCAACCGGGCCTGGTTATTTCACAGCCTCGCGCTGGCGAGCGGTGAAGCGGCCTGAAGGCCGCTCCCTCACCCTGGTGCGAGTCTCGACAAGAACTCCGCCGAACTTGACGCGATTATTTACGAACGGCATGGTCGGCTCAGTTATGAGAACAACGGGCTATCGACTTCAGCCGCGGAGCGCAGTGATGCGCTCGATGCCCGCCGTTGCCATTTTCCGCAGCCGTGGCTTGAAGTGGCACTTCGCGCTGACGCGCATTACGAAAAGGCAGGGGGCCACGAGTTAATCTGATCGAAAAGATTTTTCACCCTGCCCACCAAACGGTCGGCAGGGTTTTTTATTGATGCAAACGAACCCGCAATCACCGCACGAACCTCGCGAGGAATCTCTCGTGGCGACGCTGCGTTCGTTTCCGCCCGCGGTGTGGGTGTTGTTCGTGGGCGTGTTCCTCAATAAGTTCGGAACCTTTGTCGTGCCGTTCCTCGCCCTGTATCTCACGCGGCAGGGATTCACGACCTCCGACGCCGGGCTCGCCATTGGCGCCTATGGACTGGGGCGAATGGCCGCGGCGTTTTTCGGCGGCCATCTCGCGGACACGTTTGGGCGGCGCAAAACGATCGTGCTCTCGATGGTGCTGGCGGCGGTGACCATGCTGTTGCTCTCGCAGGCGCGTAGTTTGCCACTGATCATTTTGTTCACCGGGCTGGCCAGTCTTACCGGCGAACTCTATGTGCCGGCGTGCAATGCCTTGCTCGCCGATCTGGTGCCACCACATCAGCGCGTGACCGCGTTCGCCGCTTACCGGATGTCGTTCAACGCGGGCTGGGCCTTCGGACCGGCATCAGCCGCGTTTCTCGCCGCGCATTCATTCCTGTGGTTGTTCATCGGCGACGCGCTGAGTTCCCTTCTCTTCGGCGTTGTCGCGTGGTGCTGGTTGCCGCGCGGCGTGCGCGCTGCCCAAGCAGAAGCGGGCTGGAGCGAAGCGTGGAATACCATCAGGCACGACCCGCGCATCCATCAAGTGGCGCTGGCCACGCTCTTCATTGGCTTCGTGGTGCATCAGTTGGTGACGAGCTATGGCTTGCACGTCACAGCGCTCGGATTTTCGGATGCGGTCTATGGCGCGTTGTTGTCGCTCAACGGAGTGCTGGTGGTGCTGTTTGAATTACCACTCACCATCTGGTCGCGGCGCTTTCCGGCGCGGGTAATGATGGCGCTCGGTTATTTGCTGATGGGGGCCGCCATGGTTTGGAACCTTGCGTTCCAAAACCTGGCCGGACTCTTCATTGGCATGGCGATTTTCACTGCGGGGGAAATGGTTTTTGCTCCAGTGGCGAGCGCCTACGTTGCGGGCATGGCACCACCGCGAATGCGCGGACGCTACGTGGGCGCATGGGCGCTTTCGAATTCATTATCGCTCATGTTCGCTCCGGGCCTTGGGATGATGATCTTCTCGCACAACCCGTCCGTGCTTTGGATCGGCTGCGGATTAATGTCCGCGCTGGCGGCGTTGACGATTGCAAGGAATGGAAAACCGAGCGCGGTGCCGGTTGTTGTCACGGCGAAATAAACGAAAACTGCCCTCGCTAAAACCCATCACTCGCCTCGGCGCATCAGACGCTCGGGCTTTGGCTGCGCAGTTTGGATAACGGGTTCTGTTTTCAACGGACTCGGTTCCAGAAGCGAACCGCCGCTCCTGGTCTTCAATTCGCTCGTGGCGTTCGAAACATCTTCGACGCGGTACTCCGTTCCGTCCGCGTGCCTCAGAAATTTCGCCATCTCATCGAGCTTGAATGGACGCGATCCGCGCCGTCCGAACACGACGGTTTGATTCCCCGTTTCGTCCACCACACGATCGCGATCGAGTCCGCGCGAAACCGCGATCGCTTCGCCATGAGTTTTGTACGTCGCGATCAATTTGGGATTCGGCTTCGGGCTGAAGCCCATGTGGCCGGGCACGGTGTTCGGCGAAATCATTTGGAGGACACGCAAACCATTCCTCCCATCCGCCACGAGCGCGAACATCGAGGCATTGATCGACCCGATCTGCACCGCGCGAGTGTCGTTTAACGCGCCGCCAGCGTTGAACATTTGGTCGAGCTTCGGGCGCTCCGGGTTATCGATGTCGATGATCGCGAGACCTTCCGCGCCATTCGGCACGTAAGCGTAAGTGCGCGCG
>JBBRBM010000230.1:0-8887 GCA_038205745.1 Verrucomicrobiota bacterium | reverse complement strand
CCGACAACAGGCAGCTACGGCCCACCCAGCGGAAAAGTTTCCGCGCAGATCGAACGAGCGCGTCCTGATCGTTCTGCGGAAACTCCATGGACGAATGGCGCGTTGAGCGTCGTCCAAACAGAATTGAGCCCCGCGACATTGTGGCACAGCACATCGCGCACGCTGTCGTTCTTCGCGAACATGCCGCAGACCGGACTCGGCGGGCCGAGCTACGTCTGCATGTCCACAGAGTTGGGGCCGAAGATTTTTCAACCGGGCGCAAATATTGATCCGCAAAAGATGCGTGAGTCTTGGTTCGTCGTGTGGTGGGCGGGAGCAAAGGGATGGACGAACTGGGATTCACCGTGGTTCCTGACGTTGCAGCATCGTCCAGAGAAGATTTCTTTCGACACGAATGGATTGCGCTTCACGTTTCGCGGCGAGGCGGGATACGCGGCGCTGATGCCGATGTACGGCTACTACAAACCGCTCCCGGCAGGCAGTGAGAACTCGCCGTTCGCGCGGTTGAAGGAAAAGAAGAAGCGCATCCTCACGTGGGAATGGTCCAAGGCATTGCCCGCCGATCCGCTGGCGCGGGCGCGATACTGGGCAAGCGCGCTGCGCGAATTTCCCATTTATTGCGAAGACTCGTTCAGCGTCGATCGCGCACACGACAGGGTGGTGTTGCGACAGAAATTTCGCTTTATCTCGTGGGACGATGACTGGAAGACGAAACATCTGAAACTCGCGCCAGTCAGTCCCGTGCTGGCGCTCGCTTACCTCGATGGTTTTCCGGCGGGGTTCACAAAGAAGCCGGACGACATGCAGATCTTCACGCCGTATGGACCGTACTTCGGCGTCGAGGACGTGGACCAATACGACGTGACTCTGCCGGTGTTGCGCTACTTGAACGAAACCGAGGTCGTGGATGGCAACGTGACAAACACACCGCCCATCGTTCAATCCGCGCTGAAGAAACTGCGCGACACAGCGCGAGCGAAGTTCTCCTCGCCGGACAAATACAACTACGACCACGGCGGACTGAACAATTTCTGCTGGGCGATCCAAGGCGACGAATGGTACGCGAAGGCTTTGCCCTACATGGATGACGCGACGCGTTCGATCGCCATCGCGAGCCTCAAAAAATATTTTCGCGAGGACGTGCTGGTGACGAATCGTTTCAAGCTGCGCGAATTTCCGAAAGGCAGCGGACACAGCTACTACATCCTCGAAGGTCCCGGCATCGGCTCATGGGGCGTGCTTGGCGACGCGGGCAAGTTCAGCGCGAACATGCTGCAAACGATCTGGGCCTACGCGCATTTCACCGGCGATTGGGATCTAATTCGCGAGCGCTGGCCGCTGATCAAAATGCTTTTCACTACGCCGGCGGAAACGCGATGGGTCGGCTTCGGTCGCGATGCCATTGCTGAACTCGGCGATGAAGCGGCGCCGTGCCTGGCGTTCGCGCGGCTCGCTTACAAGATCGGCGACATGGAAAGCTACAACTACGCATGCCAGATGTTCGCGCGCGAGTTGGCGCATCTTTGGGCGAAGCAGCGCGGCGCGAAATATTTTCGCGAGAACCAGCCGTGGCATTCGATGGAAGCGATGGATGACGAGGTGTATCTCACGAATCTGTGGGGCGATCTCGCCGGCTGGCAAATCGACGGGCCGAAGTATCCGGCGAAGGTCGGCGAACGGCAATTCAACAACCGCTGGGTACGATTCAAGAATGAGGACGTGGCGCGATTTTATCGTGATTACCTTTTCGCGGACGTGAAGCGTGAATTCGACCTCTTGCAGACGCGCTGGCCCGCCGAGCGAAAATGGAAGAATGATTCGCACATCATGCCGTCCCTGGTGCAACTGCGTTCGCTCTTGCTCAACGAATCGCCTTTCGAACTCGCAAGCAACGCGCCGCCGGAAAAGTATTCAGGCCCGGCTTCGGGTGTGATCGCCAGTTGCGTCTCCGTGTTGCGCACCAGTCATCCCACGCGTTACGAGCGGCTGATTCCCGGAGGTGAGGCGTCGCCGTTCGTGGCGGGAATCGAGCGGGAGATTGCGGGACCGAATGTGATTCTGTCGCAGAACGTCGTGAGCAAAACAAATTCCCCACCACGCATCACCTGGTGGGGATGGAAAACGCCGGCAGGCGCGATATGGAACTTTGGCGAAGTGATCACGGCAACAACCGCGCGATCACGCGCCGAGACCATTTCGCTCAATTGGAATACGCGCGTGACCATGTATCACGAGTGAGCCCCGGATCAGATCGGTGTTGGAGGAGGCGAGTTTTACTGGAATGTGATCGTAATGGTGTCCCTCACCTCTTTGCCATCCGGGCAAACGAAGGTGACCGTCACTTTGACCGAGCCGGTGCGCTGCGAAAGCAAGTTGATGCCGTTCTTTTTGAAGCCCACACCGGTGCCGCTGCGACGCCGGCGGAACAACGCGGATTGTTGGCCGAATCCCGCGAGGTTCGGCAATGCAGGATCCGCGCGAATTTTCGCCCGACAACCCGCGTGTGATCGCCAGTGTCCCCAGAACTGGTGACTGTTTGGGGACAGGTTCTCCGCTAATGTGATGACGTGTTTGACGCACTTGGTTCTCGAGTGCGTTCTGTGTGAAGAGGCCGGACCTGTTGTCCGGCCTTTCTCTTTTCTGTGGAGCACGCGCGCTGGATTCTGCCTCCCGACCACTTCAAAATCGCTTTGTTGAACGCGACCACCAACATGACGTGGCAGATTCCAACTGCCTGGCCGGAACTTCAGCAGGACGCCGTGCATGTCTGGACGGCGGAGTTCGACCCGTGGCGAACCGAGGTGGCGGACGCGCTCACGGTTTTGTCCTCCGACGAGCGGCAGCGGGCAGGGTCGTTTCGGCATCAGGATCGACGCGAGTGTTCCATTCTCACGCGCGGCATCCTCAGGCACTTGCTCGCGCGTTACTGCGGCATGGAAGCGCGTGCCATCGAGTTCTGCTATGGACCGCATGGGAAACCGTTGCTGGGCAATACGTCCGCTCAATTGCACTTCAACACCTCGCATTCAAACAGCGTCGTCGCCTTCGCCTTCACGCGCGCGGGAGAGGTTGGTGTCGACGTCGAACTCGTGCGGTCGGCGATTCCCCTGCAGATCGAAATCGCCCAAAGACATTTTTCGCCGGGTGAGCTTAACCAACTGCTCGCATTGCCCGATGCAGAGAGGGCCGAGGGCTTCTTCCGCTGCTGGACGCGCAAGGAAGCTTTTCTGAAAGCGCGCGGCGACGGCGTCTTCGGCGGGCTGAACACATTTGAAGTGAGTCTGGCGAAAGATGATGCGCGTTTGTTGAGTGTAGGTGGCGACAGAAAGTTGAATTCGTGGTGGATGGCGGCTTTGCCGGAAATCAAGCAGCACGTCGGAGCCGTGGTGGTTCAAAGCCCTGAATGCCGGATCGAGTGCTGGCGAGTGACGCCAGAATTTCTTGCGCAGAACAAATTGTGAGCCGCTTTGAACAACATTTATGTTGGTAATGGATCGGTCGCTGTGAGATTTGTGACATTGTCCCTGATTATTTGACGTATGGCTGCAGACAGGATGCAACAGTCGCGGTTCGAGTTGAAGTACCTGATTAACCAGGAGACGGCTCTTCGCGTGCGCGATTTCGTGCGCTCTTATATCGAGATGGATGAGTACAGCGTCGGCAAGCCCGATTATTCGTATCCCGTCCACAGCCTCTACCTCGATTCCGACACTCTGCAGCTTTACTGGGAGACCATCAACGGCAACAAGAACCGCTACAAACTGCGCCTGCGCTATTACGACCTGAGTCCGAAATCACCGGTCTTCTTTGAGATCAAGCGCCGCGTGAACAACTGCATCATGAAGCAGCGCGGCGGAGTGCGGCAGGAATACGTGGAGCACTTGCTTGGCGGCCATTTGCCCGAGGATTTTCATCTACTCTCGAAGGGGCCGAAAGCCATGATCGCGCTCCAGCGCTTTTGCGAGCTGTCGCACCGGATTCACGCCAAACCGAAGGTCCACATCTTCTACATGCGCGAAGCCTATGTCAGCGCCGACGACCAGGTGCGCGTGACGATCGATCGTAACGTTTTCGGAGAGGAGAATCTTGTCCCCCGATTAAAGATTGCGATGAAGGATCCGGTGCTCAGCTTCGAGAACATCGTGATCCTCGAACTGAAGTTCACCAATCGTTTTCCAAACTGGTTCCGGGATCTCGTGCGCATGGCAGGCGTCATGCAGTGCGGTGCCGCGAAATACGTCGAAAGCATCCAGGGCCTGGGCGCTCAACGCGTGAAATCGGATCATCCCGTCGTCGAAGAAGCGCCTCCTGGCATCTCGCATTTCCGCATGGGCGAACTGATCCCGACGTGGGTGAAGTGACTCAAAGCCATGTCGCGCCCGGAAACTTTTTCTGCAACGCGGACCTGATCTTCGGATAGCTGTTCGCGCGGAACGCCGGCCAGTTAAACGTCGCTTCCAACCGTTTCCCGTCCGGCGTCGTGAGCCAGAGTTTGATCGGCACCTTTCCTTCGCAGAGGTGCGGATGCGCCTTCAGTTGGAAGCACTCGGTGATCTTCATTTGAAACTCAGGCGCGTTCGGCTCGCCGTCCTGGTCACGCGCTTCGTCGTGATAGAGCAGCTTCAATTTCCGCACATCGGGCCACGTGATTGACTGCGGAGCCAATTCGTCGAGCCACCCGAGTTGTTCCGGCGCGAGATGTTTGTGGAACTCCTGCTTCACGTGCGTGGCTTGCGCTTCCTTCGCAAGGGTCAGTCCACGAAAGGCATTCGTGAGGCGGCGCGTGATGGCGGCTTCGTCAATCGGCGGAAAATCCAGTTCGGGCATCGCCGCACACACAAAGTTTACGCGCGCGATGAACTGTTTGACGTCGTGATTCAGCAACGGCAGTTCGAAGTAGTGTTTCTGAAATGCTTCCGCGAGCGCCCGGCCTGAGCCTTCAGGATCAACCTCCCGTTGATGCTCGTGATGAATCACAAGGTCGGCAAAGCGGACGAGTTTCACCGCCGCGACCCGCTTGTGCGTGCGATCGTAAAGATGCTCCACGGTGCCAGTGAGATGTTGCGGAAACATCTCCGCAATCCATTCGCGCTTCACGCCGGTGGCGAGACCCAGCAGCGTCAGGTTCTCCACGCCGCGTCCCGGCACCTCGCGTATCGTCGCCGCCACAAACAAATTCGAATTCTGGACGACGCTCTCGCGCATCAACGTGCCGTGACGCCCCTCCGTCATGTCGCATTCCAGCGAACCCAGATCGCGGCGCATCGCAAGTTGATCGATGAAGCCGGCCATGATGCAGCGCAACAATGCGTCGTCGGAAGTGCCCCCGGCATCTTGCCGCGCAGTCGCACTGGTGGAGGGAAGATGCTGCGCGCTCTTCGCAGAGTCCGGACCCGGCGAGACGCCGGGGGCACGTTCGACCAACTTCTCCCGCTCCGCGATTCCGACGATTTGCTCAAACGTCTGTTCCACCTGGCGTGCCACCTGAGCGTTGATTCCGTAACGCCGTCCGGTCTCAAAACTAAAGTTGCTCTTCCTCGCGAACTGATACGCGCGCATCAGTGTAAAGAAGTCGGAGTCCTGCGACGCCTCGAACAGCTCGCGCGCCTCAGCGATGTGTTTCTCCTCGCGCTTCACCCGGGCGAGCAAATCCCGGCCGCTCACGAGCGCGGCGCACAATGCCGCAGCCCGGACGCAGTTTCGCTTGGACGCTTCCACCAGCATCCGTGAGTAACGCGGGTGCATGGGCAACCGGAGCATTTGCCGTCCGACCGGCGTGAGATCGGACGAATTTACGATTTGCGATTTGCGATCTACGGATTCGTCTGCCGATCGATCGCGTAAATCGTCATTCGTAAATCGCAAATCCCGCAACGCTCCCAACATGATCAGCAGCTTCTCCGCACGTTCCACCGCCTGCGGATCGGGCTTGTCGAGCCAGTCGAATTCCGCCGCGCGCTTGATCCCAAGCGAGTGCAACAGCAACACAACTTCAGCGAGATCGCTCCGCTGGATGTCCGGTGTGTTGCGCTCGGGACGATTGAGTTGGCCGCTCTCGGTCCACAATCGATGACACATTCCGGGGGCGGTGCGACCGGCCCGGCCTTTGCGTTGGTCGGATGACGCGCGACTGATCGGTTCGATGAACAGCGTGCCGATGCCGCGTTCAGAATCGTAGCGCGCGACACGCGCCTGACCGCTGTCCACAACATGGCGAATGCCGTCGATGGTCACCGACGTCTCAGCGACGTTTGTGGCGACAACGATCTTGCGCAGCGGATTCGGTGCGAATGCCGCGTCCTGTTCTTCCGCCTGCAACTCACCGTGCAATGGAATCAGCGCGAGCTTTTCATACGTGCGCGCGGCGCGGATCGCTCCGATCGTCTGGTTGATCTCGCCCATGCCGGGCATGAACACGAGGATATCGCCCGGCTCCCCGGAGCTGACGATGTTCTCCACCGCGTCGGCGGCCTGTTCTGTGATCGGGCGTTCATCAATGCAGTCGAGGTAGCGCACTTCGACAGGAAAGCTTTGCCCTTCCGAAATCAAAATGTGCGCGCCGCCCAAATAATCCGCCACCGGTTCTGCATCGAGCGTAGCGGACATCACAATGAGTTTCAGGTCGGGCCGAACGGTTTGCTGCATTCGCTTCGCGAGCGCGAGTGAGACATCGCTGAGCAAGTTCCGCTCATGAAATTCGTCGAAGAGAATGGCCGCGGTATCGGCGAGCGTCGGATCGTCCTGCAACCAGCGAAGCAAAATTCCTTCGGTGACAAAACAGATGCGCGTGCCGAGGCCCGTCCGGTCATCGAAACGAATCTGGTACCCAACCTCCGCACCCAACTTCGACTGGCGTTCCCAGGCGACGCGCGCGGCGACGGTGCGCGCGGCAACCCGGCGCGGCTGCAACACCACGATTTTCTTTTCACCCGCGAGCCCCGCATCAAGAAGCATCTGGGGAACCTGCGTGGTTTTCCCCGAACCGGTGGGAGCGACGAGGACGAGGCGATTGTGCTGTCGAAGGTGTCCGACGACGTCGGAATGGATTTCCCAGATGGGCAGCGACGTGTTCGGCACGAACAGCTAGGAATTCTTGAACCAGACCATCGCGATGATGGTCACGACGGTGACGAGCAGCATCATGCCGCTGGGCATGAACTTCTTCGTCTTGAGCAGACGCAGAAAAAAGATGAGCGCCAGAAAACTCAGGATGCCCCACGACCACTCGACACTGAAGATCGGCTTCGGATCATCGATGGCCACGAATCCAAGCACGACGGCGAAGGCCAGCGACATGATGAGGGAGATTTTGCTCTTGGCCTTGAGGAAGCCGATGAGGCCGCCGATGACCAGCAGCACGATGTAAATCCACAAAATCACTTCCGGTTTCATACGTCGGGCGCGGAGTCTCGATTAACTCTCGCGCACATCCAACGATAAAATTTCTCCGGCCTCGCATTCAGCAATCACTTCGAAGGGCCGGCAACAAATCTCGCAGTCCGTCACGAACCGTTGCGACGGCACGCTCGTGTCAACGGCGAGTTCAAACTCCTGTCCGCAAAACGGGCATTGGATCGGTGAGGTTTCGAGCATCGGCTTGGATCAATTCGTGCGTGGATTTCCTGTGACTGTCGTCGTAAGAGCTGGCGGATAAAGATCGTCGAGGAATCTGAAAGACGAACGATCCAGCGCGTCGAATTCGGCGGGAGAAATAAGTCCCGTGCTGCCATCAGCGTAACCGACAGCGTGCGTAGGTGGTGCTTTGCCAAACCTGCGCTGCGGCACATTCCGGAAGGGTGTATCGCAAACAATGATAATCCGATGGAATTTCAAATCGGCTTCAAACAAAGGGAGAGTCGAAACATGAAAACGCGCTTTCGATATCCAGTGATCACGCGCTGTCCGCGAAAGCTCAATCTGTTCATCGTGCGTGACAGCGGTCACGCGAAAGCTGTGGTCGGGGTTTTCGTTCACAGCGAGTTTTGCGATCAGGGTGTAGTGCCTCACGGAATTCAATGCAGACGAATTCCCACCGCAATTACTCGGCCGAGCGAGTATCGGCAAAAGTGCGGCTCCGATTCCAACTGCGCCGACAACTATTAGGATGACTGGTTTCCATTGCATCCGGGGCAACTGTAACTCTTTGGTGAGTGCCAGCGCCACAGAAAGCACCCGCCCAGGTTCTCGGAGGGGCGGTATGCTACTCCCCGACCTGATAACCACCGGGAGCCCGCGTCAGCAAGCGGGTCAGCAATTCGAGGAGTTGGGCGGTGCCGGTCGCAGGGAGATCGGAGTTCATGGCCGCGAGACGACCGCACGCATCCTAACTCGTCAGCGGGCCATGTCCCCCCTACATTTTTCAGCGTATTCCGCTCACTCCGGGTGACTTGCGCAAACTTTCGCAACACCCTCTCAAAACGAAGCGCGAATGAGCGATGCACCTTGTATCATGCACTGGTGATCCGCCTCGTCCTTGAAGATCGGTTCGCGACGGTCGCTGCGATTCATGACGTGGTAAATCGCCCCTGATACTCGACTCTCAGTTTGCGCACCATGACGGGAGAATGACCGCCGCCACTTTATGTGCCCATATCAAGACCCCTTTACGAGACAAAAGAACCCAATGGAGGGTGGATTTCATGGAGTGCTTCCGTTCTTTCATATGAAAAAACGATTTTTCCCATGCGGCGGCCGCAAAACCATGGAAAAGTTCCGCAAAATCATCGGAAACTTCCGTGCAACCCTGGGAAACTTCCGCAAAACTCTGGGAAACTCCGTAGAACCTTGGGAAATTCTCACTCCACTCTGGAATGTTTTCAGCAAATCCGCCGTGTTTCCGCTGCAACGACAGGCCATGGGCGCGAAACCCCGGCAAGATGCCAAAAAC
>JBBRBM010000229.1:0-8915 GCA_038205745.1 Verrucomicrobiota bacterium | reverse complement strand
GATGAGCAGCCGGGTATTTTTTCCCGTTGCGTATTGTTCCCCGGTTGCAACCGGGGGGCGGTTCGCCGGCACGACGTTGGTGATCGTGATCGTGACCGTCGCGACGGACGAAGTCGCCGCGCCGTCATAAGCGCAATACGTGAACGTATCGGTGCCAACGTAGTTCGTTGCCGGGCGATAAGTGAATCCTCCCGAAACAGCCACGTTCAATTGCCCGTGTGCTGTTTCAGCCAGAATGATCGGTCGGAGGATATCTCCGTCCAGGTCAAAATCGTTGGCGAGAATTCCATCGAGGTCATCCGTAAACACCATTCCATTTTTTCCTATGACGTAATAATCGTTCACCGATACGGGCAGCCGGTTTGCCGGCACGACCACGCTGTTCGTAACAACAATTGTGACCGTGGTTACCGCGGACAGCGCGGCGCCATCGGACGCCTGGTACGTAAAGCTGTCCTGCCCCACGAAATCTGTGGCCGGCGTGTAGAGAAAACTTCCCGCGGCATCGAGGGTGAGCGATCCGTTCAAGGTCGTCGAAACGAGCACGGCTGTAAGCGCGTTCAGATCCGGATCGGAATCATTCGCCAGCACGCCCGAAGCGGCGCTTTTGTTAAGCGCCTGGTCCTTCGCCATGAAAAATGTCTCTCCAGTGCTTACGGGCGGGCGATTGGGGCCGGGCACCGTGTAGGTGACTTCATCTGAAAAATCACTCTCCAGCCCTTCTGCATCGTAGGCAGTCACCGCGAGAAAATACGTCTGGTATGGCGTCAGCGAATCAAGTGGGAAGCTCGTCGTGTTCCCCGCGCCCTGAACTGAATTGTAGGTGCGACTCGACGGCCCCATGTAGACGCGATACCCGACCACGTTTGTCTCCGGGTTCGGATTCCATTCCAGCCGCGCCGCATTTAGCGGAACAGCCCAAATGGCGATGCTGGCGGCTAGCGGAGCGAGCGCGCTGCGGACACGATGTGCGTATTTCCAGGTCATCCGAAACTTCTGATGTCTGGCTTGTGCAAGAGGCGTGCCGATTTCCCGAAAACACCCAAGAACCAAGCAGTATTCCCCTGTTAGGTTCGTAACTCCCAATGTCCGCCACAAAAGTATTCGCCGGTCCATCTCGATCTGAAACGCAGCGCATGGGGCACTCGGCTCCGCCGGTGTCTCGATCTGAGCCAGCACGGAATCCGCTGCCTTTATGGAAGCGCTGGCTCGACCTGTTCTGCTTGCTCGTGCTCGCTCCAGCCCTGCTTCCGGTGATGGCAACGGTCGCGTTGATCATTCGCCTGACGTCCCGTGGACCCATTCTTTTCCGGCAGGAACGCGTCGGTCTCAATGCGCGGCCCTTCGTTTGCTACAAGTTCCGAACCATGCGCGTCGCGGCTGAGACGAGATCACATCAGGCGCACTTGGAAGACCTGATGAAAAGTGGCAAACCAATGGAAAAACTGGACGTAATTGACGAACGGATTACCCCGGGCGGATTGCTGCTTCGCGCTTCGGGTCTGGATGAGTTGCCGCAGATCTTCAACATCATCAAGGGTGAGATGAGTTTTGTCGGCCCGCGCCCTTGCGTTCCGTACGAATGCCAGAAATTCAAGCCTGAGCACCGGGCTCGCTTCAATGCCGTGCCGGGCCTGACGGGTCTCTGGCAGGTCAGCGGGAAGAACAACACGACCTTTCAGCAGATGATCGAGCTGGACATTGCTTATGGTCGGCAGCTCTCAGTGTGGGGCGATGTCGGCATTCTTGTCCGCACATTCCCCGTCCTTTTCCAGCAGGTAAACCAGATGATGCGCAAAAAGCGGGCGCGCCTCAAAAACAATCACAACAACAACGGTTCGTCGGGATCAAACAACTCACGGGTATGAATACACAAACTCAGAAGCAGATGAACATCGCCGTCGTGGGATGCGGCTATTGGGGGCCAAATCTCATTCGAAACTTCCGCAGCCTCGCGAATTGCGACGTGAAGGTTATATGCGACCTGGACACGCGGCGGCTGAATCACTTGAAGTCCCTGTACCCTTCGGTCGAGACAAGCACTAGCTTCGACGAAGTGGTCGCCCGCAATGATATCGACGCAGTCATCATCGCCACCTCGGTGCATACGCATTACCGCATGGCGAAGCAATGCCTCCTCGCGGGAAAGCACACATTCATCGAGAAGCCGATGGCACGGTCCGCCGCAGAGTGCGAGGAACTGATTCAGTTGGCGGACGCCGCTGGCCTCACCCTCATGGTCGGCCACACCTTCCTCTACTCTGCACCTGTGCGTCGCATGCGCGAAATCATTGATCGCGGTGACATCGGCGACATCCGCTACATCAGTGCCCGGCGGTTGAATCTCGGTTTGTTCCAGCGCGACATCAATGTCGCCTGGGATCTGGCGCCACACGACATCTCGGTGATTCTGTACATGCTGGGCGACCTGCCGCAGGCCGTGAATTGCCGCGGCAATTGTCACGTCACGCGCGACGTCGAGGATGTCACCACCATGTGCCTGAATTTCCGCAAGCGCGTCTTCGCCTGCATCCAGAATAGCTGGCTCGATCCCCGCAAAGTCCGCGAGATGACCATCGTCGGTTCGCGCCGCATGATTGTTTACGACGACGTCCAGCCGATCGAAAAACTCCGCATCTACGACATGCGCGTGGAAACGCCGCCGCACTACGATACGTTCGCGGAGTTTCAATATTCCTATCACTACGGGGACAGCTACATCCCGTTCGTGCAGCAGGAGGAGCCTTTGAAGGTTGAGGCGCAGCACTTCCTCGAATGCATCCGCACCGGCACTACACCGCTCACCGATGGTCGTCATGGTCTGGAAGTGGTTCGCGTGCTCGAAGCGTCATCGCAGTCGCTTAAGCAAAACGGTGGCGCCATCAACCTGCCTTCGCGTGAAGAGCGTTTAGCCGTCCCTTCCACTAACGGAAATGGCCACACCACTTTGAACGGACAAAAAGCACTCGTCCCGGCATGAGCTTCCAGGAATCACATCTCTGTTTGATTGCGGCGAACGTGAAGCTCGGAAAGGACGTTCGCATCCGTGCTTTCGTGAATCTGTACGGCTGCACGATTGGCGATGACGTGCGCATCGGCACCTTCGTCGAAATTCAAAAAGGCGCGACCATTGGCAACAACTGCAAGATCCAGAGTCACTCCTTCATCTGCGAGGGAGTCACGCTCGAGGACGAAGTGTTCGTCGGTCACAGCGTCACCTTCATCAATGATCGCTTTCCACGAGCGACCAATGATGAAGGGCTGCCCAAGACGGACGCGGAATGGAACTGCGAACCCACCCTCGTCAAACGCCGCGCAGCAATCGGCTCCGGATCAACCATTCTCTGCGGCGTCACGATTGGCGAAGGCGCGATCATCGGCGCTGGCAGTGTTGTGACCAAAGATGTGCCCGCCGGCGCGGTCGTCGCAGGAAATCCGGCCCGCATCCTCCGTTCATTGAAAAAAGAACCCCATGCAAGTCCCGTTTCTTAATCTCCATTTAACCCACCAGCCGATTCGTTCGGAGCTCATCGCGGCGTTCGAGCAGGTGCTCGATTCCGGCGCGTTCGCCGGTGGCAAATTCGTCGAGCAGTTCGAGCGCGAGTTCGCCCCGTTCTGCGGCACTCAATTCGCCAGCGGAGTCGCCAACGGCACGGACGCGCTTTGGTTCGCTCTGCTCGCTTTGGGAGTTCAATCGGGCGATGAAGTCATCACGGTGCCGAGCACTTTCATGGCGACGGCTGAGGCGATTTCATACTGCGGTGCCAAACCTGTGTTCGTGGACATCGATGAAGAGACCTACACGATGGATCCCGCGCAGCTCGAGAAGGCCATCACTCCCCGCACTCGTGCCATCGTTCCGGTCCACCTTTTCGGACAGATGGCAGACATGGATCCGATCATGGAGGTCGCGCGCAAGCACGGCCTGCCTGTGGTTGAGGACGCATGTCAGGCGCACGGTGCCGAGTACAGGCACCGCAAAGCTGGCTCCGTCGGTGATGTGGGCTGCTTCAGTTTTTATCCCGGCAAAAATCTTGGCGCGCTCGGCGAAGCGGGCGCGGCTGTGACGAACAACGCCGAGCTGAAACGGAAGATCGATACCCTCCGCGATCACGGGCAGTCCCGGAAATATCACCACAGCATGGTGGGATGGAATGGCCGCATGGACGGCATCCAGGCGGCGGCTCTCTCTGTGAAATTGAAACGGCTCGCCGTTGGGAATGAACTCCGACGTCAGCACGCGCGCCGCTACGACGGACTGCTTTCACGTTTCGATGAGATCACCCTGCCGACTGTCGCTGCTGAGCGGACGCATGTGTTCCACATCTACGCGATTCGCGTGTCCCGTCGGGACGAACTTATCCGCACGCTTGCCGACAAGGGAATTTCCTGCGGCATCCATTATCCGGTGCCGGTCCATTTGCAGGAGGCCTATGCGTCGCTCGGATTGACTCGCGGGAGCTTTCCTGTCGCCGAACGCTGCGCCGCCGAATTCGTGTCGCTCCCCATGTTCCCCGAATTGACCATGGCTCAGATCGAGGTGGTCGGTCGTGAAGTGCGCGCCTGGGTTGAAGCTTCCGTCGCCGTGGCATGACCGCTGTCGAGACATTACCAGTGCGCATTCCTGAATCGGCTTCCGTCGATCAGGTTACGCCCCAGATCGTCGATCCAATCGACATTCGGGATTGGGATGATCTCATCGCAACGCATCCGAATTCGACATTCTTCCACAGTCGCGCATGGGCGCAAACACTTGCGAGCACTTACGGTTTCCAATGCCGTTACGTTGCAGCGCAGCGTGGCCGCCGGCTTTACGGGTTGTTGCCAATCATGGAAGCGCGCAGTTGTTTGCGGGGCACTCGCGCCGTGTCCCTTCCCTTCACTGACGAGTGTTCAATGCTCACGTCCAATGAAGCGCCGCGAGAGGCACTAATGGAAGTCGCCACCCACGCCGCCCGCGCCGGCGGTTGGCGACATCTCGAAATGTGCGCCGACATCACTGCGGAAGCTGATGCCTCTTACTACACGCACCGTCTCGCTCTCGATCGGAATGCGTCTCAAGTGTTCGATCGCTGCGACAGCGCCGTTCGACGTGCCGTGCGCAAAGCCGAACGCAGCGGCGTCTCAGTTCGGTTCGCGACCGACCTGGAATCTCTGCGCGACTATTACCGGCTGCACTGCCGGACGCGCACACGCCTTGGTTCGCCGCCGCAGCCGTTTCGCTTCTTCGTGTCCATCTGCGAGCACATTCTTGAAAAAGGGCACGGCTTCATCGCGCTGGCGATGCACGACGGCCGGCCTGTGAGCGGCGCGGTCTTTTTCCAGTTCAACGGCAGGGCGATTTACAAATTCAGCGCTTCCGACGAGCGCTTGCAGGAACTTCGCGGCGCGAACCTGGTCATCTGGCGCGCCATCGAAAAACTGATCGCGAGTGGCGCTCGCGAGCTGAATTTCGGACGCACGTCGCTCGCGAATGCCGGATTGCGCCGCTTCAAACTGAACTGGGGCGCCGAAGAGAGCGTGATCGCGCGCATCCGCTACAGCTTCGAGAACCAGTCAACGACGCTCGTTCGAGACCTTGCCACCGGAGCGCAGGCACGCCTTTTCGCTGCGCTGCCTGTCTGCGTTTCGCGCTGGATTGGCTCCCTTGCGTATCCGCACCTGACATAGTATTGGACCTGAAAGAATTACAATGCAACGACCGCCCATAGAAATTCCGGTGGGTTTCAAGCTCGCCGACATTTATTATATCCTGTTCCGACGCAAATGGCTCATCGGCGGTTTCATCGCCGCCGGCGCGATCACCGCACTCGTGGTGGGTCTGTTACAGAAGCCGCTTTATTTTTCCGAGGCCAAACTGCTTCTGCGCTATGTCGTCGACACAAAATCGGTGGAGGCCAGCGTCGGCACTCAGGTGCAGGCGGTCAATTACGGTGCCGAGTCAATTATCAATTCCGAACTCGAAATCCTGACCAGCCTCGATCTCTGCGAAGAAGTCGCCACTCTGGTCGGCCCGGAAAAAATTCTTTTCAAAGGCAGCAGCAACGTCACCGCTGCCGCAGGGGCGGTATACAACGGCTTGAGTGTCGAAAATCCTCGCCGCAGCAACATCATCAAAATTCGCTTTGTTCATCCGGATCCGGCCATGTGTCAGACAGTCATGCGCCAGCTCGTGGAAACCTACTTCAAGCGCCACAAGGAAGTTCACCGCGCCGCGGGCTCTTACGATGACTTGCTGACGCAGCAGGCGCAGCAGCTTCTCGTGCGCATTCGCCAGAACGAGGAGGAACTCCGCAATCTCAAATCCAAGGCCAACGTGGGTTCGCTGGATGACGCAAAAAAGAATCTCACCGATCAGGTGTCGCGTCTTCGCCAGGAAATTTTCGAGGCACAGGCGCAGCTCGCGGAAAATCAGGCTCTGCTTGGCAGTTCTCCGGCAAAGGCATCCCCGGATACCAACAATGTCACAGTTCCGGCGGACAAGCTCGCCGAATATAAATCGCTTCTGTCACGCGTGGATTTCTTGCGCAGCAAGGAGTTCGATCTCGTGGGGCAATACACCGAGGAGCATCCTCAGGTGATCCAGTTGCGGCAGCAGGTTGCTGATGTCGAGAAGCGTCGCAAGGCGATGGAAAAGGAGTTCCCAAGCCTCGCTGATACCTACACTCCACCGTCGCCGTCGGCTCTTTCTGCCGGCGATTCCCGGCCTGATCCTCGCCGCACCATCGGGCTTGAAACGAAAATTCGCCTCTTTACCAATCAGTTGGCCTCCGTTCACGCCGAGATCGTCGTGCTGGATAGTCTCGAAAGCGCCATCCTCGACGTGGAACGCAAGCTCAAGCTCGACCGCCAGAATTACCTGCACATGGCCGCTGGGGTTGAAACGGCCCGTTTTGACGAGGCACTCAGTGCCGGAAAGATGTCCAACATCCAGCCCGTGCAGACTCCTTCGCCCGCCGCACCGAACGTCTCGAAACGCCTCAAGGCTGTGGCCGGGACATTTTTCGGCTTTCTCGTTGTCGGTCTGGCCCTCGCCTTTGGTTACGAATTGCTCATTGATCATACCGTGCGTCGCCCCACCCAGTTCGAAACCAAGTTCAAGATGCCGCTCTTTCTCACCATTCCCAAGATCGGCTTGAACGGCCACGCGAAGAAACTTCCATTGGCGACACAGGCAGGCGTCGTCGCTAATGCGGAAGGAACTGCCGATCCGTTGCGCGAAACCTGGGCACCGGATCATCCATTGCGCCCCTTCGTTGACGGTTTGCGTGATCGCACGTTGATCCATTTCGGCACCGACCCGCACAAGCCGAAACTGATCGGCGTGACCGGTTGCAGCAACGGCTCCGGTGTAACGTCAATGGCAGCGGGCCTTGCTGGTGCGCTTTCCGAGACCGGCGACGGCAACGTGTTGCTCCTCAATCTCAATTTCGATTCCCAGGCGGTCCATCCCTTCTACAGAGGCGAACTCGCCTGTGGCCTGACCGACGCTCTGGAAGTCCAGAAGCGCGACCACGGCAAAGTGCTGAATAATCTCTATGTTGCCACCGCCGGAAACCCGGCCGATCCGGACGTTCAAAACCTCTCCAAACAACTGGCGCGCATTGTGCCGAAATTGCGCGTGAGCGACTACGACTACATCGTGTTCGATCTGCCCCCCACCACGCCCACCACGCCCACAGCACGGCTCAGTGGAATGATGGATTTGGTGATCCTCGTCGTGGAAGCCGGGAAGGACACGCACGATTCTGTCAAGCAGGCGGGGCAGTTGCTTGCCCGCGCCAAGGCGCCCGTCAGCGCCGTTCTCAACAAGGTCAACAATCCTGTGCCGAAGTGGCTGCACAGCGGGACCGAAGTGATTTCTTCCTAGTTGGTGTTGCGGGACCTGAACACCATCCTCGCTGCTTCCGTCGCCGTCTCCATGCAGGTACCTGCGGCAGCGAGCTTAACTCCCGGTATGATGAGCGGCCGCGTTTCTGCTGCTGCGTGACGGAGTATTTTTCTCTGTGGCTGATAAAATGTTCGTTCGCACTTACTATCAGGTAAAACCGTTGTTGCCTTCGCGATTGCGCCTGGCGGCACGTCGCTGGCGTGCGGAACGTCGGCGCGCACGCTTCGCTGCCGAATGGCCCATCGATCCGAAGGCTGCTGCGAAGCCCGCGGGCTGGAGTGGCTGGCCGGATGGAAAAAAGTTCGCGCTCGTGCTAACCCACGACGTCGAAGGCCGGCGAGGTCTCGAACAATGCCTGGCGCTTGCTGCGATCGAGAAAGGGCGCGGCCTCCGTTCCGCATTCAACTTTGTCCCCGAAGGCGAATACCGCGTTCCTGCAAGTGTGCGCGAACAATTGTCGCAGGACGGATTCGAAGTCGGCGTTCACGATCTCCACCACGATGGCAAGCTTTACTGGTCGCGCGCAGCATTTCGGCGGCACGCAGAAAAGATCAACCGCTACATCCGTGAATGGAACGCGACCGGGTTTCGCTCTGGGTTCATGCACCATAATCTCGAGTGGCTGCACGATCTCGATGTCGCGTACGATTCTTCGACGTTCGATACTGATCCCTTCGAGCCCCAGCCGGACGGCATGGGCACCATTTTCCCTTTCTGGGTCCCCGCTCCTCGTCCGACCTCTGCCCTCGACTCTCCGGCAATCCCCAATCCTCAATCCTCAATCCTCAATCCTCAATCAGCCGGGGATGATGTGTCGAAATCATCCACAGCACCTTCGTGCCCTCCGTCCTCTACCCTCGACTCTCCGGCAATCCGCAATCCGCAATCCACAATCCGCAATCCTCAATCCGCCGGGGATGATGTGTCGCATTCTACCACCGACCTCCGATCTCCGACCTCTGACCTCCGACCTCTGCCCTCGTCCGCCCTCCGCCCCCCCCGCGGCTACATCGAGCTGCCCTAC
>JBBRBM010000228.1:0-8919 GCA_038205745.1 Verrucomicrobiota bacterium | reverse complement strand
TTCGATCCATGAATCCGGCGTGTCCTTGTAGCCGGCGAAAGTCTTGGTGACCTTCTGCCCGTTGCGCTCGGTGACTTCGGCCGTGTAGCGCTCGCTGCCGGGCGGCAGCAAATCCCAGCCGAGACTGCGATTGCCGATGCACGACTTCAAAATGAGCACCGGCTCGTCGAGGAGTTGCCCCATCACAAAACCGAAGCCGAGTTCCGGCCCGATGGATTTGCCGTTGTTCGACAGGGCACTGAGCGGGCTGCCCTTCTTCACCCGTGCGTCGTAGTAATAGACATCCTTCCGCACCGTCCACTGCCCGGCTTCGTCCATGAGGTAGGGATACTTTTTCTCCGTCTTCGTCAGCGTCGTGAGCGTGCCCGGTTTGTCGCCCGGCTGAATGTCGCCCATGCCCACCATGTTGGATTGGCCCAAGAGGATGAAGACCTTGACCTTCTTCGTCTGGTCGGCGGGCTGGCCGTCCGGCTTTTGGAGTTGGGCGGGAGCTTCCGCCGCAGAGGCAGGAAAAAGAAGGAGCGCCAACAACAGGGCGGTGTATGTGTGTTTCATGGAATGGTGGCGGGGGCGATCAAGTTTACTTTGTGACGGATGAGGCAGACATCGTTTTGACGCGAACATTCGTGAACATCTCGGAGTCCTCGATTTTGCGGAAGCGCGTGTCCTTGCCAGTCGTCCAGATGGGCGACGTGCTGCCGTCGGCGTGGCGGAGGCGCAGGTTGTCGAGATAGACTTGGTAGGTGCCGGGCTTGCCGCCTTTGAAGACGAGGCCGTGACGCGGCAGGCTGCCGGGGGCGCTGCTGCTCAGGCCGATGACGCGATGCTCCCACACGCCGGGACCGCCTTGGGTTTCCGGGCCGGTGGACTGGTCGCGACGAAATTGATCAATGCCTTCGCCGCGCTTGAAATTGAGCGACATGGACTTGTTGTCGTTGCCTTTGAAGGGTGAGTAATAGAAGCCGCGCCGCAGGCTGTCCGGCGCGATGGCGATGTCATACTCGACGTAATCGGTGGCGAACTGATGGCCTTCCCAACTGGCGATGGGGACGATCAGCGTATCCTTCGGCTTCGCCTGCGCGGTCACGGTGACGGTGACTTCGAGCACCTCGCCTTCGGGTGCGGGATTGGCATCGAACTTCGCTGGAACAGGCTGGTGCGTGAGCGCGGCCCCGAGGGATTCGGCCCAAGTGTTCATCTTGGCAGTGAGCGATTTCACCACGTCAGGATTCGCGGCGGCGACGTTCTTCGTTTCCCCGATGTCGGTGCGGATGTCGTAGAGTTCGGCGCGGTCGAAGAAGCGATGCAAACGCCAGTCGGCGGTGCGCAGGGCGTCCTCGTTGTGCCACGACCAGTAATAGCTTTCGACGGGACTGGCGGTGTTGTCGCGCAGCGCGGGCCAGATGTTCTTGCCATCGAGCGGGCGTGTCTCGGGCATCTTCAAATCAGCCATCGCCATCAGCGTCGGGAACATATCGAGCGCACCGCAGAGGCCATCCCACGTACGGCTCGCGACGTTCCCTTTGGGCCAATGAATGACCGTGGGCAGATGCGTGCCGCCTTCATAGACGGTGTGTTTGCCGCCCTTGAACGGCAGGTTGCTTCCGTTTTTCGTCGCGCCGTTGTCGCTGGTGAAAACCACGATGGTGTTCTCGCGCAGGCCGAGCTTGTCGAGTTCACCGAGAATGGTGGCGATGTTTCGATCCAAGGCCTGGACCATCGCCGCATAGGTGCGCTTCGTTTCGTCGGTGACCTTCGGGTCCACGTCCTTGAGGTCGGCATCCTTCGCCTGCAACGGCGCGTGGACGATGTGAAACGGCACGTAGCAGAAGAACGGACGCTCCTTATTCTCGCGGATGAACTCGACGGCGTGCTGCGTGATGAAGTCCTCGGTGTAGCCTTGGTCCTGTTGTCGATACTCGCGATTGTGCCACCAACTGACCGGGCCTTTGCCTTGGACGGTGCGCCGAGTGAAGTAGTCCGCACCGCCGCCATAATAGACCCACGCCTCATCGAAGCCGTGCTCGTTCACGCCGAGGCCACCTTTGAATTTCTTGTTCGGCATCCCCTTGAACGCCTCGGCATACGCCGCACGATACTCCGTCGTGTCAGGATCCTCGCCGTTGTGCCATTTGCCAAAGACACCTGTGCGATAGCCATTCGCCTTGAAACCCTCGGAGATGGTCGTTTCTTCCTTCGCGAGTTCGCCGCCCACTTCCGGCCCCGTGCCGACTCGAAAAGGATGCCGTCCCGTGAGCAACATCGCGCGCGTCGGCGAACACACGCACCAGCCCATGAAGTTGCGCAACTCCACACCTTGCTTGAAGAGCCGGTCAATGTTCGGCGTCGGGATGCTGCCGCCGGGATGCGCGCTGATGTCGCTCCAGCCAAGATCGTCCGCGAAGAGATAGACGACGTTGGGCTTGGCCGCTTCGGCGGCTCGCGGGGCGCCAAAGAGCGCGCCGACTAGTGAGGCGATGAAGAGGATGGTGTGTTTCATGGGGAGAGTTGCTTCACGATGTCGGGGTGTTGCTTCACGAGGTTGGTGCGTTCGCCGGGGTCGGTGGTGATGTCGTAGAGCGCGAGTTCGCCGCGTCTGCTGTTCGGGTGATGAAGCTTCCATTGGCCGTCCCGGATCGCGCCTTCGCTGTTGGGGGCGCTGGTTTTCCACAGGAGCGGCTTGGTGCGGGTAAGTGCCGCCTTGCCAAGCCAGGCGGCGGAAGCGTCTTCGCCATCGAAGTCGCTGGCATTGATCTTCGTGCCGGTGATTGCGCAGAGCGTGGGCAGCCAGTCAGCTCCACTGATCACGGACTTCTCATCCACGCGGCCCGCCGGCACATGGCCGGGCCAGCGCACGATAAACGGGATACGGACGCCGCCCTCATACTGGTTGTGCTTGCCGCCACGGAACTTTGACTCATCCACCTGCAACGGACCAAAGGCCTCGATGACCGCCGGCGATGGATTCACGGGATGATGCGGGATGTGGTCCCAGATGTTGATGTAGAATGGACCGCCCTTGTGCTTCTCGATGAACCGGATGGCTTCGTCGTAGATGTGCGCATCGCGGCCACGCACAACACCCCCGCCGCCGCCCGCGCGCTTGGCTTTCTTCTTGCCACCGCCTTCACCGTCCTCTGAGCCGACCTCATCAATCCCATACGTCCCCGACTTGGCGCCGCCACCGATGTGCCATTTCCGAAAGTGCCCCGTCGCATAACACTGCTTGTGCAATAGCTCCGTGATCGTCACGCGATCCCCAAAGCCGCCGTTCGCGGGATACTTCGCATAGGTGGCGGGGAACTTTGAAGTCATGAAACCCGTGCGGCTCGGGCAGCAGGTGACGCCCGTGGCGTAGCATTGTTGGAAGCGCGTGCCTTCGCCGGCGAGCTTGTCGATGTTCGGCGTCTTCGCGTACGGATGGCCGTAGCAGCGCAAATCATTCCAGCCCATGTCATCGACAAGGATGAAGATGATGTTCGGCTCTGCGGGCGCGGCGGCGGGCAGCGCGGCCAGCGGCGCGAGCAGTATTACGGCAATGAGTGTGAGAGCGTGCTTCATTTGCGCGGTCCCTGGCTGACTTCCACCACAGGTTTGCCCAGCACGTCCATCTTGGGCTGGATGCCGAGACCGGGCGTTTTTGACGCCGCCATGCGGCCGTTGACGCGCTGCGGCGCGCCGTCGGCGGTGCTGACGGTGACGTAGCTGTTGAAGTCCGTGGTGCTGAAAAGGAATTCCGTCGGCGTGCTGTGCGCGAGATGCGCGATGGCGGCGGTCGCGATGTCGCCGCCCCACGAATCCTCTAGCGTCATCGCGATGCCCATGCTCACGCAAAGGTCGCGGGCTTGTTTGATTTTCGTGAGGCCGCCGAGCTTGCTGATTTTCAAATTCACCACGTCCATCGCGAGGTCGGCCTTCGCGCGAAGCAGGATGCCCAGGTCATCGATGTTCTCATCCAGCACGAACGGATGCGGAATCTGGCGGCGCACGGCGAGGCACTCCTCGTAGGTCAGGCAGGGCTGCTCAATGTAAACATCCACGTCGCGCACGGCCTTGGCGATGCGCACGGCTTCGTGCTGCACCCAGCCGGTGTTGGCGTCGGCCACGAGCCGGTCGCCAGGCTGAAGCTGCGCGGCGACGGCGAAGATGCGTGCGATGTCCACATCGGGATCGCCGCCGACCTTGAGCTGGAAACGGCGATAACCTTCGGTGCGATAGCCCGCGACTTTGGCCGCCATTTGCTCCGGTGATTCCTGCGAGATGGCGCGATAGAGGTGAACGTCCTCGCCATAACGCCCGCCGAGCAGTTCGCACACGGGCATCCCCGTCGCCAGGCCGAGAATGTCCCAGCACGCGATGTCGATCCCGCTCTTCACGTAGGGATGGCCCTTGAGCGCGGCGTCCATCGTGCGGTTGAGCTTCACGAGCTGGCGCGGATCCTCGCCGAGCAGATGCGGCCCAAGTTCGCGCAATCCAGCGCGCACGCCCTCGGCATACGCCGGCAAATAAAACGGCCCGAGCGGACAGACCTCACCGTAGCCGATGAGTCCGGTGTCCGTCTCGACACCGACGATGGTGCTGTCGAACACGGTGACCGACTTGCCGCCGGACCATTTGTAAGTCGTCTCGTGCAGCGGGAGTTCGACGCGATGTGCGAAGATGCGGGTGATTTTCATGCTTGGTTATTGATGTAATTCAGTCGTTCACTGCGTCGCGCCCCAAAGCCTGCCGAGCAATTGCTCCATCTCAGGGTCATGCTTTTTGAGTTCGACGCGGGTGAACGGGAAGAAATCATTGCGGCTGAAGAAAGCCTCCGTCGTTTCGGCGAAGTATTCCATCGGGCTGGTCATGGCATAAGCTTTCTCCTTGGTGTTCGCACGTCCATTGCCGAACCAGCGCTCGACCTTGTCGTAGGACTTGCCCGCCTTCGCGCGCTCGTAGGCGGCTTTGATTTCCTTGTTGCCGAAGCCGCCCGGCAGCACCCGGTCGTGGTAGCCGTGGGCCAGTTCATGCAGGGTGAAGTTCGGCATGCGTTTCATCTCCTTCTCAAAGTCACGCACGTCGGTGAACTCCACGCCCTTAGCCATCGCCGGATCACGTCCGTTGTCACGCAGCCAACCCGCGCCCGGATGGTATTCCGCGCGCGGCTTCACGCCGGGGTATGCGGGGGAAAACCACAACGTCACCTCGCGCAACTTCGCCACGGCGTGAGCCGGCACCACGCGGACAATCTCCTGCAACTGGAGGCGCAACAGTTCGAGCGCCTTCTCCGTGGCGACCTTGTCTTCCGTGACCAATCGTTCGCTGACCAGCACGCGCCAGCCTTCGATGGAGTTGGTCTGGTGACTGGCCGCCGTCGCCGGAAGGGAACTCAGCAGCAGGGCCAGGAAGCCGGTGAAGAGCACCGCTCCCGCAGTCCCGATGGACCATGGCGATCGGACATCGCTGCCCTGATTCTGATTGGCGTGCATGATTTGAATCTATCGTGTCGCTGCAACAACTGTCTTGGACTAGAATTTCGCCCCGACGTGAAAACACGCACAACGAAACATTCCATCGCACCGCCCCGGTCGGTCGTGCTGCCCGTGGACGCTTCCGTGCTGGAGAAACTCTTCGACCAGGCGCCGGACGTTGCCTTCTTCATCAAGGACGTCGCCGGCTGTTACCTCGCGGTCAACGCGTCACTGGTCGAGCGCCACGGGTTGCGCCAGAAGTCGCAGGTGTTGGGCAAGCGACCGAGCGACATCTGCCCGGGCGACTTCGGCCGCATTCCCGCCGCGCAAGACGCCGCCGTGCTGCGCACCGGCCGCCCCATTCTCGACCATCTGGAACTGCACTGGTATGCGCCGCACAAGCCCGGTTGGTGCCTCACCACCAAGCTGCCCATGCGTGATGCCACTGGAACCATCATCGGCCTCATCGGGATTTCACGGGACGTGCGCGCGCCCATTGTGACGAGCGACATTCCGGTGGAGTTTGCCGCCGCGCTGGATCAATTCGAGAATAACGTGGCGGCTCCCGTCACGCCGTCAGCGCTCGCCCGCCGCGCGCGATTGGCCCCACCTCGCTTTGCCCGTTTGATGAAGCGCTTCTTCGGGCTGACGCCGAGCCAGTTCATCGCCAAGACCCGCATTGCCGCCGCGTCGCGTCTGCTGCGCGATACCGACCGCTCAGTCTCTGACATCGCGCTGGACTGCGGATTCTACGATCATAGTGCCTTCACCCGGACGTTTCGCGCCATGACTGGCGTTACGCCTACGCAATTTCGGAGTGGCCAACTCCCCCAACACTGATCCGCGTGGAGCAACAGAGCAGTCGGCCAGATTTTATTGTGCTGGTCCATCCCGTCATCAGCATGGGAGACAAGGGGCATGGAGACTCGCGGAACAATCTGCTGGGGCCTTCACCTACAGCGGACCTGGTGACATTGTTTTCCAACGAGAAGCAGGTGACGAAGACAACCCCGCCCACATTCCTGACACACGCAAAGACGGACGCAGCAGTGTCGGTGGAGAACAGCAGGATGGCCGAGTTGCAGCCGGAGTGGAGTTCGTATGATGCGCTCTTAACGTCGAACGAGGAGGCCACCCACGTCGCGATTGCCTTTCTGTACGTCGGGCTCGGGCCTCGGCGCATCCGAGGCGCAACAGATTTTCGTTGAGGTTTGTGGGCGGCGAGGAAGAGTTACACCATGAACACCGATCTCGAAGCGCAGAAGGCCATCGATAAACTGAATCGGAACGGTTTTGACCTGTTGAGTGACAAGGAGAAAACCACCGTGACCGTCTGGCTGTTCGAAGGACAGGTGGAGAATAACGGGTTCGAACATTTCTTTGCCGGTGCGGCCGGCGATGTCGCCTTCCATGCACCTGCCGCCCTGCAACGTATCGGCGCCGTTCAGAGGGCGGACATCGCTGCCAAAGCCAACCGCGTCTTTGGTGCCGACGGCCCGCCGCGCGAAAGAAATGCGCGCAAGGCATTGGTGAAATCGTTCACCGAGACCACAAAGAACGAACTGAAAATGCTGGAGACGGTCTTCTTTGATTGCCCCGAAGACATCGATGAACTCCTCGAACGCTATCTCACCACCTCTGGTGTGGGAACGGTGCCTGGCGAGAGTGCGTCCTAGGCCGTGTCTTCAAATTGGGCGGGTAGCACAGGCGACTCGCCTGTGCCGTCCGGCCACTGGCCGAACGGAATGAAGAAGCCGCGTGGAAAGGCCGCCCAAGCGGGGTGGTACTGAGGACGCGCCTCTCCTTCCGCTCGGCGAGTCGCCGAGCGGAACGGGCGAGTCGCCCGTTCCACCCTTTTTGAAGACACGGCCTGACCGCATCGCGGGGAAACGTCGCAGCATCGCGCCACCGACCTTGGGACACTGGCTGAAGCTGAACTTCTCGGCGACGCCATTAAGTGGACCAAACTTTCAACTCGCCTTGAGCTTGGACGACTTGGGAACTTCCGGTTTGAGCAGCCCGACCTCGCACTTTTCCTGGGTGCGAGGTGTTTTGCGGCCTGGCCTGAAGACACCTCCTCTGTTCGGCTTGCTCTGATCGTTTCGTTTGTCCGTTTCTTTTCCCGTTCAACTGGCTTCCATGCGCCGCAGCCGCTCCCAGGTCGCAAAGAAGTCCTTCAGCCACCCGTTATATCCCATGACCCGGTAGAGGATGCGCCGGGCGGTGCGCACAATGGGCGCCGGGATCTGGATGATGGCCGCCAGAAAGCTCCGGAACTCCATCCGCACGATCTGTCGGCCGCGCTCCGCGTCGGGCATCACCAACCCAAACCACGCTTTCAAGTTCCACGCCAGGGCTGCCATCACCATGTAGGCCCAGTTGCTCAAGGGATTATCCACCGGCATCCGCATCGCGTTCACCCCGTTCTTGAGTTGCTCGATCACGTTCTCCTGATCGCATCGCTCGTGGGCCTGCTGCACCACCTCTTCGATCCTTAGATCATTCCGGTTGGTGATGTAGAAGAAGTATTTGATTTCGGGAAACAGGAAGTCCTCGCCGCGTTCCACGCTGATGTTCTTGCGCAGCGCGACCACCCGGTAACGTTGCTCGCACGCGCCAGGCTGGTAATCAAACTGCGCCACCTGCCATAAGCAGTATCGGAATTAGGTGGCGGACTAAGGCAACCATTTTGACAGACATACGCAGAACGGGTCATCCGAACATTTTGCCATGGATCATTCACGCGATGAACGACACCCTGGCTGGAAACGTGAAGGGAAACCGTGACGATCTGCCGTGAGGGTGAATGGCTTGTAAAAAAGTTCGACACCTGAACAACGATCATGCATCCAATCGGCCTGTTGATGCGTAGTGAGTGGCGAATGAAGCGTTGGCAACAACTGATCGCGTGTTACTCGGCGCTTTGCGTCGTGTTGGCGGGAGCAGTGGGGCGGAGCCCGTTGTTGCACGTATCCGTGGAACATGGCGGAGCCGCCGCACCACATACGCATGTTGAAAACGACTGCGCGCTGGAAAACGCACCCGTGCACAACCATCCGCACCCTCATGGAACAGTTGAACAGCCGACTTTTCCTCCTCGGACTTTCGCTGCTCCTCCGATTTTGCGGCGCGGCGAGAAGTCACTGACATTGTTCGGGCTGGAGCCGCAGGACATTTATCGCGCGATTGGACGCGTTGTGATGCTGGCGGTCGAGCGCGTTCCCGCGAACCCGGCGAAGAACGGTCACGACCACACTCACCACAGTTTGCCGGAACTGCTCCTGAGCGGCGCTGTTGAAGGCGCGCTGCAGATCACTCCGCTCGTTTGCGCACCGGAGCGATTCACTTTCTTCTCACCTGTTGCTGAAACCCGTCTTGTGGCTGCCGAGTGGAACGCTTCCACCGCCACGCGCGGTCCGCCTGCCTGCTGCTGATCTCCGTTCGTTGATCGAATTCAGGAATCCAT
>JBBRBM010000227.1:0-8979 GCA_038205745.1 Verrucomicrobiota bacterium | reverse complement strand
TGGCGCATGGCTTTGGTTACACGCGGGTCGCCTGATCCACAAGCCCAGACTCAAACCCACGACGGAAAATCCGTCCCCCATCCCAGCTGGGGCCAACTCGCGCAAGGGAAAAAAGAGGCTAAGGGTTTTTCAGCAGAATCACTACACGGCCTTGGACAGGAACAACCTCACGAATCCCGAGGAAAACTGCATCCCTCCACCGCGAAAAAAGTCAAAACGCAGGCCGAGTAGCGGAAGTCGGGCTAGGGTCGGGTTACACATCGTTCACTTTCCAACATTTTTTGCTTCAAGGTCTGGCGCTTTGGGCCGCTAAAGAACCATGAGCATCGCGCACTTTCCCGTCGCGTTATGAAAAAGACCGGTTCAACAAAGCCCCGGCGCAGTTCCGTCGAGCAACGTCTCTTCCGGCATTGGCGCGAGTTCATCGAGCGCAGCAACAAATCGCTCGACGCCGAGGACGAACGGCGACTCCAGGTCGTCACGGAACGCTTTCGTGAAGAAGTCGCGGAGGCCGCCGCGGATGGATTCGAGTGCTCGGTCACATGGTTCTCGCTCGGGCTGTGGAGCTTTGACAACGAGGAGCGCCTCCTTTGCTTCGGCCGCACTCTCAAATGCATCGCGAAGGAAGAGGTTCTTCGTCCGGCCGCAGATGCGCTGGGTCGCTGGACGTACGCCCATTACAACGCACTCTGCCGTTTTGAAATCGCGCGTGCCCTGGCAAATGAGGGTCGCCGGGACGATGCGAAGGCTTACCTCGAAGAAGCGCTGCCATTTGCCCGCATGGCCGAAGACATGCCGGAGCGGGACGAGATGTACGAAGGAAATCTCGAAGGCAGAATTGCCGGCGAGTTGATGCTGTTGGACATGAAGTGGTGAACGGCTTTGCCGATAAACGGGCGCGTGCGTTCATCGCCGCCCGCTGGTCCTGAATTTTCACCCCGCGTTGACTTGCCCGCGGCCTTGGCCTTTCCTTCGGCCCATGAATCCCGAGTCGTCCGGCGGGTTCGATGCGATCGCCGGTTTGCGTGAAGCGCTGAAGATTTCGCCGAATAATATTCCGCTCCGTCTGCACCTTGCGGAGTCGCTGCTCAATGCCGGCCGCGCTGCCGAAGCAGAGAAGGAGTATCGCGACGGCCTCGCGCTTTCACCCGATCACGCCGCGTTGAAGGTCGGATTTGCGCGCGCATTTTTCCGTCAGGGCAAAAACAATCACGCGCTCGTCATCGTCGAGGATTTGCTGAAACGCTCCGAAAAACCCGCCAGCGCTTACATTCTTCACGCACGTTTGCTGCTTCAACTAGGCGACGTGGAAAACGCCGTGCGTGCTTATCATTGGGGTGTGGAAGCGGATTCTTCCGTCGCCGATGTCGAACTCGCCACGCGCCTCGGTGTGAACGCACAACCGGAATCCGAAGTCGTCGAAGGCCGCGTTCGCGCGAGTTGGTCGGAAGAGCCGGACGCGCCGGACATCGCCATCGAACGGCCGAAGATTACCTTCGCGGACATCGGCGGCATGGACGCGGTGAAGGAGGAAATTCGGATGAAGATCATACATCCGCTGACCCATCCCGAGCTTTACAAGGCGTACGGCAAACCGATCGGCGGCGGCATTCTCATGTATGGCCCGCCGGGCTGCGGCAAAACGTATCTCGCCCGCGCCACTGCCGGCGAAATCAAAGCCGGCTTCATCGCCGTCGGCATCAACGAGGTGCTCGACATGTGGATCGGCAGCAGCGAACGCAATCTTCACGAACTCTTCGACCAGGCCCGCCGCAACAGGCCGTGCGTGCTTTTCTTCGACGAAGTGGACGCCCTCGGCGCCAGCCGTTCCGACATGCGCCAGAACGTCGGTCGCATGTTGATCAATCAATTCCTCGCCGAAATGGACGGCATGAAGGCGTCGAATGAAGGCGTGCTCATTCTCGGCGCGACGAACGCGCCGTGGCATCTCGATTCCGCGTTCCGTCGTCCCGGCCGATTCGATCGCATTCTCTTCGTGCCGCCGCCGGACGCCGAAGCGCGCGCCTCGATTCTCCGCATTCATTGCGAAGGCAAACCGAGCGCCGACATCGACTTCGACCAACTCGGCAAAAAGACCGCTGATTTTTCCGGCGCGGATTTGAAAGCCGTCATTGATGTCGCGATCGAAGGCAAACTTCGCGAAGCCATGAAAGCCGGCGTGCCGACGCCGCTTACCACGCGCGACCTGCTCGAAGCCGTGAAGAAGCTGAAGGCCACCACGCGCGAATGGTTCGCCACCGCGCGCAACTACGCTCTCTATTCTAACCAAGGCGGCGTCTACGACGACATTTTGAATTACCTGAAGCTGAAATGAATCCCCACCTCAGCCGCGCGCTGTTGCTCATCGAGCAGAATCGTCACGAGTTGGCCGAACAGGAATTGCGGCAGGCGCTTGGGCAAGATCCGCAGGATGCGTATGCGCACGCGCTGCTTGCGAATTGTCTCAGCGCGCGCGAGCAATTTCCGGAAGCGACGGCGGAAGTTCAGCAGGCGATTCATCTCGCGCCGGATTTCGGTTACTCGCACTACGTCCACGCGCGCATCCTTTACGAACGCAATTGTCACGACGAAGCGATGCTCGCCATTCGCGAAGCCATCCGCCTCGATCCCGATGATGCCGACTACTGCGCGCTCCAGGCGGCCATTCACTTCGACGACAAGCGCTGGCAGCAGGCGCTCGAATCCGCCGAGCGCGGATTGCAAAATGATCCCGAGCACATCGGCTGCACGAACCTTCGCGCGATGGTGCTGCGAAAGCTCAATCGCACCGACGAAGCGCAGAGCACCATTCGATCGGCGCTCTCGAAAAATCCCGAGAGCGCGTTGACGCACGCGAACCAGGGCTGGGCGCTGCTGCAAGGCGGCCAACCCACGCAAGCGCTCGAACATTTCAAGGAGGCGTTGCGCCTCGATCCCGAGAACGAATGGGCGCGCGCTGGCATCGTCGAGGCGCTCAAGGCGCGCAACTTCATCTACGCGATCTTCCTGAAATATTTTTTCTTCATGACGCGCCTCAGCTCCCGCGCGCAATGGGGCGTCATCATTGGTGGATATATCGGGAACAACATCCTGCGCATGGTCGCGCAAAGTAATCCGAAGATCGCGCCGTGGGTGTTGCCACTGCGCATTCTCTACATCGTCTTCGTCGTGCTCACGTGGACGGCGCAACCGCTCTTCAACCTGATGCTGCGCTTGAATCGCTTCGGACGGCTGGCGCTTTCGCGCGGGCAAATCGTCGCGTCGAATTGGGTGGGCGCCACGGTGGGACTCGCGCTGTTGTTTTTGATTGGCGTGTTCGTCACGCCGTTTCCGCTGACGTGTTCTTACGCGGCACTGGTCTTCGGTGGGTTGATCATCCCGCTTTCAGGAACGTTCAGTTGCACGCGCGGTTGGCCGCGCAATGCCATGGCCGGCTACACCGCGCTCGTGGCCGCGATCGGACTCGCCGCCGCCGCGCTGCAATTCATCGGCCAGCGGGAAGCCTCCATGAGTGTGCTCATGGGTTTTCTCATCGGCCTGTTTCTCTCCGGCTGGATCGCGAACTACCTGATGATGCGGCGACCGAAGCGGTGAGCGTGGAGCGTGTGGCGACTTTACCAAAGAGGTGTGAGCCAGCAGGACCGAACCCGGAGCACGCAAAATTTTGTCCGCGAGTTCTCCAACTCAAGTTCGCGCGGACAGGCAGGCCTGTGCCGATGGCAACGAAATCACGGAGCAGGGCCCGCAAGTTGCCCAAGCCGCGTTCCCGGGCCTTTTGTTCTGTTGCTTCGATGCTCCGCTGGGAGGCGGCGGTATCGTCAGCCAATTCAGCGGCGCAGAACGTGCGGAAGCTGCCGGTGGTGCGGAAGAGCGAGTGCAGCACTCGCAGCGTCGCATGAGGCTTGTAGTCAAAATCCAAGAAGTCTGGAATTTGTCTTTATGGTGCGATTTTGCGCAAAGCTACTTCGCCCATCCGCCCCAGCCGAAGACGAGGAAGAAGTAGAATCCGCCCAGCAACAGGATTGGCGCGAAGCGGGTGTGCGCCTTCTCGGAATCGGCGAGCCGCGCCTCGCGCAAAGCGAGGACGATACCCAACGCAAGCAGCGCCATGGCCGCGAATGAGAGCGTCGGTATCTTGAACCACGCGGCGGGTTGGGGAAGTGCCTTCGCGTTCATCTTGATGGCGGTTTGTACACCGGTCGGCTCGGCCCAGGCGTAGGGCAGGAAGCCAACCCAAGAGGTGAACTTTTCCAGGCCTTTCGCCATGTGGCCGGTGGCGACCACGACGGCCATTGGCAGAGCGAGCCGACGCCATGCTTCTCCGAGGGATTTTGCGCCGCCCGACAGGAGCGTTAGTGCGCCCAGCAACAGCCAGAGCAGGAGCGGCACGATGAGAATCGTCCACAACCCTTGAATCCAGCCGGACGCCGCACCGACATTCAACGCTGCGCTGACCCGCTTGGGCGCCCACAGAAACATGAGTTCGGCGGCTTTCCATACGCCGCTCAGTTCGAAGGTGACGAAGCCGGAAACAAGCATCACGAAGAGTGTCAGCGGCCACGATGCCAGTGGCTCTCGGGCGTCGGTCTTCGAGTACGGTGCGCGCAAGAGCAATTCCATCGTTCCGGAGGTCCCGGCTTTGATGCAGTCACCACAGACGACGCAGTCCTTGTTTGAGTTGAGGCGGGCGGGATTCAAGAGCGAGGGACACGCGCGGGCGTTGGGAGCCTTGGTCTCGGTCGCACCGCAACTCTTTCCCGACGGTCGCACCGCCAGCATTCCGCCGCGCCCATAGGCACTCAACAAAAGCGCCACCGGGCAGAAGCCACGACAGAACGCACGGTCCTTGAAGAACAGCCCGACGGCAAACGCCAGGCCCAAGGAGGTGCATAGGAACAGTGACGTGTAGTGCGGCACGCGATGAATCTGCACGCCCGGCACGAGTATTTGCAGGAAGGCGAAGAACAGGACGATGAGGCTGCCCTTGGCCAGCCAGCGATTGAGCGGTCGTTGCCGGAAGCCGAGCCTGCCGCCCAGTTTCTCCGCCTGGCTCGAAACCAGTTCGAGCGGACAGACCATGCACCACGCGCGCCCCAGCAGAAACGTCACCCAGATGATGCCGGGCCACCAGAGACCCCAGATGGCGAGGTTCACCAGGTTGGTTTTGGCGTAGAGTTTGGCGTTTACGTCCTTGGGCGTGTAGTGGTTCCAGCCGAGGACTGCGAGGGCGATGAAGACTGCCAGCACCAGCACTTGGAGCACGCCGGGAAAGCCCGGCCAATTGACGATGGTCGCGATGGGGTGGAAGCGGAGGAGATTGAGGCCGCGGCGGGCGCTGGCATCCGTGGGCGGTTGGATCGGTGGGAAGGTGACGGCGCTTATGGTTTTCACAATTCCCTCGATTCAATGGAAGTGGTTGAAATGTCATTCTGCGTCACCCGTCATCCTCTGACTGCGGTGTTAATTAAAGGAACTGGGCTTATGCCAACCCCCCGCCGTCATGACAAACGGCGAGGGGCGATTCGGTCAACGCTTGCTGTTGCAGCGGGCCATCACGGGGCCGGAGAAACCTGGCGCACGCGGTAGAAGCGTTTCTCCGCACCTGATGAACCCGGGTCGGAGAATTCAAATCCCCAACGCAGCGAGTAATTGGGCAGCGCTGCGGCGGTGTTGGTGGTCAGGGGTGTCCAAGTCGCGAAGTCGGCCGTGGCGTCCAGCGCGTACTGGTATTCGGGTGTTCCCACGACGCGGACCTGGAACGGGTGCGAGGTTCCGACGAGCGGCGAAGCCTTGAGTGTGATGATGGAGTCAGCCCATCGCGCGCGCGCGGTCTTGTCGGCACCACTGCCCTGATGGCAGCGGTAAGTGCATGAGTTGGGCTGTCCATTAGGCCCGAATTTCATTGAGTTCGCGGGCATCATGGCCGTGAACCGATGGGAAGGAAGCGCAGCCCGCAGGGTGACGGGATCAATATTGATGACGTCGGGCATGTGGCAATCGACGCAGGTGACGTTGGCTGCGGATGCCGCGGGGCTGAATTGATGCACGTGATGACTTGATACGGAGCTGTGGCAGGTATTGCACAGAGCCTCTTTGGTTATCGGCGTATGATTGATGGGATGCCAGAGATGGCCGCCGCTTTCCCAACCCAGATAGTTGGTGGTGTTGTTCACGTTGTCGTAAGTCTTGATGCCATAGACGTTGGTGGGGAAGCCGCCCGGATAATTGGTGAGGATGCCAGAGGTGTGCGGGTTATGACACTTGGTGCAACTGACGCCCTGCTGATAGTGCTTCGATGGGGTACGGTTCGGATGATTCATTTCGAGATACTGCTCGCGATGCCGGTTGGCTGTGCCATCCGGGTAAAAGGAAGCCGCGACGCTGAGGGCTTCAGGAATGAAGTGCAGCGAGGAGGGGTCGCCCAGCACGTAGCCGATCGGGAAGTTGAACTGTTTGTTGGTGAAGCTGCCCATGGCGACATTCTCCGCCCGGATATGACAGAACCCGCAGCCTTCGGTGGAGCGGTCAATGACGGGGAAAATGGAGAGGCCGCCGTCGTTCACATGATCGCCGCCGGGACCGTGGCAGGCTTCGCAGCCGATGTTCAACTCGGCGAAGGTGCGATTGGTCGGGTTGTAGCCGGTGGTATGGCAGCCGGCGCATTTGACCAGCCAGTCGCGGGTGGCATCCTTGTTGTTGGCATAGGTGCCGGTGATCGGTGCCCATTCGAACTGCGTGACACGGTAGGCGATGTTGGAGCCGGTCCAGTTGGTGCGGATGTAGCTCTCTTCTTTGTAGTGGCCGCCGATGACCCAATGCACGTCATTGGTAGGATCATTCGTGGGCGGCAGTTTCGGGGCGTTGGGCTTGCGCAGGTCGCCGTGAATGACACCGGGCAAGTGCGCGTTCACCCGGATCATCTTGGAGTGAATGGACTGCTGCAACAGCGCCGTCTTGTCGGCGTGGCATTCCACGCAGGTCTCACTGCCGACGTAATCGTTGCCGCGGGCCGCAGGAAGAGCCGCAAACGCCAGCATCGCACCCAGGCTCAAAAACCAGATGCGAGTCGGCTTGTTTTGGGGAGTGAAGGGATGAGTTTTCATACGAACGACTTACCGAGTTACCCTCTTTCTTGAGGTTATGGTTGCGGAAATGCCGGAGTGTGTTGCTCCGAGATCGAGCTGCGGATCGAATCCGCCCGGCAACTTTAGAGGACCGTTAATCAACGAATGATTCACGCTCTCCGAAATTTGCCATTCGTCGGCGAACAGGAAGATGACAGGAAGATTACGTTTCGGTCATCTTACGCGCAGGCGCGGTGCTGCCGGACGCCGGGAACTGGAGTGTGACCGTCGTTCCTTGTCCCAAGGCGCTTTCGACAGACACGGTGCCTCCATGCAGACGCATGATGGATTGGACAATGGTCAGTCCCAAGCCGGTTCCGCCCGGCACTTTGGAAGAACTTGACTGGCGGGCCTGGTAGAAGCGTTCAAAAATCTTGGGCAGATGCTCCGGGGCGATGCCGCTGCCGGTATCACGAACACGCACCTCGGCCGCCTGGTCATCGAACAGAAAAAGCGAGATGACGACGCGGTCGTGAGCAGAGGTGTGACGGAGGGAGTTTGCCAACAAGTTACTGACCACACGCCGGAACAGCATTGGGTCGCCGGTCAGGCTGGCGTTCCCTTCGCAGATCACCTCCACTTGCTGTTCGCTGGCGAGGGCTTCGTAGAATTCACGGACCGCTTCGATTTGTTTCCGGGCGTCGAACGGGACTCGTTGCACTGCCATCTTCGGGTCGTCGGCCCGCGCCAGGAACAGCAGGCCATCAATCATGCGGGACAACCGTTCAAACTCCTCCAGACTGGACGCCAGGATTTCCTGGTACTCTTCCGGCGTCCGGGAGCGGGCCAGCGCCACTTCGGCTTCGCCGCGCAAATTATTGATCGGGGAGCGTAGAGCATGCGCCAGGTCGGCGGAGAACTGCGACAGCCGGGTGAAGGATTCCTCCAGCCGGTCCAGCATGGCGTCGAAGGCCGCCGCCAGATACGAGAGTTCTGCCGGCCACTTCGCTCCCGTGATTCGTTCGTGCAACTGGCTGGCGGTGATGTGTTGGGCCGTCTTCGTGATCTCCACCAGCGGGCGCATGCCCTGGCGGGCGATCCAGACGCCCGCCACGGCGGCGAGCATGATCCCGACTCCTAAAACCATCAGCAGTTTGTTCCGATAGTCCGCCAGCAGGGCGGCGCCGGGGGAAACATCCAGGACCGTTTGCAGCGTCCGTGTCTCGGTACCGGCGGCTCCCACCGGTGCCCGCACTGACAACAGCAGCAGCGTCCGCTCCGCCCACACCATCCGTCGGATGCCGAGTTGCGGTTCGGCGTCTTCCACTGGGGGTGGAAACAGCGCCGGTGGGGGCAGTTCTTTCATGCCGGGAGTCTCCAGCAGCACGCGGCCCTGATCGTCCATGACGCGGGCGTAGTATCTGAATGGAAGACTCTCCGCGGCTTCATGTTCCACTTCATTGGCGAGCACCGCCGCCTTGCCTGGGTCTCGCACGAGCACTCGCAGCACCTCGCTTTTGCTGGCCAGCATTCCATGCCGCGCATGATCCAGGCTGTGCTTGAGAGTCCAGTAAAGAAACCCGACCGCGAGGCACAGCAAGGCGGCGGTCCACACTACGTAATGCAGCGTCAACCACCGGGTGATGGACCGCGGGTGCAACGACCCGGTGAATCGCCGCATTGCCGAATCGGCGCGATTCGCCGTCTCGTTAATCTTGGTTTCAGCGTTCTTCGAGCACATAGCCCAGGCCGCGCACTGTATGGATTATCTTCTTTGGGAACGGGTCGTCCATCTTTCGCCGCAACCGGCGCACGGCCACATCCACCACGTTGGTGTCACTATCAAAATTGATGTCCCACACTTGCTCGGAAATGAGCGTGCGCGAGAGCACTTCGCCCTTCCGCCGGGCCAGCA
>JBBRBM010000226.1:0-8983 GCA_038205745.1 Verrucomicrobiota bacterium | reverse complement strand
GGTGCGTCGATGATGGCGGTGCCGGTCAACTCGAAGTCGAAGCCGAGGTCGCTGCTGGTCTGGCTGTCATTGTGGACTTCGGCGGCGAGGGTGTTCCAGCCGGCGATGAGGTTGGATGGAGTGAGGGTTTTGAAAAGCCAGCTCGTTTCGTCCGCGCCGCTGAGGGCCGCGAGCGCGGGTGTGGTGTAGGTAATGGCCCCGCCAGCGATGTTGGTGTCGTGCCAGACTTCGGTGCCGTTCAGGTAGATGATTGCGGCGTCGTCGCGGGTGAGACCAGCGGTGAGGGCGGTGACGAGCGCGGGATTCGGGACGTAGAATTGACGGCGGAAATAAGTCGTCCATTGGCGGTTGCTCGTCACTTTCGTCACTTCACCGTCGTTGCCATAACCGAGCCGCGCAGTTCCGTTGCTCCACGTCACGTCGCTGAAAGAATTGCTGCGCCAGTTCGTGCCGAGATCATTCGTCTTGTCGAAGTAGCGCCAGACCGCGCCGCGCGAGGTCAGGGTGGGCGCGATGGTGTTGCTCACGGAGACTGTTGCCGATCCCCACAGCCGCGCGATGCGACCGCGCGCCACACCATTGACGGCGGTGAAGTTGCAACCGATGAGCACCTTGCCGTCACTCTGCACGGCTATGGTGGTAATCTCACTGACCTGGACATTGGCAAAGCTGGTGTCCCGCGTGCCATCGCGATTAAGTCGCCAAATGGGAATGGTTCCGCCCATGAGCGCTTGGCCATCGCTTTGCACCACCAAGGCGTTGACGATGGTGTTGCCCCCAGGTTGACAGCCCATTATCGAAGCCGGTGTCCAGCGTGCCATCGCTATTAAGTCGTGCGACGTAAACGCGCGTCGTAGCTCAAGGCACCCGTGCCCGTGGCGGAGACCGTGAGCACGGCGACATCGCCCGCCAGCACGGAGGCGGCCTGGGGCTGGGTGGTAATGGTGACGGCAGCCTGGACGGGAAGTCCGAAGGCCACAGCCAGCATGGTGAACAGAAGGGTGAGGTGGTGTTTCATGCGGTCAGAGGTTGGCGCTTGGCTTTCAATGATTTTATGCAACGAGGTTTCCGCATTTTAGTGAAGAATTTTCGCTGGCTGGATGCGCTCCAGATGTAACTCGGACGCGTGCCGATCCGCCCATTCTTCTGGAGGCTTGGCCCGTGAAGTGTGCAAGCAGGCCACGCGAGCGTTGCGTGGTCTGGCCGGGTGGGGCTTGGACGTGGCAAATCTGGTGCCGGCCGCCGCGCAGCATCATCGCGCCGAGATGGCGGGTTCCCGCTCGGTGCCCGTTACGCCCGCGTGGTAGGGCGTGACCCCGTCGAGCCGCAGTTGCCGACGAAGAAGGCGCGAGCACTGCGAGCATCCCCGGGGCATGATGCAGATGCTTCACTTCGTTTGTCTCGCTGCGCTTGAAATGGGGTTCGACGGAGTCTCACCCTACCGGATGGCTTGGCGCTCAGGCCGCTTCGTCCCGAGCAACAGAAACTCGCAGGCCCAGCGGCGGCAATATCTCCTCCAACGTGGCGAGCGTGGGATTGCCGTTCTTCGGCAGAATTTTGTAGAGGCTGGGCCGCTTGAGATTGACGCATCTTGCCAATACCGTCTGCCGCGCTGTCTTGCGTGATTCAACGAATCCCTCTAGCATTGCCGCAATGCAAAGTTCGTTACAGCGGGTTGAACTCGACGAATTGAAACAAGGTCTCGAGGAGGAACGGAAAAAATTGCAAGCGCGCCTCGAGGAGGTCGATAGGGCGCTGGAGGCGGCTCGTGCTTCCGGGATCATCGAACACGCGCGGCGCAGCCAGGCCCATCCCATTTGGCTCAAAGAACTGCGAGAGCAGTACAACGAAGAAGTTTGCCAAAACACTTTGGAAACGAACCGACTCTTCCCCGTCGCTGAGAAATGAGATTGCCCCTCTTTTCCTCGCGAGCGGCAGATCCGTTTCCAAGTCTCGTCGCGATCCAGCATCCAGCGTTGGACATGTTGCCAACCGTGCTGGTGTGTCCGATCCAGGAGGCCGCAGAAGTCACGAACGTCCAAACGATTTCGGAGTGGCAAGGGAAACGTTTTACGGTGTTTTGTGATCTCGCCCGACCGATCAATTGAAAAGCCTTGAGGCACGTTGGCGATCTTGATTCCGCCACATCGGAAAGAATAGTTGCAACATTTATCCGATTGCTCGCCTTGTGATGCAGCGCGTTGTGAAGGGGTCGGTCAATGGTCTGGGCCTATTCTTCTGGAGGCTTGGTTCGTGAAGTGTGCGGCGAGCTTGCGGACGTGGGCGACCAGCGGGGCGGTTTGAGGTGCATGAAGCCCTTGATTAACCACGCGCCACGGCGACGCGCCTGCCGAAAAAACCCCTCGTCGCGGTTGACACGAACGTGCCGCTCGATCTGGCCGACGGCAGGGAACACGCGCTCGACGCGCTGGATGTCATCCGACGGCGGGTCAGGCCGGAACGCCTGCTGGTGACGCCCACCGTTTTTCAGGTACTCGTTTATCTCGCGGAGAAAGGTGACACGCCGGACGGGCGTGAGCAGGCCACGCGAGCGTTGCGCGGTCTGGCCGGGTGGGGTTTGGACGTGGTGAATCTGGTGCCGGTCGGGCACGGCATTGTGGAGCGGATCGCGGATCAGGTGCAGGAAGCCCGGCTCCTGCCAGCCGAGGAACACAACGACGGCCTGATTCTGGCGGAAGCGGCGTTGCTGGGCTGCGCCATTCTTCTCATCAGTGACGCACACTTGCGAGGGCTGGATTTCCTGCGGGCGTCACTGCAATTGAAGACGTTCGATGTGGAGATGCCGGTCATTGCCACGCCGCGCGAAATTGCCGCCAAGTTTTTCTGATTCTTCCCTGGCTCTGTTTGGCAATGTCGCGTCGGATGCTTTCGTGAAGGTGTCGGTCAATGGTCTTGGCAAATTCTTCTGGACGCTTGGTTCGTGAAGTGCGCGGCGAGATGGCGGACGTGGGTGAGAGTGAGGTTGCGGTTGCGCGCAGAATCATCGCGCCGAGATGGCGGCTGCACGCTCCGTGCCCGTTGCGCCCGCGTGGTAGGGCCAGACTCCGTCGAGCCGACACTGCCGCCGTCGTCGGTGCGAGCACCGCGAGCCTCTCCGGTGAAGCCCGGCTGCCAGAGGGATGCCCGCTCCGCCCCCAGCGGAGAGGGAGAAGCTTGCGCGCGGCCCTGCGTACTCGTAGCAGCCGACGTAAGGAGGCTCCATCTGAATTCCGGGAAACGATCAGAGCCTTCTTACGTCGGCTGCTACATCTTTCCCTCACTCTCCTGCGGACACCTCATCCGGCCTCTGGCCACCTTCTCCCCATCGGATGCGGAGAAGGAATGCGCAGCGCGGCATTGACCGGCGGCTTGCAATCGCGCATCGGCTGGCGAACGGTGAAACTCGTCCAAATGAAGGCGAACTTGAATCAACCGGGCAAGCATGTGGACCTGAACGATTACATCGTGACCGACCGGGAAATACTGGGCGGCGAGCCGGTGTTTCGCGGCACGCGCGTGCCGGTGGTGTCGCTGTTCGAGCATCTGGAAAGCGAATGTCCGCTGGATGAGTTCCTGGAGAATTTTCCGTCCGTGACTCGTGAAACGGCCGTGGCGGTGCTCATGGGTGCGCAGGAGTTGGCGCAGGAGTTGGCGCGCAGATGAAGGTGCTGGTGGACGAGTACGTGCCGTTCAAGCTGGTGCGTCTGCTCCCCGGACACGCCTTCACGACCGCACGGCAAAGGGGCTGGTTTCAAGAACGGCAAGCTGTTGGCTCTGGCGGAACCGGAATTCGATTTGTTTCTCACCTGCGACCGCAATCTGGAGTATCAACAAAATCTCAGGGGCGGAAGATTGCCATTCTGCTCTTGTCCACGAATCACTGGCCGACATTGAAGGAGCAAGTACCGCTGGTGCAATCGGCGCTGGATAAAGTGCGAATGAGTGAATTCCTGCCCGTCGAAATTCCCCGAATATCGTGAAGCACCGCGGCACTCCAGGCCGCAGTGTTTCCATTGACGGAAACGCCCAGTGCCAAAAGAAGAATCATGTGCTGGCAATGAAGAGCGGGGACTCGATCAATCGTACCGCAGCGCCTGAATCGGATTCAGCTTCGCCGCTTTGATCGCGGGAATCAGCCCGGCGAGCACGCCTACGATGACGCTGGCGAGAAATGCGAATGAGAGCGATTCGATCGTGATCACGGGCGTGTTCTCGGTGGGGGAAAGAATGACCAACAACTCCACGAGTGCCGCCGATGCGAGCAATCCAGCGATGCCGCCCAACACGGCAATCACGCTGCTCTCCACGATGATCTGAAGGAAGATCGACAACGTGTCCGCGCCGATGGCTTTGCGAATGCCGATCTCGCGAACGCGTTCCGTGATGCTTGCCATCATTATGTTCATGATGCCGATGCCGCCGACGAGCAGGCTGATCGCGGCGATGATCCCGCCGCTTAATCGCGCGTTGCTGATCGCGCTGTTGATTTGCTCCGCCCAATCCTCCTGCGTTCGAAACGCGAAGTCTTCGATGCCACGGTGCGAGGTGAGGAGAACATTGCGCGCCTGTTGCAACGCGGATTCGAGGTCGTCAATGCCGCGCACTTTGATCCACATTGAGGAGAGGCGGGGATCGGGCGCGTTGTTCACGCCGCTGGCGGAACGAAACTTCACCCACATCGTTTGCAGCGGGATGTAAATCGTCGCGTTCTTCAGGCGATAGACAAAGCTGCTGTTGCCGGCTCCGCGACTGCCCCAGCCGCGACTGCGCTTCGGGCCAGTTTCCTGTTGCGGCTTGTCTTTCTCCAGTTCGCGCAACTTCTTGTCGGCCTCGCTCTCGTAGTGCTTGAACATGCCGATGATCGTGAACGGCATTCCATTGATGATGATGACTTCGCCGACGGGATTGATTTCGCGCCCGACCTTTTCAGGCTCGCCAAACAACTCGTCGCGCAGCCCGGTGCCGATGACGCAGACGCTCGCAGAATTCTCCTCGTCGATCTCATTGAACATGCGGCCGTGCTCGATGGTGTGCTGGTTCATCTCGAGCGCGTTCGGCCATGTGCCGACGAAGTGCCAGGGCGAATACGTTTTGCCTCCGCGCGAAATGATCGCGCGCGGGAGCCGCATCTCCGGCGTGATCGTCTTGATCAGCGGCGCGCTCTGTTGCAGCGCCATGACATCATTGATCGTGTTGCCGACGGCTTGGTCCGAGAGATGAAGCTGGTTCGGCAGAATGTCCTGGTCTTCGATGCGCACCTTCTCGATTCCGCCGATCTCGATGAGCGCGGCCTTCAATCCGTTCTCCATTCCTTTCACGAGCGCGGCCATCGCGATGAGACTCGCCACGCCGAGAATGATGCCGAGCATCGTCAGCACCGAGCGGAACTTGTGCGCCCAGATTTCCTTGAGGCCGACCGTGATGGAATTGAGGAGGTTCACAACGTGCCGCCGGCATCTTGCCGGCATTCACTCACAAATCTGCGCTCTGCATCGACTCGCTTTGTTGCCGATCCAATCCCGACAGCTTCGGGTCCAATTGATTCGCAATCTTTCCGTCGCGAATCTCGATGCGCCGTGGCGTCACGGCGGCAATTTCGGGATCGTGCGTCACCAGCGCGATCGTACGACCTTGCGTGCTGAGATCGCGGAACAACTGGAGAATCGCCTCGCCCGTGCGCGAGTCGAGATTGCCCGTCGGTTCGTCGGCGAAAACAATCTTCGGCTCATTCACGAGCGCTCGTGCGATCGCGACACGTTGCTGCTGCCCGCCCGAGAGCTGACTTGGCCGGTGCTTCATGCGGTTGTCTAGCCCGACGAGTTTCAACGAGTGCATGGCGCGTTCGCGGCGTTCGCGCGCGTTCTTGCCGCTGTAGATCATCGGAAGCTCGACGTTCTGCAGCACGTTCAGCTTGGGGAGCAAATTGAAGAACTGAAACACGAAGCCGATCTTCTCGTTCCGAATGCGAGCAAGCTGCGTCTGGCTGGCGTCGTGAATCATCAGGCCATCGAGCTTGATCGTGCCCAGCGTGGGAGAATCGAGGCAGCCGAGGATGTGCATCAACGTGGACTTGCCGCTGCCGGACGGACCAATGATGGCGATGAACTCGCCGATTTCGATGTCGAGCGAGACGTCGTCCAGCGCGCGAATCTCTTCGCCGCCGAGCCGGTAGATTTTACTGACGTTGCGGAGTTCGACGAGCGACATGCGGCTACATCACAGTCTTCTTCGTGCCCGCGCCCCCGCTGCCCATGCTCACGCCGTTGGTCTTTTCCTTTTTCTTCTTCGCCGGTTTCTCGGCGATCGGCTCGGCTTTCACATCGGTCGGCTGTTCCAGTGCGACGACGTCGCCGTTGGTAAGGCCTTTCTGAACTTCAGCGAACGAGTAATCGCTGATGCCAACTTGAACCGGGCGGCGTTCAAATTTTTCATCCTGCAATTTCACGTAAACGTAGCGCTCGCCTTTTTCTGTGAACACTGCTGAGAGCGGAACTGACATGGCGCTCTCCACCGACGCGACCGGAATGCTGAGAATCGAAGTCATGCCGGGACGCACACGCGGGTCGATGTGGTCGATAGCGATGCGTGAGGAGAAACCCTTGATGCCGTTCTTGATGATGGCCTGCGGTGCGATGCGCTCGACATGGCCGGCCATGCGAAGACCCGGAACGGACTCGACCTGGATTTCGACGGACTGCTTCTCCTTCATGCGCGTCACGTCGGCCTGGTTGATGTGCGCCATCACGATCATGTCGTTCAGGTTGGCGATCGTCAGAATTTCCGTGCCGGAATTAAAACCCGCCGCGCCGGAAACGGTTTGCCCGAGCGACACGGGACGCGTGAGCACGGTGCAATCGAACGGCGCGAGGATGCGCGTCTTCGCGAGCTTGTCCTCGATAATTTTCAACGTCTTGTCGGCGCGATCGAGTGCGTTGCGCGCGATCTCGACCTGGTTCTTGGCGAGCTGGTTTTCGGTCTTCGCGTTGTCGAAGATTTCCTCCGCGACAAGCTGGCCATCGAGCAACTGCTTGTTGCGTTTGAACTCGCGCTCGGTCTTTTCAACTTTCAACGACGCTTCCTCGATCTGGAGTTTCGCGCCGGCCATCTGGCTGAGTTGTGAGTCGCGTTCGCTCTGGAGATCGGTGTCGTCGAGGCGGCAGAGGAGCTGGCCTTTCTTCACGCGGTCACCGATATCGACCGGGAGTTCCGCGATCTTGCCGTTGATTTCGGGACGCACCGAGACTTGATCCGCCGGACCGATCTCGCCGGCCGCGGTAATCGCGAAACTGATGTCGCGCTCCTCGACCGGCGCGGTGGAAACAACTCTGGACTGCGGCGCGGCGGAACGCTTGGCATCCCACTGTTTCCAAATGAAAAACCCGCCGACGGCGAGCGCGGCGATGACAATGATGGTGACGAATAACTTCATCGATGATTCACCCGCAAACGGGGCGAAAATGTTTGCTGTAAAGTGGACTGCTCCATAGCGTGTGGCTATTCAAAAGTTATGCGCACACGTATCTTCCATCGCAGCACACTTGTCCCGGCTGTTCTTGCTGTTTGCTTCTCTTGTGTCGTCGGTCGCGGCGCGGAAGTAACTGTCCTCGACCTGAAAGATCCCAGTCTGTGGCGTGGGCCGCTTGGCGAATGGATGGTCGCGAGCGCGGTGAAACTGCATCCGACCAACACCAAGCAGTTCGCGATCGAGGCCGGCAGTGGCGTCTTCGTGAATGGCGAAAAGGGGAAGACGGTGAACCTGATCACGCGTGAGGAATTTGGCGATTGCGAGGCGCACATCGAGTTCTGCGTGCCGAAGAACTCGAACTCGGGAATTTATTTCGCCGGCCGCTACGAGGTGCAGGTGTTCGATAGCTTTGGCGTGACGAAGGAAAAGTACAGCGACTGCGGCGGCATTTACATGAGCTGCAGCGATCCCAAGCCCGACTCAACTGGCACGCCCCCGGGCGTCAACGCGAGCAAGGCTCCGGGCGAATGGCAGAGTTTCGACGTGGTCTTCCGCGCGCCACGCTTCGACGCGAGCGGGAAGAAAACTGAGAACGCAAAGTTCATCAGAGTCGTCCACAACGGAGTCGTCATTCACGAAAATGTGGAGTCACCGCGACCGACTTGCGCAGCGTGGAAACTGGATGAGAAACCGAAAGGCCCGATAGTGTTGCAAGGCGATCACGGCCCGGTGGCGTATCGAAATGTTCGGATCAAGTCAGTGGACTTGAAGTAAGTGAGGGTGATCTTCCGCCGCGTCCAGCCCTTACGGCGGTGGAACCGGCATGAGCGGCTGGTGTCGGTATTCCTCGACGAGTGCCCAAAGATTGACCGGGTTCAGCGCTGTCCCGTAGCGAAGGGTGCGCACGCTTCCGTCGACAAAAGCGTGGTCAGAGCCGCCGTTCATGGTGCCGGGACCGGATCGATGACGTGCGTGATCGATTTCATCCAGGTCGTTGCCGGTGCCTTGTGCGAAATCCATGTGGACGTGGCCTGAACTCGCGAGCTTCTCGCCGAAAAGAACGGTGTCCGTCGGCTCGGGAATGGAGCCAAGCCGCATGCCGTACGGCCAAAGCCAATTCATGTAAATATTGTCGAACTCGTTTTGCGTGAGCGTGGTTTGGAAGTAATCGTTAAAGCCGTTGATGAGATAACTGTGCGGCGTCAGTTCGGTCAGTCGCCCCTTCGGACATTCAATGATTTTATCAGCAACGTAATACTCCTTCAGCCGTTGAATCCACGTGTTTGGCGTGGAGCGGCGCGGCGGGAGTTGGTCCTCGTTGTCGTCCACGTACATGTGCGTGGCGTAATTGAGCTGGCGCAGATTGTTGATGCACGTGACGCGATTCGCCTGATCCTTGGCGCGGCTGAGCGCGGGCGGTATTTGAAGGCGCGCTTTAATTTCCGTTTTATCTTGGTTTGGAGCACATAACTCAAGCCTTCCACGCTGGATGTATATTTTTCATCGGCGTCTATTTCC
>JBBRBM010000225.1:0-9098 GCA_038205745.1 Verrucomicrobiota bacterium | reverse complement strand
ATGAAATATATGCTTTCTCATAATCCTGCTTCCAGACATGGATGATCGTCTGTCAGTCGAAATTCAGCCTTTCCCGAACGGGCTGCAAGGCATCGGCGGCTTTGACGGGCCGCTGGTTCAATTCACGGTCGAGCAGAACGTGATTTGCGTGAATCACTATCACGGGCTTTCGCTCTACGACGCGCAGGGCTGCACCATTCAGGACAACGTTTGTTTCAGTCGTTGGGGCGGCCGCGCCCAACCCTGGGTCATGCTCGGGCAGAAAAAGAAACAGGCCGCCGGCAACACCGTGCGCAACAACTTCGCCCACAGTTTCAGTTTCAAAGCCGATGCCGAAGTCAAAGCGGAGAACAACCAGAAGGTCACCGAGGAGTTGTTCCGCGCAAAGCAGGCTGAACTCTTGAAACTGATCAACGGAAAATTCGGAGAGCAACACCCCGTCGCGAAACGTCCGCGAGTCGAGATGCCGAAGCCGTGAGCGGCTACTTGAATCGCGCCTGCAAATCTTCCAACAACCGCGGCACGTACGATGAATAGCGCGCGTCCGGCGACTTGCCGGTGTCAGGAAGCGCCTTGATCTGGGCTGCCCCGGGCGCGGCTTTCATCCCGAGCGCATCGAGACTGTTCAGCGCAGCGAGGGCGGAGAAGACATCGTGCCTGCTCCAATTCGCGTGCTCGACCAGCAGCGAAAGCGCTTCGCCTGCGTCGGTGGCTGCACCGTATTGCGCGAGCGCTTGTGCGGCTACGATGCGAACATCCGTTGACGAATCCTTCAGCGCAGTGCGCAGCAGGTCAGGAGCGTCTGCGACGGCGGATTTCCCGCGCATCAAAATACCGAGCGCTCCCCAGTAACGAATGGCACTGTCTTCGTCGATTAGCGCCTTCTTCAAGGCGGGCAACGCGTCTGGCTTCAACATTGACGCGAGCTCCGCAATCTCCAGAACGCGAGCGAGCGGATACCGGCCCTCGTCATGTCCCAGATCGTAAGGCGAGCCAGCTCGCGATCGGACGAAGCGTTCACCCTCCGGGATGAATCCCACGTCGCGGATTCTCAATGCGTGTTGCTGCTGCTCGTTGCGGAGCTTCGTCTTGATCTCCTGATGCGCGGACGACGACGCGAGATTCTTCACTTCGTCGGGATCGTTTTGCAGGTCGTAAAGTTCCTCGGGTGGTTTGGTGTTCCAGAACGCGTCCTGCGCCGGCGTGAGCTTGCCCTCGTTGTGGAGCTTTTCCCAAACAGGTGTCGTGGGCGTCTGCCACATGTAGTCGATGTGCTGGCCGTAAATCAGGTGCGGCATGTAGTTGCGGATGTAAACGTATCGGCCATCGGTCACGCTGCGCACGAGATCGAAACGCTCGTCCATGCGTCCACGAAATCCGTGGAGGAACTGCGACGGCGGGGCGATGAATCTTCCGAGGAAGGCGTGCCCTTGCATCCAATCCGGCGGCTTCACGCCCGCGAGACTGAGCAACGTCGGCGCGAAATCCACGAAGCTGACCATGCGATCGGACTGGCCACCGGGTTTGTAATCCGCCGGGCGGAGATCCTTGAACTTCTCCGGGATGTATATGACGAGCGGCACGTGCAATCCCGAATCATACGGCCATCGCTTGCTGCGCGGCATGCCGGAGCCGTGGTCGCCGTAGTAGAAAACAATCGTGTCCTCCGTCAGTCCCGCCGCTTCGAGTTGGGCGAGTTGCCTGCCGGCATCCGCATCCGCTTCGCTTACGATATCGTAGTACTGCGCCCAATCGCGTCGCACCTCGGGCGTGTCGGGGTGATACGCGGGCACGCGCACTTTCGCGGGATCGTGAACCGCCGTGTGCGGGCGCGTTCGGATTTTGCTCTCGTGACTTTTCTCCGAATTGAACACCGCGAAGAATTCCTGTCCCGTTGCGCGATTTTTCCAATGCGCGTTCTTCGACGAGTTGTCCCAAACCTTGCCGGGCTTGCTGAGGTTGTAATCCTCCTTCGAGTTGTTCGAGCAGTAGTAGCCCGCGTTGCGCAGCAATTGCGGAAACATCTGCTTGCCCGCCGGGAAGGGCACGAGGCTGCGCATGTGTTCGCCGCCGGTTGATTGCGCGTAGAGCCCCGAGATCAGCGTCGTTCGTGATGGCGCGCACACCGGCGCACAAGACCACACGCGCGTGTAGATCATTCCCTTGGCCGCCAGCTTGTCCACGTTTGGCGTGGTGGCGAACTTGTCGCCGTAGCAACCCATTTGCGGGCCATGATCCTCACTCGTGATCCAAAGAATATTGGGTCGCACCTCGGCCGCGTTCGCGATGACTGGCGATAAGGCGAGGCCCACGGCGAACGCCATGAGGACACAACGCCAGCGTGGAAGCGGTGCAATAGGCATGGAAAATTTCTTACTGGTGCGCCGACGCGGTGGCGAGCGAATTCCAAAAACCGCCTCAGCCGGAACCATGCAGTTGGATGGGGAGCGCACGCGCCCTCGCGTGCTGTGTTCCGCGCCCTCGCGGAACACCGGAGAGCGGCGGCACATGCAATCATTCGGTTGGAATTCCGCGCCCGTCGCCGACCGGCGAGGGCGCCGGTCGGAACACGCGAGGGCGCGTGTGCTCCCCAAACGAACTGCATCGTTCCGCCTCAGTGCAAAACTTCGCCCTTCGTCGCGTCGCCGGGCACGTCAAGTAACTGCACTGTTGAAATGGTTTTCATCTTGTCATGGTCGGCGAAGGTCCAGACCACCTTCTTCTCCGGCGTCACCTCGATGAGCTGCGGGCCGCTGCGGAACTGATTATGTCCCTGCCAGTTCGACAAGAGCGTATTGCCGTTCGGCAAACGATGGAGGCCGGTCATGAATTTCAAAGAGATGCCCGGCAGATCGCGGCTGGTGACTTCCCAAACGGTTTTACCATCGCCATCGACTTCAAACACGCGTGCCGCTTCCTTCACCATATCGCCACACGCGATCAACGTGTTACCGTTCTTGAGCCGCACAACCGAATGCGGGCCGCCCGCGGCAGCGATCTCGCGGACGATTTTGCCTTCGCCATCATATTCGCGCACGACCTGTTCTCCGTAGTGGGTCACAAGATAATGCCCGTTCGCGAGTCGACGCGCGTTGCGAATATATGAGTGGCCACCGTTCTTTCCTTCCGGCAGCAATCGGATTTCCTTGGCGATCTTCCCGGAAGGTTCCAGTTCCAATAGTCGTCCCGCGTTGCACTCGCCGATGAACGTGTTGCCATTCTCCAAACGTTGGCACGCGTAGATCTCGCTCTTGGACTCGTAGCTGAACACGACCTTCTTCTCGCGCGTGAGTTCCTTCACGCCGTGGCCTGTGGTGAAGAGAAGATTTCCGTTCGGCAACACCCACAGATCGTTGCAACTCGGCGCGGGATGCTCCCATTCGGTTTTACCGTCGGCAGCGATGATGAACACTTTGCCTTGCGTGTAATCTGCGCACGCGAAGCGATGCTCAGCGGCCAACGTCGTCGTGATCGACTGCGATAGTGCGATCGCCACAACGGCCACAACACACGCTCGAAGGAATGGATGAATGCGGTTCATTGCGCGCCCAGCATGAGCCTTCGACGCGGCGGGACGTTGATGTTCATCAACATTTCAGGACGATGCCGTTAGATGGGGAGCGCACGCGCCCTCGCGGAACACCGGAGGTGCTGGACGCATGACGGCGTGAGGATTTCTCTCACACCGCCGCCGTCCGGCGAGGACGCCGGCCGGAACACGCGAGGGCGCGTGTGCTCCCCGAAACAAACTGCGTTGTTCCAGCTCCGCGCTTCCCTTCTCTCGCACGCGGGTGAATAGCATCGGTCGCATTCCGTCCAAGACCCGCCCACGAACCGGCGGCGACGGAATGCTTCGGTCTTCGTGAAGGGTTGATCAGAATTATGTCGAACATTTCAGCGGAAGTTCAGGAGAAGGTCGCGCTCGCATCAAAGCACCTCGGCGAAGTGCGCACCGAAATGCAAAAGGTCGTCGTGGGCCAGAAGCATCTCATTGATCGCTTGCTCATTGCGCTCGTCGCGCGCGGCCACGTGTTGCTCGAAGGTTTGCCCGGCCTTGCGAAAACACTCACGATCAACTGCCTCGCCCGCGCGTCGGACTGCACCTTTCAACGCATTCAGTTCACGCCCGACCTGCTACCCGCCGACATCACCGGCACGCTGATTTACGATCCCGTCAAAGGCACTTACTCCACCCGCACCGGCCCGATCTTCGCGAACCTCGTGCTCGCGGATGAAATCAATCGCGCTCCCGCAAAGGTGCAGTCCGCGTTGCTCGAAGCGATGCAGGAACATCAGGTCACGATCGGTGACAAGACGTTCAAGCTGCCGGAACCGTTCTTCGTCCTCGCGACGCAGAATCCCATCGAACAGGAAGGAACGTATCCGCTTCCCGAAGCGCAGATGGATCGCTTCATGATGAAGGTGATCGTCGGCTATCCGAACGAGGCGGAAGAGAGAGTCATCCTCGACCGCATGGCTTCGACGAGACCGAACATGGCGCTCGATTCGCGAGTGTCGCCGGCGGAAATCCTCGCCATGCAGACTCTCGTGAACGAGATCTACGTGGACGAGCAGATCAAGAATTACATCATCAAGCTCGTGTTCACGACGCGTCGTGCGGAGACGATCAGCGCCGAACTGAAACAGTTCATCCGCATCGGAGCTTCGCCGCGCGCCACGATCAATCTTACGCTCGCCGCACGCGCCGCTGCGTTGCTCGCGGGCCGCGCCTACGTAACTCCTGACGATGTGAAAGCCATCGCCCACGACGTGATGCGCCACCGCATTCTTCTCAGCTACGAAGCCGAAGCCGAAGAAGTCACGACGGACAGCATCGTGGAAACGGTGTTGAGTAAAGTCGCCGTTCCGTAAGCTGCGATGATCCCCAAGGACTGGCTTAAGCGCATCCGCCGCGTCGAAGTGAAGTCGCGGCTGATCTCCGAACAAATGATGGCGGGCCTGTCCGGGTCCATCTTCAAAGGACGTGGCATCGACTTCGAGGACGTGCGCGAATATGCGCCCGGCGATGACGTGCGCCGCATCGATTGGAACGTCACCGCGCGCCAGCGAAAGCCCTTCATCAAACGCTTCATCGAAGAGCGCGAGCTTGTGATCCTGCTGCTGGTGGACATGAGCAACTCCGGCCACTTCGGCACCACGGGCCGAACCAAGCGCGAGCTCGCCGCCGAACTCGCCGGCGCGCTCGCCTTCAGCGCCATCCGCGACAGCGATCGTGTTGGACTCGTCATGTTCACGGATGAGGTCGAGACCTTTCATCCGCCGCGCAAGTCGCGTCAGCATGTGCTGCGGCTCATTCGCGATTTGTTGTATCGCCCGATCGAGCGCGACGGTACTTCGATCAAGAACGCCCTCGCGTTCGTGAACCGCGTGGTGCATCGGCCGGCGGTCGTGTTCATCATCTCGGATTTCATCGACGAAGGTTACGAGCGCATGTTGAAGGCTGCTAATCAGCGCCACGACGTGATCGCCGTGAAGATGCTCGATCCGCGTGAACTCACGTTGCCCGACGTCGGCGTTGCCGCGCTGCAAGACGCTGAGACGGGCGAAGTGCTGGAGATCGACACGAGCGATCCTGAATTGCGCAGCGCCTTCGAGAAGCAAGCCTCGGCGCGTCAGCTCGCGCTCAAGGAATTCTTCCATCGCGCCAAGATCGGCCATCTCGAACTGCGCACGGATCGGCCGTACCAGAAGAAGCTCCGCACGTTTTTCGAGCAGCGGTCGCGGGCCAAAATCGCGTGAACACGTTGACCAACATCGGATCGAACGGCGTGCCGGGCTTCATCGAAGACCTGACGCTGGTGCGCATTCCGCCGTGGTGGCAAAGCCCGTGGTTCATCGCGCTGATGCTGCTCGCGGTGGCGGTGTTGGTGTTCGCCGGAAGAAAGTTTTACGTGCGCTGGCAGCTCCAACATCAAACGCGCGCCGGGCAGGAAAAAGTTTCGGGTGAAGCCGCACATTTGATCGCACTGCGAAAACTCGCCACCTTGCGCGGGAAAATGGGAACGATGTCTGCCTACGAGTTCACGATCGAATGCTCGCAGGTGTTGCGCGAATACATCGGCGCGCGATTCCAACTCGCGATTGTCTTCCAGACCACGCGCGAGTTTCTTGAGACCGCGCACGCCAGTCCGGCGCTGAACGTCGAGCAGCGCGCCAAGCTTGGTGATTATCTGCACCACTGCGATCGCGTGAAGTTTGGGCGCCACGACATGTCGCGCGAGCAAATGGCGCAGATGCTCGATTACGCGGAACAGTTCGTGAACGTCAGCAAGCCAAAGGAGAACGCGTGAACTGGCTTGGCTTCAACTGGCGCGACTTTCAGTTCATGCATCCGTGGGTGCTGGTCGCGCTGATCGTGCTGCCGGTGCTGGCGTGGTGGCTGGGGCGACTTGGACGTGTTCCTTCGGTGCCGTTTCCGTCGCTCGCGCCGTTGAAAAAACTCGGCGTGCCTTTGCGTCGGCAGCGCGGGTTGCCGCGCTGGGTGTTCACACTGCTGGCGCTGGCGTTGATCATCGTGGCGCTCGCGCGGCCGCGCGTGCCGAAGGGTGAAGTCCCTGATCCATCGAAAGGCATCGACATCATGCTGGCGCTCGATTTCTCGTCGTCGATGAGGGAGCGCGATTATCACCTCGAGGGCAAACGCGTGACGCGCAAGGAGGCATTGATCCACGTCGCGAAGAATTTCATCGAGAAGCGGAAGAATGATCGTCTCGGCATCGTGGCCTACGCGAAAGGCCCGTGGCTCGTGAGTCCACTGACGCCGGATCACGATTGGGCGTTGCAGGCATTCAAGCAAACGGAAAGTTCGCGCGGCACCGCGATCGGCGAGGGTATTCTTGCGGCGACTTACTTCCTGAAAAAATCCAGCGACCGCACGAAGATCATCATCAACGTCACGGACGGCGAGAACTCGGCGGGACGACAGCCATACGAAGTCATCCCGGCGGTGAAGAAGGAAGGCGTGAAGGTTTACACGATCCTGATCGGTCCGCAGAAATTGTACGGCGAGCGATTGATGGACAGCGACCTGATGCAGATGAGCAAGGAGACGCATGGCCGGCTTTTCCAGGCGAGCGACACGAAGGCGCTTCAGTCGGTCTATGACATGATCGATCTGCTGGAGAAGAAGGATCTCTTGCAAAAACGGCACCAAACCTTCCGTGAATTGTTCCCGTGGCTCGTGGCGGCGGCGCTCGCGGTTGTGCTGCTTGAAGTGCTCTTGCGCGATGTGTTGAAGAGGAGGATTCCGTGATCCGCTTCGCACATCCATTCGTGCTGTTGCTCACGCCGGTGGTTCTGGCGCTGGTCTGGCTTGGACTCGCGTGGGCGGCGAAGCGGCGACGAAAGCTCGTCGAAGCGTTCACGGGCGATCCAAAGTTGTATTGGTCGTCGCCGGGGTTCAGTGGCGCGCAGCGAAAGCTTGAATTGATTCTGATGCTCGGCGGAATTGGCTTCCTGCTTATCACGCTCGCGCGGCCGATGGCGTTCTTCAAAGACGATCAGCATGAACTGCAAGGCATCCCGTATCTCATCGCGATCGACGCCTCTCGTTCGATGCTTGCCACCGACGTGAAGCCGACGCGCTACGGCGCGGTGACGAACGCGCTCGACAAGTGGCTCGCGAACACGACGGCTGATCGGATCGGCATCCTCACCTTCGCGGGCGAGGCGTATCTCAATGCGCCGCTTACGTTCGATTCGTCGGCACTGCAGACGATCTTGCGCTACATCGAACCTGAGAGCCTCACGGAAGGCGGCAGCTCGATCAAAGTGGCGATCGAACGTGCGCAAAAATATTTCACCAGCAACGCGATTCCACAGCGGATCCTGATTGTGATTTCTGACGGCGAAGAACTGGATGGCAACGCGATCGAGACGACGCGGCGCGCGCGGAGGCAGAGCGGCTTGCTCGTGAGCACGATCGGCGTCGGCACGGGTACTGGCGCCAAGGTGCCCACGAAGCGGCAGCGCTGGGAGCAGCCGCGTATCCAAAAAAACGCATTCGGCCAGGAAGTTGTGACGCGCCTCGATGACGGAAACCTGAAACGCATCGCGAATGCGGGTGGCGGAAAATATTTCGCGCTCGGTGCCAACGGTGAAGGCCTGGAGCAGTTGCGAGAGCTGGTATTGCGCCCAATCGCGGAAAATGCGGCGAAGGACAATTTGCAAAACTACCGCGATGTATTCCAGATTCCGCTCGCACTTGGGCTATTGTGCCTGGCGATGAAACTCATCTTCCGAGCTGAAAACGTGCAGCGCCGTCCGGCGCGGAAACCTAAACTCATCGTCCGATGAAGCCCCGCGAGCACACATTCATTTGTCCGCGAAAGTGGGGAGCACACGCGCCCTCGCGTGTTCCGGCCCGCGCCCTCGCGGGCCGGTCGCGTGGATCGAAGAAACGATGTCCGAATCCCATTCCGCTCCTTTCGAAAACCCGCTTCGCGCGCGTTTTGAAAATACGCCGTCGAGTTTCATCCACGCCAGTTTCCGGCGAGGGCGCCGGAAACGGCACGCGGGGGCGCATGCGCTCCCCGTCGCGTCCCGCAAATCGCTTCCCCGCGAAATTCCAGCCCAATGGGCTGGGCCGAGGAATCGGCGGACCTTCGGCCCTGAAGAAACCTGGTTCCTAAAGACACGTTCCAAATCCGGCTCGCTATTTCCTCACCAGCTTTTCGCTCAGGTAGAGCACGCAAAACGCGACCCCGGCGGAGATGGCGGCGAGTTTCCAGACGGTGTCGTCCTGGCCGAGTTGGACGTGCTGGTAAATGGCGACGGACAGCGTGGTGGTTTTGCCCGGGATGTTTCCCGCGACCATGATGGTGGCGCCGAATTCGCCGAGCGCGCGGTCAAAGGCCAGCATGCAACCGGCTAGCACGCCGCGCTTCGCCAAGGGCAGCGTGATGAACAGGAAAACCCGCCATTCCGGCGCGCCGAGCGTCCGCGCCATTTGCTCGAGTTCCGGGCTGACTTCCTCGATCGCCGCCCGCGCATTTCGCACCAGCAGCGGCAGCGACATGACCGCCAGCGCCAGCACCACGGCTTTCCAAGTGAAAACGATGTCCGTCTGAAACGTGCGG
>JBBRBM010000224.1:0-9132 GCA_038205745.1 Verrucomicrobiota bacterium | reverse complement strand
CGGACATCTGGTTGAACAATCCTCACCTGACACCGCTCAGCGAAAATGGCGAACGCGTGCAGACGATCACCGTTGCTGCGAAATCGCTTCACGTGCCGGTCGGTGAGCATCCATTGCGGATATGCGCTGCCGTCATCGGCGAGAAACTCGGCGTCTCGATCACACCCTCGCAATGGCGGGCCGACATCCATATTTCGCGCGAGGAATCGTCGTGGGCATCTCAGGTGGGCGAGATTGTCCAGGACGAGCGACCGTTTTGGATTTTGGAACGCGATGCGAGTTGCGATACCGAATGCTTCCAGCACGTGGTGGATCATTTTCGCGGGCGAGTTTTGTTCGCTGAAGCGAGCGTCGAACAAAGCACCGGCGCGCCGCTCGAAGGGGTCATCGATCTGCGCGGCCGCACGTCCCTGCGCCAATTCATCCGGCTGATTCATAACTCGCAGGGTGTCGTGTGCCCGGTGGGATTCACCATGCACCTCTCCGCGGCGGTGAAGCGTTACCATAGTCGATCGAACCGTTGTCCGTGCGTTGCCATCGCAGCATCGCCTTCCATCCAATCCACGTTCATCGACACGGAACACGCGCCCGCGAACACACCGAAAATCATCAGCGCGATTGAGGGATGGCTGGAGGAAATCGGCACAGGACTGAATCCAACAGAAACTGAGGACAAACAATCACGCCGCGTGCATGAGATGTTCGCCGCAGAACAATTCGATTCCCTCGCCAACTTCAAAAACAAATTTGCCGGCCGCGCCTGCTACATCGTGGGTCGCGGACCGACCACCTTTGATTATGCGGGCCTGGGGCAGGTCAACGATCCGGTGTTCTTCATCAACGATTCCGTGAGCCTGGAGCATTGCGTGCGCGGCGAGTCGTTCTTCTTCGCACATGACACGAGGCAGCAGGTGTGGATGACGCGCGGCCTGAGATCGACGGCGGTGCTTCCGGTGGGCGGCAAATTCTGGAGGGAGTTCGTCGGTGTGCCATTTCATCGCGGCCAACTCGTCCTTTATCAGGTGAACAAAACGTCCGGGCCCGAGTTGCTTCAGATGACTCGGGAGGAGATTGGCGCGCGTGAAGAGTTCTTCACCCACACTGGAACGATCCACAGCCTCCTGCACTTCGTGTGGTTCTGCGGATTTGCCAAGGTGACTTTCGTGGGCTGTGACGGACTGAATGATCCGCGGCAACTCGATGCTCTTGGTGCCGCACGTGGTTACGATCGACGCATCGAGAATCACTCCGGCACGGCGCCGTGGTGGCAATACTCGGAAATTCGCGCGGTGCAGGACCGGCTCTGCAAACAGTTCGGCATCGAAGTCGAGTATGCCGGCACGCCCGTGCCGCCCTGCATCACACCGACGGCGCAGAAAATTCCCGCGCTGGCTCATTTCACGTGGTTGGGCGGTCCTATGCCGCCGATGATGCGCGAAAACATCGAGCGGTTCCGCGTGCTGCACCCGAACTGGGAGGTGCGCGTCTGGATCGGCGTGCCGCACGGGATGCCGGATGATCTGGTGCGCGCGATTTACTCCACGCACGAACTTTGCATGCGCGCCGACATCATCCGCGTGTGGCTGTTGCACGAGCACGGCGGAGTTTATCTGGATGGCGATGTCTATGCGTTGCGCAGCTTCGACGAACTGCGCGTGCATGAAAACTTCGCGGGATTCCGTCTGCACGGCACGTTGAACAACGCGGTGCTCGCGTCGACGCCACGCACCGCTGGAGTGCGCAGGATGTTGGATGAAATCCGCGATTCGTTCGCCCGCTGTCCCGCGGGAGGCAAGCGAACCAGCTATGGGCCGGACTTGCTCGCCCGGGTCCACGCACGGTCGCCGGGACTGCTGAAAATGTTGCCGCCGCACTACTTTTATCTCTTCCAAACTCACGAGACCGCGGTGCGTTTCATCCGCGCCTCCCCCGGGGAACAGCGTGCGATGATCGATGCCATTCGCGATCGCATCAAGGACGGCGTCGAACCCTTCGCCGTCCACACGTGGGGAATTCCCAAGGACGCCATGCCGCCTGGTTACGACGGGCAATCGAGTTGGGTCAAAGCGATCGAACCCGCCGATGCCCTGCTCCATCGCGTGCCCAACGCGCCGCAATGCGGAGCCGAACTCGGCACGCCCGATGGACGCCTCGCCGCCTACTGGCTCGGCCATAATGCGGCATTGAAACTCTGGATCGCGCCGCACAATGGCGAGACCCAAGCGATCCGCGCTGCCACCGACTTCGCCGCTGATCGCACCTCATTACTTCCCCACGGGGAAAACCTCCGCGCCATCCCGGACGCCTCGCTCGACTGGCTTTTCCTGCATCACGCCGCCGCCGCGCCCGGAGAGTTCAGCGCGACGCTGGCCAAATTGAAGCCGCATGGTCTTCTCGCCGTGCGCGGCGAATTGCCGGACAGCGTGCGCCAGCGATTCACCCACGCCGAGCACGCCGCCGGTCTCTGGCTTCTGCGCGCCAAATCCGCCACGGATTGATTCACTGGCCATGCGCCACCGCGCACCGAAAAGACGTGTTTACCACTGAGTCACAGAGGGCTCGGAGAGGGAGATGTCCCGCGAAGGGGCGAAGGCAGCGAAGGATGGAGGAAGGAAAGCTTCGCCTACTTCGCCTCTTCGCGGGACAATCCTCCGTGCCCTCCGTGACTCCGGGGTAAATCCCACGAGCGAGCGCAGGAGAGCGTCCGCCCTACCCGATCGACTCGCGCAGATTCGCGAACATGCTCTTCCCCTCCGCCGGCTTCACGGGGCCCTTCGCTTTGTCTTCGGCGCGCTCGATGAAATCTTCGGGAATCTCTTTCAGAAAACCGGAGGGATGACACGGCATGGCTTGCCCGTATTTCTTCCGGCTCAGGCAATAGCTCATCGTCAGCCCTTGCATCGCGCGAGTGATTGCCACGTAAAATAATCGCCGCTCCTCATCGAGCGTGCCCTCCACCTTCGATCGCGAATGCGGCAGGAGACCGTCTTCCAATCCCACGATGAACACATGCGGGTATTCGAGGCCCTTGCAACTGTGCATGGTGATCAGCGTGACAGCGTCGGCAGTGGATTCCTTGTCCTCCTCGCGCTCGGCGTCGAGGGTGATATTTTCGAGAAAGTTTTCCAGACGTTCAACGGCGGATTGGATGGCTGCACCGGTCTTGTCGAGATCCGATGCAAGCTCCTTCACGTTGCGCACACGATTGTCAGCGGTCTCGATGTTCTTCTCGGAGCGGCGCAACTCGTCGATGTAACCGATGCCGGCAAGAAATTTTTCCGTCCACGCGCCGAGGGAAGGCATCTCGCTGGCGGCGAGTTGCGCGCGCGTGCTTTCAATGAGCGACAGGAAATCGTTGACCGCCTCACGCGTGCGGGAGACGAACATCTCCTGCACGTCCGTGTGCTTCATGGCGGTGAAGACGGAGCAGTGCCGCTCGTGGCTCGCGCCCAGAAGCCGCTCCATCGTCACATCACTCAAGCCGCGCGCCGGGATGTTCGCGATGCGGAGGAGATTGATGTCGTCGTGCGGGTTCACGAGCATCTTGAGATACGCCAGCACGTCGCGGATTTCGCGCCGGTCAAAGTAGCTCTGCCCGCCGATGAGATTGTACCGCACGTTGCCCTGACGCAGCGCGATTTCGATGGGCCGCGACTGGATGTTGGTGCGGAAAAGAATCGCGCATTCCTTCCAGGGCACGCGCTTGGCCATGCGAAGGAATTCGATCTCCTCGACGACGGTGCGCGCCTCGTCCTCGTCCGTCTCGAAGGTGTGCAGTGTGATGCGATTGCCGTCGCCCTTCGCGGACCAAAGCTGTTTGCCGCGGCGCTGCGTGTTGTTTTTGATGACGGCGTTGGCGGCGTTGAGAATGATATTGGTGGAACGGTAGTTCTGCTCCAACTTCACGACCTTCACCTCGGGAAAATGCTTTTCCAGATCGAGGAGGTTCGCCACTTCCGCGCCGCGCCAGCCGTAAATGCTTTGGTCGTCATCGCCCACGACGCAGAGGTTGCGGTGTTCTTCGGTGAGCAGTTTCACGAGATCGAACTGCGCGGCGTTCGTGTCCTGGTATTCGTCCACCATCACGTAGCGATACTTCGCGCGGCAGGCCGCGAGGACGTCGGGATGTTCACGGAACAGCTTGAGCGTAAGGAGAAGGAGATCGTCGAAGTCCACGGCGTTGCAGGCGTGGAGCGCAGTGTCGTAACGGCGAATGATGTGCTGCGCGAGCGCGGCGGCAGACTCGTCAGTGATCTTGCCGTTCGCGCCGCCGTTCTTGAAACGGCTGATGAAGGATTGAATGACTTTCGGGTCGGTCTTTTCACCCTTCGCCGAGAGGTGGCTGAGAATTTTCTTAACTGCGCCGAGTTGCTCGGACTCGTCGTAGATGACGAAGTTTTTCTTGTACCCGAGCACCTCGATGTGGCGGCGCAATATGCGCACGCAGAGCGAGTGAAAGGTCGAGATGGTCGGTGGATCGGCTTTGCCGTCATCGCCCGTCATGGCGCTGCGCGGAACGAGTTCCTTCACGCGCTGCTGCATCTCGCGCGCGGCTTTGTTGGTGAAGGTGACGGCGAGAATATTTCCCGGCTTGATGCCACGCCGGATCATGTGCGCGATGCGAAAGGTGATGACCCGCGTCTTTCCCGTGCCGGCTCCGGCAAGGATCAACACCGGCCCGCGAATTGTTTCCGCGGCAAGGCGTTGCTCGGGATTGAGCGTGTTGAGATTCACCATCGAGGCGCGGAGTCTAGGAGCAACGCGGGCGCGGACAAGGGAACAAAGTGCGGACGGGAAACTTTCTTGCTTGAAGGAGGCGTGAGCGTGCGCGTTCTGCGAAGAATCTTAGCACGTCACAACTTCACGCCCTCGTAAACGGCGCTCAATGGCATCGCGAATTCCAGCGACGGCAACTGTAGTTGATCTTCGGACTTGCGCACGATCTCCGGCACCCACTTGTTCGCACGACGAAATACGGTGGCCTCCAACCGATCCTGCGCGACCAAAACGTATTCCTGAAGAGTCTCAATTTGCGTGTAGTAAAGGAATTTTTCCCGGCGGTCGGTGCGCTCTGTCGTCTCGGAAAGCACTTCGACAATGACCTGGGGATATCGTCGAAAATCTTTGGCAGTGTCGCGAGAATCACATGCGACGAGAACATCCGGGTAGTAGAAGATGCCGTGGGTAGCGAACTCCATTCGCACTTTCATGTCGGCGAAGAATGGTTGGCATCGCTTCCCACGCAAGTGGCCCCGCAGCGCCGCGTAAATACTGCCGCCGATCAAATTGTGATCATCGGTGGAACCCGCCATCGCATAGACGACACCGTCAATGTATTCGTGACGGACCTCGCTGGCCTTCTCACCTTCGAGGTAATCCTCGACACACACGAACTCAGCCCGTTGCGCGGTTTGCATGTGTCATTGATGCCCGAAGAAAGAAGCCGCGACAAGCGCAGCATCGAATCAAAACTCACGGCTTGCGTTCCGATTCGCCAAGATTTTTTTTGAAAAACTCCGTCGCATCCCTGAAGCGCCGCTCGTTGTCCGGAGTGGTGTTCATGAGCGTCTGGTGGGCTTCGTAACAGGTGCGGTTCAGCTCCACCTTGGTCGTGTGACCTTCCTTGACCTCTTCGAAACCTCCAAAGGCGGGCGCTTCGTGGACGACTGTGAAGAGGTGAAGCACGCCCAGATTATCAAGCAGTTCTGCAACTCGCTCACTGGGTTGATACAGTTCCACCAGGCAGCGCTTTCCTTGGGTGCGCGTTTCATCGCAGCGAGTGCCGATGCCTGCGAGCACACCGAGGAACGTGCTGTCCATGAGGCGGCACTCGCGCAGGTCGAGGACGATCTCGCTACAGCCATCGTCCTGGAGCTGTTGCACGAGGCGCTTGAAATCGACACTCGATGTGAAATTGGCGCGTCCTGCGACGCGCACGCACGCCGTGTGATCTCGCACGCAAACCGAAAGTGTGGTTTCCGCTCCGTTGTTCATCTGTCCTCGCGAACTATCGGTTCTCAATAATTTGAGTCAAGAAACGGGCGTCGCTGTCCGCGCAATTTCCACAAGCGTCTGTTGCAGGATAAGCTTCTCATCCAGCGCGCTCGACACCAGTTTGCGATTGCAATTCAGCAACAGCTCCATCGCCCTTACCAATTCATCGGACGAATAGCGGCGCGCATGAGGCAAAGCTTTGAACAACATAAATGGGTTCATGGCGAGTGGGTTGAATTTTTTATCTTCTGGCAGCTTACCCGGCGGAATTTTTTCGAGCTGCCCCTTGAAGCGTGAGTAGTCCGCGTCCGGCCGGATCCATTTCTCGCGGATCATTTCCTTGAGGAAGAGCATCGTGCGCACTTTCGAAATCAAGCCGTAGAGCAAACCGATCTCGGACTTCTGCCGGTCGAACTGCATCTCCCACATCTCTTCATCGAGGCATTTCAACAACCGCGGCAGATCGCGATCGCCGAGCGCATCACCCAGCGCGAAAGCGCGCGCCTGCTTGTTGCGCGTGACGATGGCTTCGACATCCGCCGTCTCGATGTTCGCGCGATCGCCAACGTAGAGCGCAAGCTTCTCCACCTCATTGCTGAGCTGGCGAAGATTCGGACCGACGTTGCTCACGAGTTCGGACAACGCCTCGTCGGAAATATTTTTCTTCAGCGCTTTGAGCGAACGCAGCGCGTGATCTTCCGCTTTCGCCGCCCAATCCTTGTCGTCGATCGAGAGTGCGGCAAACGCCTCGACCTCGCCGATCTTCTCCAACGCTTTGTAAAACGATTTCCGCTTATCGACTTTCCCCGCACTGATGATGAGGCGCACGTTGCCCCATTTGAATTTCTTCAATTCATCCGCAAGCTCGGCGAGCGCCTCCGTCACGGCCTGCGCGCTCGCGGTGCGGTCGTCAGCGAGGAAGCTGCAATTCTGAAACCAAACCACCTTGCCGCCGCCAAAGAACGGCAACGTGTTCAGCGCTTCACGGAGTTTCGCGATGGCCTTGAGCGCTTCGCCGCTGTTGGTCACTTGCGCATCGACGCTCTCGTGATCCATGCCGCCGAGTTCTTCCGACCATTTTTGGAAAGCAGACTTGGCGCGTTGCTTCACGCCGAAGTCATCTTCGCCGTGGACAAGGAGGACCGGCGCGGTGGAAGCGGCCGTGGGCATTGAAATTATTCCTGCTCCTGTTCGCCGCCGTTTTCGTTGATGCGATCGAGGACTTCGCTCATGTCCTCGACCTGCTCGAACAACGGACTCGAAACAAACAACGGACGCTTTTGCGCCGTGGCAAGCGCCAGGCAATCGCTCGGACGCGCATCGATCTCGACGAGTTTGCGGCCGAGCTCGTTCTGTTGCTGAAGAATCAGCCGCGCGAAGTAAGTGGAATTCTTAAGCTCAGTGATGATGGCCCGTTCGACGGTGATGTTGAACCCCTTGAACACACTGTTCATCAGGTCATGCGTCAGCGGGCGCTCCTTCGGCTGGTCGCGCAGGAACATGCCAATAACCATGCCCATGTTGTGCTCCACCTGAATGACGAAAACCTTCTTGTCGTTGCCGACGAAAATGGCGCACCCGCTGTTCGCCGGCAAAATCCCGCGAATCTCGACGGACACAACGTCATTCTTCATGCCGTCAGTTTATGACTGAGCGGTAAAAAGACAAGCGCCGCACGGTAAGCGGAAGTACTGAGTGATCAGTAGGTCAGTAATCAGTGAATCAGTGGAACCACCGCCGTTGTGACTGATCACTGTTTTACTGATCACTGACCTACTGATTACTTCCCTCCCTTCCCCAAGGCACCGCTTTGTGGTTTGTTTCCCGCGTGGATAACTACAACTGGACAAAGAACTTTCGCGAACTCTTCGAGGACGGAATGGACGCGTATCGCGCCGGCAATCGCGCTGCCGAAGGCATGTTCAACGAAGCGCATCGTGAGTTGCTGAACGAGATCGGCGCCACGCCGCAGGAGATTTTTGATTTCGTCGAGGACAGTTTTCACGGTGGCGATCCCAGTTTCGAAACGACACTGCTCGTGACCGCTGTGCGCCGCGATTACTTCCTCGTGATCCAAGACGGCAAACGCAGCAAGCACGTCATCGACATGGATTCGCTTCCTGATCGCGAAGCGCAACTCGGCGGCATCGAGTGGCTCCCACGCATCATCGCCAAAGCGCGCGCCAAGTTTCACGGCGAAATGCCACCCGAACTGATGTATGGCTGCGGCGGCGACCGAGCCTTCCTCCGCGAGCACGGGATTCATCCCGCAGATTTCCTGCGCGAAGTCTGGGCGGCGGGCGAAGACGACAAGCGAATTCTGAATTACGTGAAGAAATACGCCGCGCAGGTTCCCGCCGATCTTCCGCCAGTCGCCTGCCAGATTCTTCCCGGCGGTCGCGTGAAGTGCTGAACGTCAGAATCCTTTGCACAAGTCCGTCACTTGTACGTTGACGGCTTTCGCAATGCGGTGGAGCGCATCCAAGGAGATGGTTTTCACGCCACGCTCGACAGCACTGATATAAACGGGATGCAGGTCTGCCTTTTCGGCGAGCTTCTCCTGGCTCAATCCCGCCAGCTTGCGATACATGCGCAAGTTGTCGCCAAAGATGCGGCGGTATTTCGGCCCGGATGACACCGCAGCACCATGTCGATTGCACCACCTTGTGACCCATGCAGCACGAACGGTGGCGGTGGTGGTGGCGACTCCTACTTTGGCCCTCCTGCTTACAGCTATTCGTCGACTGACCTGTGGTTGAGGATCACGAAGACCAACTCCACTGACTTCTCGCTGGACGTTTTCAACACCGTTCCGGGCACGTTCCACGGAATCGGCGCGAAAAGCTCAATGGACACCGATCCGTTCAACACGTGGACTCTAGTCAGTGTGTTCGAAGCGCCATCGACCAACTACCAACTTTTAGGCAACGCCTCCGCCCTGAAACGCTTTTACAACGCCGTGAATCTCGACACTTACACTGGCCCAAGTGTGTCAATCGTATCCGTCCGGCGGAACCAGGTGAGGAGTTGTCAGGCGGCGGGCGATCCGGCCGACGCGCGGGTGCGATGCCAGGCTTGCGGTGTCAGGCGCTTAACTTCTCCAGTAGTCGCCTGGCCCAGGCGCGGCAATACGTCCCA
>JBBRBM010000223.1:0-9136 GCA_038205745.1 Verrucomicrobiota bacterium | reverse complement strand
GTTGAAATCCTCGCTGCCAATCACGTACTCGAAGTATTTCACGCCGTTCACTTCGTGAATGCACTTGTCCGGGCTGATCACGATGCGCATGTGGTTCCATTCGCCCGCGGGCTTGGTGGCGTCGAGAGTCTTGCCCGTCTTCGGATCGTTGTCCGGCTTGTAGAGACCATAGAGCCAGCCGCAACGCTGCGGGTCGGTGTCCGGCCCTCTTGACAGCCGGCGGTGAAGGCGGTCTTTCGGTAGGGGCATCGCTGCGGTGAGATTAATTCCTGCGTTCCGTTCTCCGGTTTCGTGCGCTGCATGGATTCGCCGCTTCCACGACAATCCCGTTGCCAACTTCTGCGCGCCACTCGTAGGATTCGCGAAATTCCGGCGGCGCATGTGCCGGCTTCGCGATGTCCGATTACAAAGTCAAATTCGAAGTCTTTGAAGGTCCGCTCGATCTGCTGCTCTACCTGATCAAGAAGCAGGAGGTGGACATCTACGAAGTGAACCTCACGCAGCTCGCGTCGCAGTTCATCGAATACATCGAGGTGATGCGGATGCTCGATCTGGACATCGCAGGCGAGTTCCTCGTCATGGCTTCGACGCTGATGTACATCAAGAGCCGCGAGTTGCTGCCCGTCGATCAACAGGTGCAGGTCGAGGGCGAAGAGGACGAGGATGATCCGCGTTGGGAACTGATTCGGCAGCTCGTTGAATACAAGAAGTTCAAGGATGCCGCAGCGCAATTGCAGCAGCTCGAGTCGCGTCAGGAACACGTTTACCGACGCGAAGCGCCCAAGCCGGTGTTCGAGGCTGAGTTGCAAAAGCCGGACGTCTCGATCTTCGACCTGATCAACGCGGTCAACACGATCCTCAAACGGGTGACGGATCGCGAAGGCGAAGCCCGTGAGATCTATGAGGACAAGTGGAGCGTCAGCGAGAAGATCGAGATGCTCGCGAAATTGATCGGCTCGAAGCCGCGCCTGAAGTTCTCTGAACTGTTCGAAGGCGCGACGAGTCGCACGGAAGTAGTCGTGACATTTCTCGCCATGCTGGAGTTGATCCGCATGAGGCAGATCGTCTGCGTGCAGTCGGATCATTTTGCGGAAATCGAAATCACGAAAGCGGAGCCACAGACACCGACAGTGCCAACGGAGATTCCGGAGCAGGCGATTTTCGAAGATGAGACGGCGAAGCCCGTGCCTTCCGAATCCGGCCCAACGCCCGCCAACTAATTCATGGAACTAAAAAACATTTTGGAGTCCGTCCTCTTCTCGGCGCAGGAACCGTTGAGCGTGAAAGATTTGCGCGAGGTGCTGAAGACCGCCGCGGAGCAATCGCCGGAAGCGGCCGAGTTCAAGAAGGCGTCGCCGGAATTAGTGACGTCCGCACTCGAAGCGCTGGCGCAGGAACATGGAGTGTCCGGGCGCAGCTATCGCATCGTGTCCGTCGCGGAGCGCTGGCAGTTCGTGACGCAACCGGAGTATGCGCCGTGGGTGAAGGCACTCGTCGGCGAGCGCGCGCGCCCGACGCGTCTCTCGCAACCGGCACTCGAGACGCTCGCGATCATCGCCTACCGGCAACCGATCACGCGCGCGGAAGTGGAACAGGTGCGCGGCGTGGCAATCGATGGCGTGCTGCAGACGTTGCTGGAGCGCGGATTGGTCGAGCAGGTCGGCGTGGCGGAGGTGATCGGTCGTCCAAAAACTTACGGCACCACGGCGACGTTTCTCGAATACTTCGGTCTGCGGGCGTTGGAAGATTTGCCGGCGGCGGACGAGTTGCGCCGAATTCCGGTGGCGAAACCCGAAGCACTTTTGACAGTAGATCCCGGCTTGGCCACCGCGCCGCCCGAGCAACTTCAACCCGCACCTGCGGAAGCTGCGCCGCAAGCGCCTGCTGAAGCGCAACCCAACCCCTGACAGCGTGAATCTCGCTGACCATCGCACTGCGATCGACAAACTCGACGCGCAAATCGTCAAACTGCTCAACGAGCGCACGGAGCACGTCCTGAAGATCGGCGGGATCAAGCTGAAGCACGGCGAAGAAATTTACGTGCCGCATCGCGAACGCGCGGTGCTCGACCGTATTTGCAAACTCAACGACGGCCCAATCACGAACGACCAGTTGCGCGTGATCTATCGCGAGATCATGTCGAGCGCGCTGGCGTTGGAGAAGTCGATGACGATCGCTTACTTCGGGCCGGAGGCGACTTTCACGCACCAGGCGGCGATCAGGAAATTTGGTTCGAGCCTCAACTACTCCGCGCAAAAAACCATTTCCGATGTCTTCGCCGAGGTGAGCCGCAACCGCGCGGACTACGGCGTGGTGCCAGTCGAGAATTCCACCGAGGGTGTCGTGACGCACACGCTCGACATGTTCGTGGAGAGCGATTTGAAAATTGTGGCGCAGATCGTGATGAAGGTGCAGCAGTGCCTGATGAGCAAAGTCGCCAAGCGCGACATTAAGAAACTCTTCGTGCATCCGCAGTCGCTCGCACAGTGCCGGGGGTGGCTTCAGAACAATTTGCCACACGTCGAGATCATCGAGACGTCATCGAACGCGCGTTCGGCGGAGATGGCTTCGAAGACGCGGCACTCGGCGGCGCTCGGCGGCACGCTCGCGGCGCAACGTTACGGACTGGATGTGCTCGACTCGGATATTCAGGACAATGCGAGCAACACGACGCGTTTCCTCGTGCTCGGGCGCAAGTGCAGTCCGCCATCGGGCCTCGATCGCACGAGTTTGATGTTCAGCATTCCGCACAAGGTTGGCGCGTTGCACAGCGCGCTCGCGGCGTTCCGGCGTTACAAGCTGAACATGACCAAGATCGAATCGCGCCCGAGCAAACGGAAGGCGTGGGAGTATTTCTTCTTTGTCGATTGCGACGGCCATTACGAGGACAAGCGCGTGGCGCAGGCGATTGCGTATCTGCAGGATTACTGCACCTACGTGAAGGTGTTGGGGTCGTATCCGAATTCGGATTAACGCATCACGCGAGCGCGCGCTGAACCAACTCGCGCTCACGATCCGTGTACGACAACGCCAGCGCGTGCTGTCGCGCGGCGTCCGTCATTTTTTCCCACGACTTACGAATGGCGTTAATGGTCTTCTCGTCATCGAGCTTCGCGGCCAGTTCGCCGAACTGGAACTGGAGAAACATGAGGCATAGCACGTCTTCCATCACGCGGGTTTCGGGATCGGCGGGGAAGTTCTTCTTCAGATTGAGTTCACTCACGCGCGAAACAACTTCATCCGGGTAACCGCCAGCGCGAAGCACTTCAGCCGATTTGCCGGCGTGAAATTTTTTCAACTCAGTCTTCCATTGGTGATAGCCGGCGCGTGTGGCCGGGTAGCTGTCGCGAGGAATTTGCCAGCGGCAGAGATGCTGGGAACGCGCGGCAAGCCGAAGCTCTTCCGAAGCGTGTGGCGCCAATCGCATCACCCATCCGCACAAGCGCTGTGAGTAAATCAGTTCACGCGGGAGCAATTCATCACCCACGCTCTCGCGATTCGGATCAGCGGAGTTGAGTTCGTCGATGCATCGAATCGTTTCGCGGAAGCGCGCCGGGTCGGAAACGTTTGCGAAGAACAGGTCGTTGGACACGAGGGCGGATGCTAGAGGAACACTCACGAACAGTGCAACGTCAGGGCGGGTTCGCCGCAGCGCCCATGCTGCGCCACGTTGCGAGGACAAGCCACATGTTGATCGGGTCGATGGATTTGCCCCATTTGAGATAGCGGGCTGAACCATCGGCGAAGGTGTAATTCGAACCGCCGGAACCTTTCGCGGTGTTCGAATGGCGGCTTTGCTCGGCGATGGTGTTGAGGTCTTCGCTGTATTCGTAATCGAGATACCAATGCATCACGCCGCTCCCTTTTTCACCAAACACGATCGTGTCACTAGGGAACTGGATTTCGTTTTCCGTCATCGATATCTCGTTCGTGCGCACAATCTGTCGCCAGTTGGAATTACCGGGATACTTCTCGCTGTACCAGTCGTTCCACGAGTTGTAGATGAAACTCCGGGGAGCGAAGTCAGCGGGATAGTTCGTACTGAAGAACATTGAATTCGTAGTGCTTGGATTAAGATCACTGGCGCAAACCAACACTTTCACGTCCTTGTAGTATTCCTGCAGGCGGCTCGGCCACCGATTTGGATGCGCACGCGGCGGAAGATGTCCTTCGTTGTCGTCGGTATACATCATCAGCGAAAGGCCGAGTTGCTTGTTGTTGTTCAGGCAAGACATACGCTTGCCCATCTCCTTCGCCTTCGCCAGCGCTGGGAGCAACAAGCTCGCAAGGATCGCGATGATCGCAATCACAACGAGAAGTTCGATCAGCGTGAAGCCGCGTCGTTCTTTGTTGTTGTGACTGAATGTCATCGGCGTAAGAGACGAGAAGCGGGAGCGAGAAGTTACGGCACGATGGAGATGCGCCGTCTCAACACGGTCCGCTTGCCATGCGTTGAATCAATCCGGTTGTCGACTTGCCCGGGACGAATGGAATGATCTCGATCCGTCCGCCGCCCGATTCAACGGCGCGGCGTTCTTCCTGATCCAGAGTGTCGAGCGTGTAATCGCCGCCCTTCACGTAAACATCGGGTTGCGCCGCTTGGAGCAAATGCACCGCACGCACCTCGGGGAAAACACAGACGGCATCGACACAACGCAGTGCCGCGAGAACGAATGCACGGTCATGCTCTGAATTCAGTGGCCGTCCAGCGCCTTTCAGCGTGCGCACCGATGCGTCTCCGTTGACTCCTACCAGCAACGCGTCCCCGAGCCGCCGCGCTGTTTGGAGGTAAGTCACATGGCCGACGTGCAGCAGATCGAAGCAGCCATTCGTCACAACAAGCTTCCTGCCGCCGCGGCGGAGCGCGTCCCGCCATGCGGCGAGTTCCTCGAAGCTGAGCACCTTTCCGGCGTCGTTCATGAGGGTGATTTCGCTGAAGCCTTGAGTTTACGCAACAAAGTTCGTGTCCGCCCATGAATGGAACATGTCATGCAGAAGTTGGACACAAGTCGGGAGCGGGGCCGTGTGGCTCAAGGCTAAATTCAGGAACTTATGCAAACTTCGTGGGTGGCACCACCGCTGCTGAGGAGGGGGAGCGGTCGGTTCAGGCAATAGGCGAACGAACACTGAAGTGATTAACCCGCCTGAACCAACGTTCGCACCGCATCAGAAAGAACAAGTACCTATGCAACTCAAGAATAACCGTAAGTCGGGCTTCACCCTCGTAGAAATCATGATCGTCGTTGCGATCATTGGTCTCTTGGCCGCGATCGCGATCCCGAACTTCATCAAGGCCCGTCAGTCGAGCCAGACCAATGCCTGCATCAACAACCTCCGCCAGATCGAAGGCGCGAAGGCCACGTGGGCGCTGGAAAACAAGAAGACCGGCACAGACACACCGACCGCCGCGAATCTGTTCGGCGCCGCCCTCTACATTCGTGAGACTCCGACCTGCCCCGCAGGCGGCACCTACACGATCGCCGTCGTGGACACGAAGGCGAGCTGCAACATCACTGGTCACACGCTGTAATCAGCCACACAGTTTCGAAAAGGGCTCGGAGCTTGTCTCCGGGCCTTTCCTTTTTCCGGGTTGTCATTCCAAGTTCGTCTGCTACTTTTCGCCCGCACCGGTTTTCAATCAGAAACCTTTGTCTATGCAAACGAACAAAACTCGCAGGACGGGCGGCTTCACGCTCGTGGAAATCATGATCGTTGTGGCGATCATCGGCCTTCTGGCTGCCATCGCCATCCCGAACTTCATCAAGGCCCGCCAATCCAGCCAACGAGCTGCGTGCGTGTCGAATCTTCGCACCATTGATGGCGCCAAAGCCACTTGGGCGCTGGAACAAAAGAAAACGGGTTCCGACGTTCCCACGCCGAATGACCTTTTCGGCCAAACCTTGTACATCAAGGAGACGCCATCATGCCCGGCCGGTGGTGCTTACACCATCAATGCCGTGGACGTGAAACCCGCGTGCAGCGTCGCGGACCACACTTTCTAAACTGTTTCGAACACTTCCGAGACGCCCGGTGCAACTACGCCGGGCGTTTTTCTTTCCTACAATTGCTCCACCGCCACCACGCGGATGACTTCCTCCAGCGTCGTGTGCCCGGTCACCACCCGCTGCACCGCGTTCAGCCACATCGTTTGCATCCCCTGTTGCACCGCCACGTCCTGAAGCGCGCGCGTGGGTAACTTCTGCAACACCGCATCGCGGAAGATCTCATCCACCAGCAACAACTCCGTCACCGCCGTTCGTCCATGAAAACCCGTCTGCAAACACTCATTGCAACCCACGCCGCGCATGAACTTCGCCGTCGCCAGAAGGTCCGGCGGGATCATCTTGCACAAGCTTGGTTCCGGCTGATACGGCACCGAGCAAAACGTGCAATTCTTCCGGATCAACCGTATCCCCAGCACCCCGATGATGCTCGACGCCAGCAGGAACGGCTCGATGTCCATGTTGATCAACCGCGCGAACACCCCCACCGCGATCCCCGAGTGGATCGTGCTGATCACCAAATGCCCCGTCAGCCCCGCCTGCACCGCGATGCTCGCCGTCTCCGGATCGCGAATCTCACCCACCATGATCACTTGCGGGTCCTGTCGCATAAGCGACCGCAGCGCCTTCGGGTAGGTAAAATCCTGCGACGGATTGATCTGCGCCTGGCTGATCATCGGCAGGTTGAACTCCACGGGATCCTCCACCGTCGCGATGCTCATGCTCACCCCGCTCCGCTGCACGATGTGATACAACGCCGAATAAATCGCCGTCGTCTTCCCCGAACCCGTCGGGCCCGTGAGCAGGAACAACCCGCTCGGACGCGCCAGCACCTTCCGCAGATGCACCAACGTTTCCTCATCAAACCCCAGGGCCGGCAATTCAAAGCTCCGATTGCTCGGATCGAACAACCGCACCACTATTTTCTCCCCGCGCACCGTGGGGAACACCGAGATGCGCAACTCCACCCCGCCCAACTCCGGCCCCGCCGACGCGTGCCCCTCCTGCGGCAGCCCGCTCTGGTAACTCACGAGGTTCGCCATCACCTTGAAGCGCCCCGAGATTTTCTCCATCAACTCCAGCGGCAGATGCACCAGCTCCGTGAGCACGCCACTCAGGCGGATGCGCACTGCCAGCGTGCTCTCCCACGGCTCGATGTGAATGTCACTCGCGCCCGCCTTGATCGAATCGTAGAGGAGATAATTAACAAGCAACCCGATCTCGATGTTCTGTTCGGCAGACTCCGACTGTAGGTAAGCGATGGTCTGGCTCATGGGCGGCAAGTTGAACGTTGAACGGGGAAAGTTGGAAGTTGAATGTTTGCTCACTTCACCTGAACCGAATGAACCACTGAGACACAGAGATCACGGAAAGAAAAATCCGCTCACTCGCCCGGCGCAACGGAAGCGCATTGAAGCTGCGCGCGCAATTGCTCTTCCTCTCCAACGCCGTGCTGTCGCCGCTGATCTTCGAACAACCTGCGAACGTCACGGTGATCGCGAGCAACGACGCGCGGCTCGCGGTGTTCGCTGGGCCATGGCCTCTTTCGTTTCAATGGTTTTGTGAAGGCAGCGCCATCGAGAGTGAGACCAACTCCGCGCTGTTGTTTCACCATGTGAACGGAAGCGAAGCGGGCGCGTACTCGGTCGTTGTTTCAAACAGCGCAGGAGCGGTCACGAGTATCGTCGCGACGGTGGCGGTCGCGAACAGGCCACAGTGAGAACAGCGTTTACGGGTCAACGTATGCTGCCGAGCAAATCCTGAACTGGCGCGTGGAGCGGATCAATGGGCGCAACGTCCCGACGCTGATTGTGCTGCGCGAAGCCACTTGCGTGGATGGCAATGGCGGTGATGAGTTTGAAGTCCAGGCGGCGGAACAGATTCGGGTTCTGCGGTTGCAGAGGTCAGAGGTCGGAGGTCAGAAGTCAGAGTGCCAATGTGTCGTGGATATCTGGCAGCGCGAGGTGCTTGCGCACGGGAATCGAGTCAAGAAATCGGACAAGGCAAAATGGAAGCTGGTGGAGACGCGCATCCCGTTGCGTCTGGGAAAACCGTTGCCGCTGATTCCGTTTGTGTTCCACGGCCCGAATCATTCGCAGCCGGCGGTCGAGAAACTGCCGCTCGCCGACATCATCACGGTGAATCTGGATCACTACCGGCTCAACGCTGACTACAAACACGGAGTTCACTTCACCGCCCTGCCGACGGCGTGGGTGAGCGGGTTCGAGAACGGGTCGAGCCTGCGCATCGGTTCGAGCACCGCCTGGGTCACGGAACAGACCAGCGCGAGCGCGGGCTTTCTTGAATTCATGGGCCACGGGTTGAGCACGTTCGAGAAGGCCATGGACCGCGACGAGCGGTTGAGGGCCGTGCTTGGTTCCCGTCTGCTCGAAGGCCAGAAGAAAGTCGGTGAGACAGCACAGGCCATCGAGCTGCGACCGAGCGGCGAGAACAGCATCCTCGGCAACATCGCGATCAACGTCAGCGCGTCGCTGACGCAAATCCTGCGCTGGGACTACTGGTGGAACTCGACAGAAGAATCGCCGGATGAGGTGACGACAGAACAAGTCAGCATCGAGTCGAACACCGACTTTTCCACGAAGGGACTTTCGTCACAGGAGATTCAGAGCATCGTGGAAGCGTGGCAGGCAGGCGCCATCAGCCGCGAGACGATGCTCGACCTGTTACGCCGCGGCGAGGTGTTGCCCGAAGGGCGGACGAATGAGGAGGAAGAGCGGTTGATTGGAACGGCAAAGGGTGAAGTGGTATCGGCAACGCAGGCGGGGGCGAGTTGAACCCGAACTCCGAAGTAGAGCGTTGATTTTCGGGGGCGCGCGACCCCGTTCTCTCAAACCATGCCCCCTCCGATGGCCAGCCGATCCAGCGGCGGCACCAACTTCGGCGACGCCGCTTTCAGCCAGTCCAACCTCGCCGCCACCAACGGTTTGTGTTTGCCCAGTCCGCCCCACGCCGCCGAGCCGGCATTCCTTGGCCCCATGAACGCGCGCCCCTTCGATCACCTCATCGAACGCTGGCGAGCCGTGGCTGCGGAACTCCCCGATCGGCGCACCGGCGATAACACCTCCTACACCATGGCTGACATCGCCTTGTCGGCTTTCGCGGTCTTCTTCACC
>JBBRBM010000222.1:0-9165 GCA_038205745.1 Verrucomicrobiota bacterium | reverse complement strand
CCGCCAGCCCGCCCTGACGCGGGAGCATAGGACGCGGATTGGATTTGAACTTCAGCCAGGCGCGAGCGCTTACATTTCACGCCTCCAACGCTGCCGCAATCCCCACCTTCCGCCTAGCTGGTTTGGCCGGACGGATACGGTCAACAAGGCGCGGTAACGATTTAATTCCGTGACCCGAGTGACCGCATCCAAGCCAAGCTGATGCAATCGAAGTTCAAACTCATAGAGCGAAAGGATGGAAGCCCCGGCCTCGACCGCTACATCTTCAAACAATGCTTGAACTCGTTCCGCACCATTTTCCGCGAGGTAGTGCGCCAGCAACGCCGAGGTGTCCAGCAAGTGGGTCATCGGCGATGATCGGCCTGGTCGAGTTGATCATCCCGCTCCCGTTCGCGCAGCAAGTCGCCGATGGGGTCCGCGCCGGGCTTGAGCAGATGCCGGCCTGCGCCCATCAGTTGCCGCGCCATTTCGCCGCGACTCGGCAACGGCTTCACCGTGATGACTCCGTCCCCCGCCTTCGCCCACTCCAGCCGCGTGCCGGGATGGATGTCGAACTCACGCGCCATTTCGGGCGGGATGCTCACCTGATTGCTTTCACCCACCGTCGTTGTCATGCGCACAGACTACGGCGCGTTCGTCCGAACGACAAGCGTCGCGACGGATGGAAACGGAATGTCCGTAATGGCCGCAACCGCGTTCCGGTTGACAACGGAGAATTATTCCGCTGCTCCCATCAGATAACCGGGCGTCAGCCCTTTTTCTCTGAACCAAGCTTTCAGCGCGGTCTTACTTGTTGAAAGTTGGGAATCGATTTCCGAGTTGGGTGCCGATGACCACTGTGTCCAAGTCAGCAAACGATTTACCATCGTCTTGATCTTCTCTAAATCGGCTTCAGACAATTCCCGATACAAAGGGCGAGATCGGTCGTCCTCGTCAATTATGTCAAGCTTGGCACAAACTGCCGACTTGAAAATCTCCGACCATGCCATGATGGACTTGGAAGCGTAGATGCGTTCGAGCCGAATCCGCGTCTGATCGTTTGCCGCCGCTGTAGGATTCCAATTGCAAAGCGAGAGGTCGAAGAAGAAATTCATCATCCGAACGTTGTTGTTGATCTCGTGGTCTCGCTTGTAGGCAACCGAGGCAAGGTTGTCGGTAACAGGCTCGTCATTCAGAAAGTTTGCAAAGAACGACTTTGAAAGCATATCCACGGTAAGCGGTCGTTCGTTAGAACCGCGATTGCCTGTGGAAACTAATTTCGCCATCCGGTTTTCATTATCCTTGTCCTCAAGGATTGCATTGAACAGATACGCGCGGAATCGCTTGTTGCGCTCCCCGCGAGTCATACCCGGGTCTTGGACACGTTCCAAATATGCCAGGAAACCGGCTTCGCTCTTCGTTTCTTGATCTTCGCGGTTCTTGTAATCCTCGAAGTCCTTGCCAAATTGGCCGCCAAGTTTGACAACCATCACCGAAGCAAAAAAGCGGGTTTGAGCAAACTTTTCGTGAGCAGATATGTTGGTTTCGTTAAGGATGCGGAGATCTGGGTCGATGTAGATTTTGCACTCAAACTTTCTGCGGCCTGCCCAGAGCAGGGCTGCGGCTTTATGCTGACCATCAAAGAGCACAATCTTGCCGGCGGCGATGCGGCCAATTAACGGCTGAAGCACTGGATGATTCTGAAAGTGACGGAACAAACCAAACACCTTGTCCTCAATTAGGAAGCGGGGTTGCAGGCCAAACTGATGTTCCTCGTCATCATCGCTGTCGAGGAGTTCTACGGGCAACGTCGCGTAGAAATATTTCCAACCGGTGATGGGACACTGGAGGAGGTCGTAGGTGAAGTTTCCGTGAGCAGACTCCAGCTTCACATCGCCGTCGTTCTGCGAAAGGGCGCAGTGTGCGCCGTAGCTTGGGATTTGCTTTCGAGTCTTAAGAAACTGCAAAAGTTGCTTGAGCGTTAGTCTGTCCCCTGTGCCGAAGAATTCCTTGAGTTGAAGACTGACGCGAAAATCTTCCAAAGGCAGCATCCCCTTCGCCTTGTTGTGGTGTTCGCACATCGGCGCGATGTTGTCGATTTCGCTTCGACCTCCCAGCGCGAAAGCCATGATGTGATCAAAGTGGAGAGATTCTTCTTCAGGGATCGCGTGGCCCGTGGCAAAGCAGACACGCCCGTGCCTTTGTAGAATGATGCCTTTTTCTTCCGGGGTTAATTGGCGTTTAAGGGTGATAACCATAATGCGTTTGCTGTCGAGGTTTGCCTGTTTGAAACGGCACGATTTTATTTTCGGTTGGTTTGATCGATTTTGATGAGCGGTGGCCTGTGGAGTTTGAAGCCTTCGCCGGGCCGTTTCATACCGCGGGTCAGGCCAGTTCAACCTTGAGTTTGCGGCCCAAGGCGAGCGCCGCTTGCTCCAGCAGTTGCAGCGTGACGGAAGAATCCTTTTCAGAAAACAGGCGGTCGAGCGTGCCTCGATTGGTCTTCATCCGGCTGTGACATGATGACAAGCAGCCCGGCGTGTTTGATGAACTCGCCGCGGCAGGACGGCGCTTCCAAGCCCGGCGGCGAGGTCAGACGGCAAGAGGATTCTTCACCGCCGTTTGTTTCCTGGGCACGAGCTTCTGGTTCGGGAAGTCCTTCACCTTTTCGCCGCGCACGCGCAGGGATTCAGCAATCGCGGGCTTGTGATCTTCCGCGCCGTTCTTCAGCGCGACTTTCAAGCTGCGCAATGACGTGTCGCCGGGGATGCGCTGGAGCGCGGCGCGCGCGTCTTCGCGGAGGTTCGGATTGTTCAGCAACAACGCGATCATCGGCGCGGCATCGCTGTCGCCGATCTCGGAAAGCATCCACACGAACTCACGGCGGACGTTGGGATCGCCGCTGGCGAGGAGCGGAACAAGTTCCTTCGCGACGGCTTTCGTTTCATCGCCACCCGCCGGACGTCCGGCGTAGCGAACGATTTTCCAGAGCGCCCGCTTTGCCGCGCGCGCCACTTCCTGTTCGCCGGTGAACATCAACTCGGCGAGTCCGCGCACCGCAGTCGATCCGGCGTTCCCCGCCGCCTGCCACGCTGCGCCGCGCACCTTGTCGTCACCGTTTTTAATCTGCTCGATCAATTCTTTCGCGTTCATGTTTTCAGCTCGGTTGAAGTTCAGAGGACATACGGATAACGCTGCGGACGGCTCATCATGCGATGCGCTTCGGTGTCGCCGATGATTTCACTTTTGGCGTGATCCCACTTCAGCTTGCGATCGAGGATCAATGACATGTTGCCGAGGACGGTGAGGTTCGAAACGGCGACGGCGGCCTCGATGTTCATAATCGTTTTCTTGCCGGTCTTTATTCCGTTGAACCAGTCGTCGTGGTGGCCGGGACTCTTGTAAACATCCACACCGCCGGGCTTGCTGGCGAACTCGACGGCTTTCGGCTCCGTATAGACCTGGTTATCGCCGACCCACACGATGAGCTTGTCCTTGTCGCCGTGATAGACGGCGCCATAGCCGTCTCGAATGCCTTCTTTCTTTTTTCGGGTTTCATCGAAGTAAGGAATTTTTTCGCCGGGCTGCGACCAGACAAGCGTCCAGTCGGGATTCTTGAATTGATAAGTGACTTCCATCTCCATCGCGCTGTCCCAAAGGCCCTTCGCGGGAACGGTGCCTTTGGCTTCGATCGTCGCGGGGCCGGTGTGGTCCGCGTTCATGAAATACATCGCGTTGCTCATCACGTGCGCGCCGCGATCACGGATCTGGCCACCGCCCGATTCCATGATCCAACGGAACGTGCCGTGGCAGTAACGCGCGTTGTAAGGACGCCACGCGAGCGGGCCGAGCCACAGATCCCAATCCAGCTCCGGCGGCGGCGCGCTATCGGCGACCGGCTTGTCGTCCGACGGACTTGGATAATGCCAGCAGGTGACTTTGTTAACCTTGCCCAACATTCCGCTGGCGATGTAGCGATGCGCGGCGTAGGCCTCGGGCTGTGAACGTCCTTGCGAGCCGACCTGCACGGAAACTTTGTTCGCCGTCGCCGCCGCGATCATCGCCTTGCCTTCCTCGATGGTGCAGCACGCGGGCTTCTCCACGTAAACGTGTTTGCCGCACTCCGCCGCGTGGACCATCTGCACCGCATGCCAGTGATCCGGCGTGCCGATGACGACGGCGTCGATGTCCTTGCGTTGAATGAGGTAGCGGTAATCGCGATAAACTTCGGCCTGAGCGCCTGCGGTCTTCCACGCGTTCGCGAGGCGCTTTTCATCGGCGTCGCACACGGCGGCGATGTTCACTTCGCCGCTGCCCATGCGCTTCACCATCTCGCGCAAATGAAATCCGCCCATGCCGCCGACGCCGATGTGGCCGAGCGTGATGCGGTTGTTCGCACCAAAGACACGCGGCGAAACAATTTGCGGCAAGCCGAGCGTGGTGGCGCCGGCGATGACCCCGGTCGTCTTCAGAAAGCTCCGGCGAGTGGTTTTGGTGAGTTCAGGTTTCATGAGTGCGTGCTGGGGTGAACAAACGATGCGCGGTGCAGTAGCGGTCAAATAGGCGCGCGCGCGTGGGACTGAAATTGAAAATAAGCTTCTGCGTGACGGCGGCAGGTTCGGTTGCGAACGTCGCCGTGTTCGGGTGGCTCACGCGTGCGTGAAGCGCCCGCAAACTGCGGAGCTTCAATCTCATTTGTACACGCAGTATTGGGCGGCGCTTCGGATGCGCCTTGATTGGAATCAACGTTCGCGCAGACGGCGATGCTCGGGAACGCGAGTCGACAGCGCTTTCGCTCGCCGCCGTGGCCCGAAGCTAAACCGCCGCCATCTCCGCAGGGATACTCACGACGCCGTTCGCCTCGATGCGCTGCTGGATGTTGCGCGCTGCTTCGAGGGTGCGTTTCGTCACGTCGATGACGGCACCGGTGCCGTTGACTTCCGCAAGCAGGCCGACGTCGCGGTAGAACTGAATCACCGGTTTCGTCTGCGCGTGGAAAGTTTTCAGGCGAGCTAGGACTGTTTCGGCTTTGTCGTCATCGCGCTGGTAAAGCGGGCCGTTGCAGGCGTCGCACACTCCGGGCTTCTGCGGTGGCTTGAATTGCAAGTGATACGGCGACTGACATTGGCGGCAAATCCAGCGGCCGGAAAGTCGCTGAACAATTTCCTCGTCCGGAACGTGGAGATGAATCGCGCCTGCGACATGCCGATGCGTCTCGGCAAGAATTTCACCCAGCGCCTCGGCCTGAGGCAGCGTGCGCGGATAACCGTCCATGATGAAGCCATTGCGAGCATCGCTGCGGCTTAAGCGTTCTTCGACCATCGCGTCGGTCACGTCGTCGGGCACGAGCTCGCCGCGGTCCATGTAGGTCTTGGCAAGTTTCCCGAGGTCGGTTTGCTTCTTCAGGTTTTCACGAAAGAGATCGCCCGTGGCAATGTGTGGAAGCTCCAGATCCTTCCCCAGCGTCACCGCTTGCGTGCCTTTGCCGGAACCGGGCGCTCCGATAAGGACGAGATCGACCGCGACAGGCGGACGAATCGCCGCGACAGGCGTGCTCATCCGCACAATGAGCTGGCCGACTCGGGCGCAGGATGCGGGGACGAATTGTTGCCGTTGCGCGCGGCTGAAGGTTTCGTTCACGGCCAGGCTGACTTCCGTAACGTCGCGTTCGCCGTCGACGATCGCGACCCGTTGGGACTGCTGATAATAATTGATGAGCGGGCCCGTCACGCGATGGAAGACGCGGAGACGGGCGCGGCCAATTTGCGGTGTATCGTCCGCGCGGCGTGTCAGGTGTTCACCCTTGCAACGGTGTTCGGGGCACGCAGTGAACGGATGATAAATGCGACGGAAGGACGCCCGGCATTCACTGCACACCTCGCGACCGGCGATGCGATTGAGAATTTCCTCATCGCTTACGTCGAGATAAACGACGGCGTCAAACGTGCGCCCGAGCGAGTGGAAAAGACTGTCGAGAAAGGTCGCCTGGTAAACCGTGCGCGGGAAGCCATCGAACAAAATACCCTGCACCGGCGCTGTCTGGCGCACACGTTCCTCGATCATGGCATCCACGACTTCGTCGGGGACCATCTCACCTTGAGCCATGTATTTTCGGGAGATGATGCCGAGGGCGGTTTGCCGGTCGAGGTGCTCGCGAAACAAGTCGCCGGTGCAGAGGTGAAGCAGATTAAAGCGCACGCAAAGCTGGGCAGCATGTGTGCCTTTGCCTCCGCCTGAGGGGCCTATTAACGCGATGTTCATGGCTCTATCTGTTCCGCTCAATGAACGTCAAGAAGATGCGCACGGCTCAACGGGCCTTGCCGAACCCAAACCAGTTTTTGCGAGGTCGGCGAAGTTCCACTTGCCGCGCGTCCCGCAACTGGTTATCCACCGCGTATGACCTCCCGAGAAGCGCTCGTCGCGCTGAACATGATCGAACATGTTGGCCCGGTGCGGCTGCGTCAACTGCTGGAACACTTCGGTGATGCAACAGCCATTTTGCGCGCATCGCGAAATGAATTGCTCGCCGTGCGCGGCATCGGACCGGAAGTGGCCGAGACGATTGCGAGCTGGGAGAAGAACATTGATCTCGCCGGCGAGTTGAAACGCATCGAGGAGTTCGGCTGCTCCGTGGTGACACAAGAGGACGAGATATATCCCGAGCTGCTCCGGCAGATTTACGACCCGCCGATCCTGCTCTATGTCAAAGGCGAGTTGCGCAACAGCGACAAGAACGGAGTCGCGATGGTCGGCTCGCGGCAAACCACGCACTATGGAATCGAGGTCGCGCGGAAATTTGGTTACCAGCTCGGCTACGTGGGAGTGACCGTCGTGAGCGGCGGTGCCCGCGGCATCGATACGGCATCGCATCAAGGCACGCTGAGCGCGAAGGGCCGGACAATCTGCGTGCTGGGCACGGGGATCAACATTGTCTTCCCGTCCGAGAACAAGGAATTGTTCGACCGCATCGCAGCCAGCGGCGCGGTGATCACGCAATACCCGTTCAATCGCAGCGCCGACAAACAATCGTTCGCGATCCGCAACCGCATTGTCGCCGGCATGACGCTCGGGACGGTGGTCGTGGAGGCAAACCTGACGAGCGGCGCGCTGATCACCTCCAACTTCGCCGTCGAATATGGACGCCAGGTGTTCGCCGTCCCAGGTCGCATCGACTCACCGCGCAGCAAAGGCTGTCACGAACTGATCAAGAAAGGCGCAAAGCTTTGCGAAGGCGTGGAGGACATCCTGAGCGAGTTCGAATACCTCTTTCCCACCAGCAACCGTCTGCCTGCACCCAATGAAACCGGCGTGCTGCCGACGCTGACGCTCTCGGACAATGAACAACGGGTCTATGACGCTCTCACCAACGAACCGACGCCTATCGATGACGTCATCCGCCACAGTTCGCTCCCGACCTCCGCAGTCTCGGTGGCGCTGTTTAGCCTGGAGATGAAACGGATTGTGCGCCAGATGCCGGGCAAGCTTTTCATCCGCAACACTGGCAGCCGCGGGGATTGATGCGACCCGCGCAGTGTTTGTCATGCTGTTCCCCGACGCAGGTTCAGGGTTCCACCGAACGCGGCAACGTAGTTCTACGAATTGTTTTCGAGACACTCATGTCCTTTAATGTGGCAGTTATGAATTGGCAGAAAGTGTCGCGCAGTTGGTTGAAGCGCATGGCATGTATGGCCTGTGCGCTCGCTCTCATTGGCACAGGAGCGACCGCTCGCGGGCTGACTGCGGTGCAGTTCGAGCCGATCCGTGAAGCGCTGTCGAACGAAGTCGTGACCCTGAGCGCAATCGAGAATCCCACTAAGCAGGATCTGAAGCGGCTGCGCACATTGCTGCGCGCCTCGGGTGTGTTGACCAACACGGCGACGGCCGATGGAAAAGCGCTGCATTCCTTGATCAGCCATCTGAAAAGCAAAAGCTTCCCCGACTACGTGCCACTCCTGGAAGCCACCTCGGTCAGGCTTCGCCAAAGCTATGAAACGAACTTCCAGTTCGTGGTGACTCTGATGCCTGAGTTGCCGGAATCGGACAACAAGACCATCGCGCAGAAGCAATTGCAGGCGCTGACACCAATCTCCACCAAACTGATTGCAGCGGATCGCCCGCATAGAATCGCCATGCTTCTCGACCCGGCACGGCGCCGAATGGAGCCTTTGCTGCTATCGGTGGCCAACGCACTGATCCCTCTTTTTCCCAGAGACCTGAGCTCGAACACGATTTCCGCCAAGGTGAACGGCATCAATATGCGCGTGAGCCGCGATCATGCGACGGAGAATTTTTTTTCCGTCACGGCAACGGAAACCAACTTCACGATCTACTGCAGTGCTGTGGATGGAACGGTGAGCGACGCTACCGGCGGCCGTGGATTGATCCTTTCCGTTTCGAACGTGTTGATCGGTTCGACGATGTATCCCATTCCGGCCCGTGCGACTGTTACCTATCGCACCGGCGTCTACAGCGGCACTGAAAGCGCAAGCTCTGCGGTGTCAGGATCGGTTTTCGTCAGCACCGAGGGCACTGAAATCTTCGGCACGTTTACAGCCAACGGCCCGGGCATCTCGATTACGAACGGCCGCTTCCGCCTGGACCTTCCCACGCCTTGACCTGAGGCCGCTCCCACAAAGCAAAAAGAACCCGGAGACAACTCCGAGTCCTATGCGAGCAACCAACAGAAATTAGAGCGTGTGGAGCGTGATGTTGCACGTCGGCTTGGTGTCTACATCGACGAGCGTGTAGCTGCCGCCGGCAGGGCACGCGGGCGTTTCGCGAATGTAGAGCGAGGTGCCGACGATATCCGTCAGCGCAGCGGGGGTGGCGCCGGTCTTCTTGTTTTCAAGCGCCCACGTGGCGACCGCGCCTGAGATCTGGCGAAGGTTGTTGATGCAGGCGTTCGTCTGGCTGCTCTGACGGGCCTTGATGAAGTTCGGAATCGCGATGGCGGCCAACAGGCCGATGATCGCGACGACGATCATGATTTCGACGAGGGTGAAGCCTGCCTTGCGGCTGTTCTTGAGTTGCATAGTTGTATTTTGACCTTTCTGATTTCGCGGCATGGATCCCGGCACAGGCAGGTTTTACAATGACCAACACGGACCCACTGAATTGCCTGGGCCAACCGCACTGATGACGTATCAGCAGCGCGGATGCCACTTGGACATACGCATGGCCGGGAGC
>JBBRBM010000221.1:0-9275 GCA_038205745.1 Verrucomicrobiota bacterium | reverse complement strand
GGAAGTGTCTCCGGGGGAGACTTTTTCATGACTTTTCGCGACTTAATCCGAGGAAATTGAACGGGCGAAATTTGCCCAAAAAAATACTCCGCCCAAAACATCCAAAATCTTTTTCCGCTCCGCTTAGGCGAGGATTTGGGTTTTAAGCAAAGGCGTGTGCGTTTCCCGGCGGCACACCGATCATTGCCGCGAACGCGAAATGGCTCTCGCACGAATACGGGTTCGAAGTTCCGTCGCAACCAGAACTCACCGCCTGCGAAATGGTCGAGGCCGCCGCGCGCGGTGAACTCGATTTGCTCTACTGCCTTGGCGGAAATTTTCTGCGCATGTTGCCAGAGCCGGACTACGTCGCGCGCGCGATGGCTAAGGTTCCGCTTCGGGTGCATCAGGACATCATTCTCACAGACCAGATGTTCATCGATGGCGAGGGCGATGTGTTGTTACTCCCAGCGAAAACGCGTTACGAACAGGACGATGGTGGAACTGAAACCACGACCGAGCGGCGCGTGATCTTATCGCCGGAAATTCCACGACAGGTTGGTGAAGCGAAAGCAGAATGGAAAATCCTGCGTGAACTCGCCGCCGCGACTTATCCCGAGCGCGCGTACTTGCTTCATTGCGAAAACGGCCGGCAGATTCGCGATGAGATCGCGCACATCGTTCCGTTCTACGACGGCATTCAGCATCTGACGAACGGTGGCGATCAGTTTCAATACGGTGGGCGGCATCTTTGCGCGGGTGAAAAATGTCCGACGTCGGATGGCAAGGCGCATTTTCGCGTCGTGGATGTTCCGGAAAATGTTTCGGGTTTCGGGTTTCGGGTTTCGAGTCGTGCTTCCGCCACGGCTGAAGAACTCGAAACTCGAGACCCGAAACCCGGAATGCCGCTCTTCCACGTTTCCACTCGTCGCGGAAAACAATTCAACACGCTGATCTACGCCGAAGTCGATCCGCTCAACGGTGCTTCGCGGGATTCAGTATTGATGAATCCAGACGACGCGGCGGCTCTGCGCCTGAAAGGAAATGACCGCGTCGCGCTCGTGAACGAACTCGGGCGTTTCGAAGCGCGTGTGCATCTGGCTCCCATTGCGCGTGGTAATCTTCAAATTCACTGGCCCGAGGGCAACGTGATCATCCCGCGCGGCGCGGTGGACGCGATGGGCGGCGTGCCGGATTACAACACGAGGGTACGGGTCGAGCGCATCCGACGCCTATGAATTGCTGGTAGTGATTTGGCCTGTCTTTTGCAAATTGAGCAATTGTCTTCCGCCATCCATGAAAACCCAATCTCAGAGAACCATGCATTGGTTTCCTTTCATTGGCCGCTCACGCCGCGAGGCAAGAACAATGACGAGACGTGCTGCCTTTGCTTTTGGATTTTCGCGCACCAGAATTATCTTCCAGACATGACAGTTCCTGTAACCGCTCACATTCACCGCGAAGGAAAGTGGTTCATCGCATTCTGTCCTGAATTTCCAGAAGCCAATGGTCAGGGTGAGACGCAGGAGGAATGCATCCAGAGTTTGAGAGCCGCAATTGATCTCCTGCTGGAAGACGGGCGTGACGATGCGCGGCAGAAACTTCCCGCCGGCGGCGAACTTGTCGAACTCGGTTGAAGCGCAAAGAACTCATCCGGCACTTGGAAGTCAACGGCTGTCCGCTGAAGCGCGAAGGCGGCTCGCACTTGATTTATTGGAACGCAAAAACCGGACGCCGTGAGCCGGTGCGCGTCGTTCGAGATTTTGCAGAAGGCGGTGGCCGCTCGCATTCCGATCGTGTGCGCCGTTTTTGTGCCATCGAGTCTCGCCGTCGAGTTCGCGCGCGAAAGTGGCATGACGCTGGTTGGCTTCGTTCGCGAAAGCCGGCTGAACGTTTACTCCGGCGAGAGGCGGATCGACTTCAGCCGGGAATAAACTTGCCGCTATAAGCGTCTGGAGATTTGATGCGCCACATGAACACCTCGCGAACAGCATCGCTGCGCGGGTTCGGCAAAGCGGCCTTGGCCGGTTTGCTGATCGTTCTGCTTTTCCTCTCGACGCTCGCGGCGGGCAGTTCAGCGCTGCACGGCTTGCTGCATCCCGATCACAATTCACCCACGCACTATTGTCTGGTGTCCGTGCTCGATCATGGACACGGACAAACCTCCGCCACCGTTGTTTTCGTCCACGTGGCGGACACTGTCTGTGCGGCATCACGCATTAGTGATGCGCAACTCATTCCGTCCGCCGTTCGCACGCTTCATAGCGGTCGCGGTCCGCCCTGCCGTTCCTGAAACTCGCTTCGGTTCGGTGTTTTCGTTTCAGGAACTGCGTCGCGTGTGCGGCGCGGAAAAGGTTCAGGTATGAAGAAACAATTTTTGATCCCAATAATTCTGTGCGCAAGCTGGCTCCCGTTAAGCGCGCAGAACAGCGGTGAAGTGGAGCAGCTCAGGCAGCAGTTACAACAAGTCAAAGACGCGTTCGAGAAATCGCAGGCGGAGAGCCGCCGGCAAATCGAGGAACTCACGCGCAAGCTGGATGAAGTGCTGAAGAACGTGCCCCCGGCGTCCCGCCGGGCCGAGACCAACGCCATCGCCAAAACTCCCGAGCAACTCGCACTCGAGAGACAACTCGCGGTGGAGCTCGGCGGCATCAACGCCACGAACGCGGACTCGCGGAGACCGTCCCTCCAACAACCATGGACACCGTCGCAACCCATCCCGGTATTCCGCGCGGGTCAGGCTTACATGAATATGAGCTTCGATGCGCTGATGGATTTCGGCTGGTCGAGCGCCTCCGATCCTTCCGCGGAGTTGCAGCTTGGCGGTCATGATCCCACGAGCCGCGGCTTCACACTGCCGAATGCAGAGATCGCGCTGGATGGTGCAGTCGATCCTTACTTCAAAGGTTTCGCCAACATTGTGCTCAAGCTCGACAATGACGGAGGAACCGAGATCGAGCTCGAGGAGGCTTACGGCCAGACAACGTCGCTGCCGGCAAACCTTCAACTCAAAGCCGGACAATTCTTCGCCGCTTTTGGCCGCCACAATCCGCAACATCCGCACCAATGGGCGTTCGTGGATCAACCGCTCATCCTGAATCGCACCATGGGCCCTGACGGTTTGCGCAATGTCGGAGCGCAACTCTCGTGGCTCGCGCCGCTCCCGTTCTACACGGAGGCAAGCGTGGGTATGTTCAATGGCCAGGGCGAAACGGCGACCAGCTTCCGCAGTCCGGGCGAGGATGATGGTGCTGGGGTGAATCGCTATCTTGGCCGCGCCACGCGCGATCGGAACCTTCGCGGTGTTGGTGATTTACTTTACGTCCCGCGGCTCGCGTCATCGTTCGATCTTACGGATGAGCAAACAATTGTTGCGGGCGTGTCCGGCGCGTTCGGGCCGAACAACGCCGGCAACCACACTCGCACCGAGATTTACGGCGTCGATCTCTACTGGAAATGGAAGCCGGCGAACGCGCAGCAAGGCTTTCCATTCGTCTCGTGGCAGACCGAAGTGCTCTATCGCAAATTCAACGCTGCGGCGGAGGCTGCCGTGCCATTGCCCGCCGAAACGATTCGCGACTACGGTTTCTACTCGCAACTGATGTGGGGCTTTCGTCCGCGTTGGATCACCGGCTTGCGCGGCGAATGGGTCAGCGGCAACAACAGCGCCATCGATCGCACCGACATTTTCCGCGGCGATCGCACTCGCATCTCGCCAGTGCTCACGTGGTTCCCGAGCGAGTTCTCAAAAATTCGCCTGCAATACAACTACGACCAGGGCCAGCACTTCAGCGACGAGCATTCGATCTGGCTCCAGTTCGAATTCCTCCTCGGTGCTCACGGTGCTCACCAATTTTGAAAGTTATGAAAAAGTCATTTCAGTTTTTTTCGCAGAGAGAAGCCCTCACGGGGCGCAATTCGTCAGCCCAGGGCGCAGCCCTGGGTCAGAAGCAAAACGGCATCAGCCCTGAAAGGGCGAAACCAACCAGTGTCGCCCTTTCAGGGCTCAACGATTGTAGGTCAATCACTACCCGGGGCCGTGCCCCGGGCTTTCGAATCGCGCGCCTTCAGCGCTTCGGTGCAGGGACGTTCACATGGCTGCACCGCGCAACGATTACTCGGTACATATTTACGTTCCTGCTTGCTGCGCTCACCACCGCCACCGCGTTCGCAAAGCTCAACGTGGTCGCCACCACGCCGGACTTCGGCGCGCTCGCACAACAAATCGGCGGCGACAAGGTTGATGTGTTCACCATTGCGCGTCCGACGGAAGACCCTCACTTCGTCGATGCAAAGCCGAGCTTTGTGGTGAAGTTGAATCGCGCGGATGCATTGATCGAAGGCGGCGCGGAACTGGAGAGCGGATGGCTCCGCGCACTGCTCGACAAGGCTCGGAACAGCAAGCTGGAGCATGACAAGCCCGGACGCATCGTGGCGCACGAAGGAGTTCAGTTGCTCGAAGTGCCCGCCACGCTCGATCGCGCGAAAGGTGATGTTCACGCCGCCGGGAATCCGCATTTCACCACCGACCCGCTTAACGCGAAGATCGTTGCCGGGCACATCGCGAATGCGTTTTCACATCTCGATCCGAAGTCCGCCAGCGTCTTCCAGGCGAACCTCGACAAGTTTAATCGTGAGATCGACGCGAAGATTCCAGAGTGGATGAAGAGACTCGCGCCGCTGAAAGGCAAACGCGTCGTGGCTTATCACAACGCGTGGCCTTACTTCGCGAAGCGATTTGATGTGCGCATCGACTTGTTCCTCGAACCGAAGCCCGGCATCCCGCCATCACCTTCGCATCTCGCTGGAGTCGTGAGTACGATGAAGAGCGAAGGTGTGAAAATTATTTTGGTCGAGCCGTTCCGCGATCGGCGTTACGCCGAAACATTGGCAAGCCACGCGGAGGCTGTGGTCCTCGACGTAGCGTTCGTTCCGGGAGCGAAAGGGGCAGGGGACACTTACATCGACTGGATGGACAAGCTCGTTAGTTCGCTGGTCAATGCAGCGGAAGGGAAGAAATAGTCCATGCTCGAAACCATCTCCTTCATGCTGTGGCCGATGCTGGCCTGTCTGTTGTTGCCCGGCATCCTGGTTTACTTCGGTCTGCACATCATCCGGCGCGAAATCATTTTTGTTGATCTCGCGCTGGCGCAGGTGGCTGCGCTCGGCACGTGTGTCTGCCTGTTGCTTGGCCACGATGCGAACGACATTCATTCCTATTTGTGGTCGCTCGGCTTCACGCTTGTCGGCGCGCTGATCTTTGCGTTCACGCGCAACGAAAAACACGGCCGCGTGCCGCAGGAGGCGCTCATCGGAATCGTTTACGTCGTCGCGGCGGCTGCGAGCATTCTGCTGCTCAGCAAAGCGCCGGGTGAAGCGAACGAGCAACTCAAGCGCACGCTCGTGGGCGAAGTGCTCTTCGTCACCCAGGCGCAAGTGTGGAAAACGTTCGCGCTCTACGGAGTCATCGCGGTGGTGCATGTCCTCTTTCGAAAACAATTCTTCGCCCTCACTTTTGATCCCGCGCGGGCGAAGCGTGACGGGATGTCGGTGCGCTGGTGGGATTTTCTTTTCTACGCGCTGTTCGGACTGGTCGTGACGAGCTTTGTCCAGATCGGCGGCGTATTGCTCGTGTTCTCGTATCTCATTGTGCCGGCGGTGTGCGCCAACTTCCTCGCGAGGCGAATGCTCCCGATGCTTGCCATTGGCTGGGTAGTCGCAACGTTGTCGAGCGTCGGCGGATTGTTCGCGTCGTACCAATTCGATTTTCCGACTGGCGCGGCGATTGTGTGCGTGCTGGGTGTGGCGTTGGTTCTCACAGCGTCGCTCTCGATGCTTCGGAAGAAATCCGAACCGTGAGCGCCAGCGCGGTCCGCGCAGCGCTGTTCGCAGAACGCGGCACGGCAGACCGTATGGCGGTTCCAATGCTCTTCAGAGCGGCAGGTATTCAACCCGATTCGCGTAATCGCCGGCGTAGCCACTCTGCGCGAGCAGTTCCAAATCGTTGATGAACCTGCCAATGGTGATGCCGGTGAGCACATCAACATTCCGCAACAGCAGCCCGCGCGTGACGGCGGCCGGTACACGCACGTCCATGTAGAGCGCCACGCTCACGGGAGCTTGCCCATTGAACGCAACTTCTTGCGGATCGGAGACTCAAGAGCCGGCCGGCGCAACTCATCCACGCGCGCCAGACTCCGCTGAATCTCGGCGTCCATCTCCGCCTTGTGATCGAAATAGTAGCCGAGCGCCGCATGAATCTGCCCCAGCGAAAGGTGCGAGTGCTGAAAATGAATCTCCTCTGGACTCCACCCGTGCGCGATCTGGTCGAGTGCGACCTCGATCACCTTGGTCTTGGTGTCGTCAATCCACGCGACCCCGCGGTCGTCGAGACGGACATGGGCGATGGTTGCTGCTGGCATACGTCAAGTGGCGGCAATCTATCGCGGCGAGACATCGCGTTCAACGGCAGAAACCGTCAGCGACACGGCGGCTGCGTTTGCGTTGGAGCGCGGCTGTGTCAAACCGACCAGCCGCAGCACGTCCGACGGAAATGAACGGCTGCTTCCAAATGAGCATTGGGAAGCGTTGGAATCTGAAAGCAAGGCGAGAATGTCAGAACTCGATCACCACATCCTTGCCGAATTTCAATTCAGCTCCTTCAGCAGCTAGACGGATGATAGTTTTCTTGAGGACGTTGTTGAGGTTTGTCGCCACTCACCAGCCGCCCGGCAAGGATTCCCGCATGTCGCGTAGATCATCACGATCTGGATAGAGTTACTCCGCGGTGTGCGCGATATAACGGCGTTTTCGGCCCTGTGTGTCAGGGTGTTGCGAGCATCGTTCAAGGAAAGATGGATCGGTTTTCGCCAGTTCTCTTAGAACGAGGACCATGGCATCCTTCGCGTTGGAATAGGGATACTTGTTGCCCCGCAGCAGCAGCGTGCCGCTGCGTGACGACCCGCTGGTTGTCCGTTGTGAGATCGGGCGTGGCGTCAGCTTGGTATCATGCCGCGACGCGGCGATTCTAGTGGTTTCAACGACGCTGGCGCTGCCCAGACCCGCAAGAAAATCGGCGACATCGTCTACGTCGGGACGGATGCCAGCCTTAGATTCCACAGCACTGGCGAGGAGGTCGACGAGCAGTTCGTCACCTTTTTCCACGAGCTCGCGCCAAGCTTCTGGAATGGCGGCGCGTGCTTGTGAACGGCGATTGCGATTCCGGTATTCCCCACGGGCGTCGTCAAGCGCCTTGCCGGATTCGACGCGGGATCGGACCAGATAGCGCGAGAGAATTTCAGCAGCTTCAGCAGGCGGCCGCTCAAAAAGGTCGAGCTTGTAAACACGGCGCTCCTCATAGCCACATAGACATTCTTTTTGTCCAGGGGATTTCGTCCAATGAAAGGTCCGTCTATTGGCTCCATGACCTGGCCCGACCAGCGGAACTTGATTTCCTTCATCATGGGGAAACGCTCTCTCGCCCATTGCTCCAATCGCGAATAACGCGCTTCCGCATCGTCCGCCTGTCCCGTTTTGTGATCCTCGCCGCCGACGATCAACAGGTCCGCCCCGTTCGCCGCTGATTCGCCCGGTGCGAGCGAATGCAGGCGCACGTAATGATAAGGATTGGGTGTGTCCCAATAGAGACCCTTGCTGATGGAACCCGCAGGCACCAGCACTCCGATGACAAACGTGCGATAGGCGGCTTGCTTGGTATGAAAAGCCAGCCAGTCGTACACCGGCGTGTTGGTCGCCACCACCACCGCAGCGGCCGTCACCACCGCGCCCTCCCGCGTTTCGATACGGGCCGGTTCACCGCCTTCAATTTTTGTTGCATGGGTTTGCGTGTAAATGCGTCCGCCATCCCGGACCATGGCCTGGGCCAAAGCCGCCAGATACTTCAATGGATGAAATTGCGCCTGCCTTGGGAATCGCAGCGCGGGGCCGGTGTCAAAGGTGCTTATGGGCGCGCGTGGAATGATTTCAAGATCGGTCAACCCCGCACGATGCGCGGCGGCCAGTTCTCGTTCGAGAATTTCAGGAGATTCTCCTGGCGGCACGAAGAGGTATCCATTCAAACGCTCAAAGTCACAATCGATTTTTCCTCCTGAACAATTCGTTCAATCTGGTCAATGGCGGCGGCGTGACTTTCCGCCGCCAAACGCGCGCCCTTTTCGCCATGCAATCGTTCCAACTCGACGTAGCGATCATCCAATGCGGTGACGAGACGGGCCGTGGTCCGCTCGGTTTCACCGGACACAATCGGACCGTCGTCCAAGACTACGACAGACTTTCCGGCGCGACCCAGCAGGTAGGCCGTCGTCAACCCGGCCATGCCGGCGCCGACAACGCAGACGTCGGCCTGTTCATTCGTGGCCAGCTTGGCAAACGTCGGCAATGTGGTCGTCGCCATCCAGATGGAATCGCTTTTCCCGGCGTGATCGTTTGTCGGAGGTGTTGGAGTTGATGTCATAATTGATAAAATTTCAGCTCGGAATTCAGGCATGGCTGGTCGATTAAACGGCTACGACGGCGCCCCGAAGTTCAGCGTTCACGCTCGGATGTTTGGCAAAGTAACGCTTGAGAGCGTCGATCGTCTTAATCGTCAGGTCGCGGCGGTTGCTTCCGTATTTTTTGGGAACACCCTGGCTGGTGACGAACGCGACCGCGTAAGAGCCTTCGCGGTCCAGTTCCTCGTCGCCGACGAACAACTGCTGAAGGCGCGATCCGGCGGGGTTTTCAAACTTTACGTAAAGCTTCAGGCCAAGACAGCGTTTCACGTAGCCGCCCATCTGCCGGTAAGGATCAGCCGCGAGCGTGTTTTCGAGATTTTCCTCGAGCATCTCCCATATTTCCTGGCCGGTAAGTTCGACCGTGGAGATTGGCGGATTCGGCGGCACCATGTTCCAAAGGTCATTGACCGTGACCGGGCCGGGCGGAATCGGCGCGCCATAGCGCCAGCCGTTGGAAAATGCGATGCGCGTTCCGGCGGCCTCCGCAACCGCCTGCAGGAGCAGGTTATCCATCGTCGCTTCGAGAAATGTATTCCGGTTCAGCGCAGTCTCCGTCTGCCCCACGATCTCGGAGAGCATTTCACGTTGCGGCGAAACGATCTTCTCCACCACGCGTTGCATCTCGGGATCCGGGGGAATCGAGTCATCCACATGGATCAAGCGAGGCCGGATTGTTCCGACGTGCCCACCGTCGAATTCGACATCAAGACGGCCGACAAACGACCCGTGACAACCCGATTGGATGACGGTCGCGCCATTCACCGCCAAAGGCCGATCCATCCG
>JBBRBM010000220.1:0-9295 GCA_038205745.1 Verrucomicrobiota bacterium | reverse complement strand
GGCGGAGTTGGAGCTTTGCCCGCGCACTCCGTTCTGTGGTGTTGGGTAGGTGATAGGACAGAGAAGGGTCGCGCAACCTGTTTCCCACTCAAAGAACCCTGCTGAAAAACCTACGCCTTCTCGGCCGAATCAAAGGTGAGGACTGACCCCTATTCGAGCGGCTCGGTGACGAGCCGGCCGTGCGCAACTGGGTTGGGCCTTTGCAGAAATGAACGTGAAGAAACCCATCGCATCGTGCGCGGCGACAATGCCCACGGAATCGGGGCTTGTGAACGACGGTGCGCGCCAGCAGGCTCATACCAATGACTGAATCCCACCACGGCACGGCCGTGGGTCAGTTCGCCACGACTCACTGGAGCCTGCTGCTGAGTGCTTACGCGAGCGACACGACCACCGCCGCCGTCGCATTGAACAAGTTGTGCCAATCGTATTGGTACCCGGTCTATGCGTTCATACGGCGCAATGGACACCCGCCTGAGGAGTGCCGGGATCTCACGCAGGAATTCTTTTCCGAGTTGTTGGAGAAAGATTTGTTTCTCGCGGCCGACCGGGAGCGTGGCCGGTTTCGATCGTTCCTCCTCGCTTCCGTGAAGAATTTTCTCGGTCACCAACGGGAGAAAGCGCGCGCGAAAAAGCGGGGCGGCGATTATTCATTTGTTTCCCTCGATGCGGAAACCGCGGAGGGAAATTACGCGCACGAACCAGCAGACCCGATCACGCCGGAGCAGCTGTTTGAGCGGCGCTGGGCGTTGACGATCCTGGAACAAACCTTCCTTCGGCTCAAAGCGGAATCGTCCGCGGCGGGCAAGAGCAAGTTGTTCGAAACGTTGCAGCCCTGTATTTCAGGCGACGATGCCAGCCGTTCCTATGCCGAGATCGGCGTGGAACTGAACATGAGCGAGGGCGCTGCCCGCGTGGCGGCGCACCGGTTGCGCAGCCGGTACACGGAATTGCTGCGGGCCGAGATTGCGCAGACGGTGGCAAATCCCGCCGACGTCGAAAGCGAACTCGCTGCCCTTCGCGCCGCACTGACGAGTTAACTCCATTGACCTGTAACGTTTCCGGGTTTGTCCGTTAGGAACAGTCGGATGACTGATCTGGCGCCAACGAACCGCCAAGCTATGCAAACCAATCGATGCTCCGTTTGTGGTGCGCCTTTGGCCGCCGACGCCCCGTTCGGGCATTGTCCGGTCTGCCTGCTCTCCTTGCCTCTGGATGTCCCGCCGCCGCGCAAGGAGCCGGGCACGTCCACGCTCGGCGGCGAACGCATCATCGGAGACTACCAACTCCTCAATCAACTCGGTCGTGGTGGAATGGGCGTTGTGTACCGGGCGCGGCAGATCAGCCTCAACCGAACGGTTGCGGTGAAGATGCTGTTGAACTCGGCGCTCAGTTCGCCGGCGATGGTGCGGCGTTTCGAGATGGAAGCTGAGACGGTCGCGCGGCTCGATCATCCGCACATCGTCCCCATTTACGAAGTGCGCGAGGAACACGGCCAGCGCTACTTCAGCATGAAGCTGATCGAAGGCGAAAGCCTCGCGCAGCAAATTAAGCGCAAAGAGTTTGTCGCTCACCCAATTGGCAAGACGCGGAAGGCCTCGACCTGGCCGCAAACCCACGAACGGATTGCCCGATTGATGACGGCCCTTTCCCGCGCAGTGGACTACGCGCATCAGAAAGGTGTCCTGCATCGCGACCTCAAGCCGGCAAATATTCTGATCGACGGCCCGGGTGAGCCGCACCTCACCGACTTCGGCCTCGCAAAAGTCGGGGCGGACGGGAACCTGACGGAGAGCGGCACGGTGATGGGCACGCCGTGTTACATGGCTCCGGAGCAAGCGTCCGGTGGATGCGCCACGGTAGCGACCGATGTCTATAGTCTCGGCGCGCTCTTTTACGAACTGCTCACCAGCCGGCCGCCGTTCGAGGGCACAACGCCGATCGAGACGCTGCGGCGTGTCGTGGACGACGAAGCGCCGCAGCCGAAAACGGTCAACGCGCACGTGGATCGCGACCTCGCCGTGATCTGCATGAAGGCGTTGGAGAAAAATCCTCTCCGCCGCTACGCCAGCGCGGGCGAACTCGCCGACGATGTGGAACGCTGGTTGCGCCACGAACCCGTGAGCGCGCGATCGGCCAGCGTTTGGTTGCGCACGAACCGCTGGACCAGGCGCAATCGCGTCGGCACCGCTCTCATTCTGACGTTGTGCATCGGTCTGGGCGCGACGGGTTGGCTTCTCCGCGTGGTGGACAACCAAAGGGTGAAAGAGTCACGGGCGCGTCATGAAATCGAGAAGGTCAACGGTGAGAACGCCGAATTGGTCCATGAAACGGTGGGCTTGCTTCGCGGCAACCTGGACGGGCTTTGGGCCAGCACAGACAAGCGCTATCTCGTCCTCAGGTCCGAGCAACTGGCCGCGTTGTCCGCCCGTCCGATCATCAAAGTGACGAACAAAACATCGCTGGTCCGCTTTAGGGCCGGGATAACTGCCAACGAAAGCCCGGTGGACGAAGCCAGGCGCTACGCAGACTTGTTTGCCTACCTCGAAAAGAAGATGAGCGAGAGCCTGGGCAAGGAGGTTCGCTTTGACATCAAGCTCTATAAGTTCCCCGGTGAACGCCTCGACGCCCTGACGAGCGGAGAACTTGATTTCGCGCGCACGGGGGCATTCCACGCGCTAAAAGCCATTAGCGATAAACAACCCATCCGCGCCTTGGTGGAGCAAGTGAACCCGGGAAAACTCGCGGTCTTTTTTACTCGCACGAACAGTGGCATTAAGTCACTGGCGGATTTGAAAGGGAAGGCGATGGCTTTCGGCGAAACCAATGCGACGATCAGTTTTGTCGCGCAGGCGAAACTCGCGGAGGTCGGCATCACCGCCACGAACTTGTCAAAATACGATTTCTTCGACAGCCGTACGGAGTTCATGGAGGACGTGCTGGAAAGGGGGTTCGACGAAGCCGTCAAGCGGGTGGGCGAGTTGAACAGTCACGCCGAAGTCATCGAGCGGGTCATCGATGGCACGTACGACGCGGGTGTTTCCAACCTGCGTGCGTTCGAGAAGAACCAGCGCCGCGGTCTGGTGATGATTCCAGGCACCGTTTTTGAAAACATCCGCAATTTTTATCTCGGAAGCGCAAGTCTGCCGGCCGAGGCGGCGGAGAGTTTTATCGCCGCGATGACCGCACTTCAGCACGAGGATTTCCTGCGCACGCTCCCGGCTCAACCGACCGGTTATCGGGCCATTACTGAAGAAACGCACGCGCCCGAACGCGCCGCCATGCGCCGTATCGAAGGCCTGTTCCCATGGAAACCCGCGCTCACTTCGGAGCCGCCCGCCCCACGTTCCAACCTCAAGTGAGGCACGCATGCAAAATCAATCCACAAATCAAAACGCGGATGTTCGCCGCGCCGCGTGCCTGTTGGGTTTCCTGCTCCTCACAATTCTTCCAGCATCCGGCCAACTGGCCATTACCGAAGTCATGTCTTCCGCGACGACCAACCTGGGCGCGGCCTATGTTCCGCGGCACCCGGATTTTTGGGAACTGACCAACTTCGGCACCAACACAATCCCGCTCGACGAATATCGGTTCGCGGACGACCGCGGAGTCGGCATCATTGATAACAATGTGACTTTGTTCAGCGGCAAGCAGATTGGCCCGGGCGAGTCGATGGTTCTCGTGAAGACCGTGGCGGGAGTGGTCGGAACACCGGCGCAGTTCCGCGCATGGTGGGGAGTCGCCAATCTCCCAACGAACCTTCAAATCTATTTCTATTCGAACCCTGGCTTCAACAGCGCCGCAGAATCGGTCCAACTCTTCCATGTGACGGCCACGACCACGACGCTCGTGGATCGCGTGGATTTCTTTGAAGCCCGCGAGGGTTCCACATTCACCTACGATCCAGCAAACGGAGAGTTTGGCGTCTTTAGCTTAGCGGGTCGACTCGGCGCATTCAAAGCCGTCGAAACAGATGACATCGGCTCACCCGGATTCACGACTGGTCCTGTGCCGCCGATCATCACCATGCAACCGCAGAACCTAGTCGTCGATGCTGGCGCGCCAGCTACGTTGAGCGTCCAGGCTCAGGGTGTGCCCAGGCCCCTTCGCTTCGAATGGTTCAAAAACGGCGGGCCGATTTCCAATGCGACCGATGCGACTCTGCTCCTTGTCCAAGCGGTGCCGTCGGACGCGGGGACTTACAAAGTCGAAGTCGATAGCGGCGTGGGGGCGGTCCTTAGTTCCAACGCGACGCTCGTGGTCAACACCAATCCTGAATGCGCCCGAATCGTCGTTCCGCCCGCCGATCTCTCGGTCACATTCGACAATAACTTCAGGCAAACCGCGATCTTCAGCCCCTCGGTGAGAGGATACCCGTTGCCCGCCATCCAATGGCAATTCAACGGGACCAATCTCCCGAACGCCACCAACGCCACGCTTTACGTCGTCAATGCCACCTCTAACTCGACGGGCGCTTATACCATTCGCGCGACTAATACACTCTGCACCAACACCGCCACAGCTCATCTGACCGTGACACCCAAACCGTTGTTGCAGGTGACCGAAGCCATGTCCCATCCGTCCATCAACACAATCGTGCTCGGCCACGACGATTGGTGGGAACTGACCAACTTTGATACTAACGCCGTGAACCTGCGCGGCTGCCGTTTCAATGATCTTCCAGGCCCCTCGTTCGGAGGAGCATTCGTGGTGGCGAACAACGTGATGATCCAGCCCGGCGAATCCATCATCTTCGCGCGAGGAATGTCGCCGGAGACTTTCAAGGATTGGTGGGGTGAAGAGAACCTGCCGGAAAACATTCAAATCATCACGTATAACGGCCACAACTTTGACGAGGGAGGCGACGCGATCTTCCTGTGGAATGGTGCCGCGATCGATACGTCAGATTACATCAGCAGCGTCAACTTTGTGAACTACGCTACCGGCGTCACACTGGAGTTTTTTCGCGATGATCCAGACTGCCTTCGGTACGGCTGTGAGAGCGTGTTCGGCCAGCGCGGCGCCATTCGCGCAATGGAGGCGGACGACATCGGTTCTCCCGGCTGGACCACGAATCATCCGCTGGGCACACACATGCCGCGCTTCACGTCTTTGCTGCGAAGCACTTCCGGCGCGAGCCTCACTTGGAAGGCGCGCGCGGGAAAACATTACGAGCTTCAATTCAAGAGCGCCCTCACCAACGCGACGTGGACGCCGCTGAGCCAGCACAGCGCAACCGGTCTCTCGTTGACGACGCTCGACGCCAGCGCCACGAATGCGACCGCGCGTTTCTATCGGCTGCAAGTTCTGCCCGACAGCCCATGAATCCAACGAGCCACCATCCGGTCCAGCGCGCGGAAGGGCGCGGTGTCCTCGCTTCCGGCTTCCCTCTCCACGTTGAGGGGAGAGGGCGACGCGCCCATCGCGCCTTCACGTTGATCGAGCTATTGGTCGTCATCACCATCATCGCCATCCTCGCGGCCCTGCTTTTGCCGGCGTTGGGCCGCTCCAAAGCGAGGGCGCGGAAGATCGTCTGCATCAACAAACAAAGACAGTTGGCGCAGGCGCTGGTGATGTATGCCAACGAAAACGATGACGAGACGCCGCGCGAAAGTTTTTTGCCCAACGGCACCGTCGTCAACATCTGGGCGCAGGTGCGCAACCCGCTGGCCGGCGACGTGTGGTACAACGCGCTGCCCGCGCTGATGCCTGTGCGCGCCGCCGTCAGCTACGCGCCGGTGGCTTTGCTCCCGGACTTCTACGATCGCAGCCTGATCTTCCATTGCCCGGAAGCCGTCTTCCCGAAGAACTGCCAATTGGACCCGACGACATTCTTCTCCATCGCCATGAACTCGAAATTGATTTTATCGCCGAACTCCACCGTGCGGATGAGCAGTATCCAAAGGCCGTCGGACACCGTTGTCTTCCTGGACAACCGGCTTCCGGGCGAACGCAAAGTGCATCCGCTGCAGCCGGACGATAATCTGGGCCAGCCCAGCGCCTACGCCAGCCGGTTCGTGGTCCGTCATCCGGGCTGCGGCGTGATGGCCTTTGCGGACGGTCATGCGGGATGCGTTCCAGGGAAACAGGTCGTGGACAAGGGCTTCGCCTTCTATCCGCAAACGAACATCGTATGGACGGCCGATCCCGAACTGAATCCAGACTCGGCCCAGTAACGATCAGAGGCGCGTGCTGAGTGCTGGGACCGGTGCGGCTACCCGCCTCCTCCGGCAGTTGCTGTCTTCAGTCCCGGCGCACCGAAAAGCTCGGAGCGTTTGCTTTGTCTGCGGTTGCGCCAGGTTGTGTTCATCCGCTTTCATTTTGCGGCCGCACATTTCCACCGCGGCCCGTGTAACGTTTCGCGTTTCTCCCGTTAGTAAGTGGTGTGGCGAGAAGTTGGGGATGAAACACCCAACGCCGCCAAAACCAAACGAGAGCACACATGAAATTCAAACTGAAAATCTTCGCGGCCGCACTCATCATGACGACCGCCAGCGTGAACGCGCAATTCCCCGGCTACACCAACCAGGGACTCATCGGCGTCGGCCGTCTGTCGGGAAACTCATTCGATCAACTCGGGCCGAATGTCGATTCGCTCGGCGGAGTCGGCTCGTCCGTTGTCATCGATCAAAGCTCGCTCCTTCGCACGGGCGATGAAGTGAACGGGTTTAGTTACAGTGGAATTTTTTACGGCGTAGCCGACCGCGGTTTTGGCAGCGGCAGCCAGGATTTTCATTCGCGACTGCAAACCTTTGGCTTCGTGGTCACGCCTTACTACGGCAGCGGTCCCACGAACCAATCGCAGATCGCCTTCGCCAATCTCGCGACGACATTGCTGACCTACGGCGGAACGAACTTCACCGGTTTCGAGCCGAACGATCCGCTCGCCACCATCTGGCCGCAGTCGCCGACGAATAGTTTGGGCCAGGGACGCCGCAGTCTCGACCCGGAAGGACTCGTGCGCGCCGCCGATGGCAGTTGGTTTATCGCGGACGAATATGGACCCTCCATTCTGCGCTTCGATGCGAGCGGTGCGGTCCAGTCGCGATTCACCCTGCCTGGAGCGTTCATTCCCAAGCGCGGCAATTTTCCCGGCGTGAACGCATTTGCGTCCACGAACGTGCTGACTTCCGGGCGCATCAAAAACAAAGGTTTCGAAGGACTCACGCTCACGCCGGACGGCAAGCGTTTGGTCGCCGCGTTGCAAGACCCGCTGCAGCAGGACGGCAATGCCAACGCACTGAGCCGCAACACGCGACTGCTGTTCTTCGATGTCGATACGAACTCGCCGACGCAAGGCCGCATGGTCGCGGAATATGTTTATCAGGTCACGCTGAACAACAGCCCGACGACGAACAAGCAGACGGCGATTTCGGAAATCATGGCCCTGAACAACGAGACGTTCCTCGTGATGGAGCGCGATAGTAATGGCCTCGGCGATGGCACGAATGCGGGGCCGCTCTACAAAAGCGTGGTGCTCGCGAACACGCGCGGCGCGACGAACATTGCCAACACCGGCTACGATCTGGAGAAGGGCGCGCCGAATGCGGTGAGCCTTCCGACGAACACCGCGCTCGTCGCCATCGCTCCCGTCGCGCGCCAGGACCTCGTGGCAATCGTGAACAGCAATGAGCTGGCGCGCTTTGACTTGAACCTCAGCCCGAACAGAACGACCAACACGCTTTGCGAAAAATGGGAGGGCCTCGGCCTCGTGCCGCTCGTCGATCCGGCGGCGCCGAACGACTTTTTGCTGCTCGTCTTCAATGATAACGATTTCAACGCTACGACCGTGTACCACAACGGAGTTATCGTGGGCACGAATGCGCTGACCATCGACAACATGATTCTCGCCTATCGCGTCACGCTGCCCGGAGTCGGCGCGGCGGCTCCGGCGAATTCAGCGCCCGGCCTGACGTTGACGGGACCAACCAACACCACCTGGTCCGCACCGGCAGACTTCACACTGACAGCCTCGGCTTACGATCAGGACGGCATCGTGACGAACGTCGAGTTCTTCAAAGGCGGCGTGAAGATCGGAGAGGACACGACGTTCCCATTTCAACTGGCGCTCACGGGAGTGGCGGCTGGAAGTTATAGTTACACCGCCGTCGCATCGGATAATTCAGGCGCGAGCGTCACGTCAGCCGCGCGCGTCGTGACTGCGACGGTGGACAACCTTTTGCCCAACGTCACCCTCAGCGGCCCGACGAACTCGACGCTCTCCGCTCCCGCGACAGTCGCCCTCGTCGCCACCGCGAGTGATCCCGACGGCACCGTGATGAAAGTAGAGTTCTACGATAACGCCACGAAGGTCGGGCAGAAGACGAGCGCTCCTTACTCGCTCACACTTTCCAACGTCCCTGCTGGAATGCACACTTACACTGCGGTAGCGATCGACAACCAGGCCGCGACGAATACCTCGAGCGCTTTGGTAGTGAATGTGACTGCGGAGAACATCGCGGCCAGCGTCACGCTGCTCACGCCGACGAATAACTTCACGGCGACGCAGACGGTTCACATCGCCTTCAGCGCGAGCGCGAGTGATCCGGATGGCTTCATCACGAAGGTGGAATACTATCGCGGCGCGACGAAGCTCGGTCAGGCGACTGCGGCTCCGTATTCGTTCACCGCGAGTAACTTCGTCGCGGGCACAAACTTGGTTTACGCGCTGGCCTACGATAATCAGGGCACGACCACCGCGTCCGCCGACGCTACGGTCATCGTCTTCGACCGCACCGCGCCGGTGATTAACTGTTCGAGCAACCGGCTCGTCTCCTGCGCTTCAACCAACGGGACGCCGGTGAATTTCACCGTCACCGCCACCGACAACAACGATTCGAGCGTCACGGTCGTCTGCAATCCAGCGTCGGGTAGTCTGTTTTCGCCCGGCACCAACGTCGTGGTCTGCATGGCGACCGACGCCGCGGGCAACACCAGTTCGTGCAGCTTCAATGTGATCGTTCTCCCGTCGCTCGTGGCCATCGAGCGCGCCATCATTCTGCGTTGGAACTGCGGCGAAGTACTGCAAAGCGCCGACAACGCCACCGGCCCCTGGCTCGACATTCCCGGTGCGACCAGCCCCCACGCCGTGCCCGCGAGCGAGGCCCGGCGCTTCTACCGCGTGAGGAATTGATTCCCGCCCGAGACGCCCGCAGGGCTGCATCAAGCCGGTGAAAAAAGTGAAGATGGGATTGGGTCCGGAGCGATTATTCGGGACATTTGATTTGGAATAATATTGGCTGAGTGGGTGCCAAGACCAAAACGAATGCCGGACCGAGACGAGCAAGCCATCTTG
>JBBRBM010000219.1:0-9296 GCA_038205745.1 Verrucomicrobiota bacterium | reverse complement strand
GGCCGGTGGGCGGCGTGGCGGGTGGGGGCGCGCCGCGCCTCGCGGCGGGGGACAACGTGGGCCACGGGGGTTTGCCCCACGGTGGCCCTGCACGGGGGCGTGCCTCGCGCTGCGTGGCACGGCGGTTCGCAGCGCGAACCGCCCCACCTTTGCGTGCAGGATGATGCGCGGTATTTTCAAATCAGCGTGCCGGTGCGGGTAGCACAGGCCACTGGCCTGTGCCGTTCGGCGACTCGCCGGACGGAATGGCGAGGGCGCTTCGTCGCTCGAAGCAGTTGCCATCAATCCGCACGCTCCCATTTCGTTCGGCAGGTTGCCGAACGAGACGGGCGGGTCGCCCGTTCCACCCTTGCCGGAGAACGTGAATTACGCGGTGAAGAGCACTTGGGGCTTCCTGGAGTCGGTGCCGGAAGTGTCGGCGAAGCTCAAGGAGGCACGGACAGCCGAAAGAATATTCGAAGACGTGGTTAAAGATGCCGAGCAAGCCGCCGTGTTGGTGCTGGTTTATTGAAGTGCCCCCGGCATCTTGCCGGGTTCCGCATTTATTAAATCCCACCTACCCGGCAAGATGCCGGGGGCACGTAGGAGCGGAAGTTTTAGGACGTGGTGAAGTCGGCGGAGCAGGCGGCGGTGCTGGTGCTGGTTTATTGAGGCTGGAGGAATTGCCACAAAGAACGCAGAGAGCACAAGGAAGGAGATGTTCTCATCTCTGTGCTCTTTGCATTCTCTGTGGCAATGGAAATTTGATGACCCGTCGTAGCGCTGCAAGTTACCGGGTCGTGGCGAGGCGGAGCAGAACCACACCAGCCACAGCGACGAGGCCGCCCGCGAGCGATCGTTTAGTCGGGCGTTCTCCTTCCACAAATCGCGAAAACGGAATGATCACCAACGGAGTGAGCGCGACGATCGGCAGCACCACGCCCGCTTTCTCTTTCATCAGCGCCCATTGATAACAGCCCACGCCGAGGGCGGGTCCGGCAAGCGCATTCACCAGCACCCACGGCCAGAGTCGGGACGCGGCCCGTGTCGGCGCTTCTGCTTTGGGAGCGGATCGCCACTTGACCAATGCGTAAGCCACCACACCGACCACCAGGCCGGCCAGGATTCTTTGATACGCCGCGGTTAAACCATCGATCTTCAGACCAGCGCTTTCATCGACGCGCGACGCGTGGCCGCTTAATACCGCGCCCATCCCTTGCCCAAGAGCCGCCACGATGCCGCAAACCACGCCCGTCCAAAAAACAGGGGGGGGGATGTCGAGATGTTTTCCCGGCGCGAGCGCCAGTGCCACGCCGGAAAGAATCAATGCCGCGCCCGCCATTTCGATCCCGCTCATCGTGATGCCGAGCCACAGCCATTCTGTCGCGCTGGCGAACGGCGCCGCCAGGCAGTGAATGAGCAAAATCGACAATCGCGACCCGAGCCGCGGCAATGTTTGATACAACGCAATGTCGCCGATTCCGAAACCGACGAAGCCGCTGAGGAGAAACATCGGCAGCGCTTTTCCTGCAAGCCCTTGCCCGGCGGTGTGCGCCCACAGGGCGAGGAGAACCGTCGCGACGACGATGCGCCAGAAGTTTGCCTCCACGCCGCCAAGCACCTTGCTCGTCCGCTGCGCGCACACGGCAGAGATCGAAAACAGAATCGTCGTGAGAAGCGCCGGTAACATCGCCGCGCGCTAGTAACAGCATCCGTCCGGCAAAAACAAGTGCGGCTCGAACAGGTCACGGCTTGTGGAGTTTCGGAATTGCGCTTCACTAGCACGCATGAAAGCGCTGCAACTTATCGCACACGGTCAGCCGGGAAAATTCGAACTGCGCGACATTCCCGATCCGCAGCCGAAACCCGGCGAAGTGGTCGTCGACGTCAAGGCGTGCGGCTTGAATCACCTCGACCTGTGGCTCGAGGAAGCCGGCCTGCCGATTCCGCCGCAACTTCCGCGCACGCCAGGCGGTGAAGTGTCCGGCGTAGTCTCCGTGATTGGCGAAAGTGCCCCCGGCGTCTCGCCGGGTGATCGTGATTGGAAAATCGGCGACCGTGTCGCGATTCAATCGAACGTCTTTTGCGGCGAGTGCGAATTCTGCAAAAAAGGTGAGGATTCAATGTGCCTTCGCAGCGAGCTTCTCGGGGTGCAACGCGACGGTGGCTTCGCCGAAAAAGTCGTCGTTCCCGCTCGTTGCCTCGTTTCTCTGCCCGACAAAGTTGATTTCATCACCTCCGCCGCACTCACGCTCGCCGGCAGCACTGCCATGCACATGCTCACGGCGCGAACACAGGTTCGCAGCGGCGATTGGCTCCTCGTCATCGGCGCTTCCAGTGGCGTTGGTTCCGCTGCGATCCAAATCGGCAAAGCACTCGGCGCACGGGTCATCACGACTGGTTCAACTGAAGAGAAACGCCAACTCGGGTTGAAACTCGGCGCCGAGTTCGCCGTTGATTCCAACGATCCGAAATGGCCCGCGGAGGTGCGCAAACTCACGGACAAACGCGGCGCGGATGTGGTCGTCGAGCACGTGGGCGGCGACGTGTTGCCGAAGGTTTTCGATTGTCTGGCTCGCGGTGGAACAGTGGTGACCTGCGGCGCAACCGCCGGTCGCGACGTGACGCTCAATCTCTGGCCCTTCTTCGTGAAGCAGCAGCGCCTCATTGGCAGCTACGGACGCAATCGTTCCGACATGCGCGCTACACTCGATTGGGCGGCGGAAGGAAAATTGAAGCCGGTGATCCACTCGACGTTCCCGCTCAGCGAAGGTGAGAAAGCCTTCCACGCGCTGCGCGAGCGGAAGGTTCTTGGCAAAGTAGTAATCACTCCCACGTGAGTTGTGCGGGAGGGCGGACTGTCCTCAGCCCGCCGTCTGGCGGGGAGAAGGGGCAGGGATGAGGGGTGGAAACGGAGAGAGCTTCAAGGAAAGTACCAAAGACGTTTGGAACCAACCACCCCTCACCCTCAATCCCTTTCCCCGTTGAGGGGAGAGAATTCGCCCAAGCGGAACTTCGCGCTTTGAACTCCTGAACCGTAGCTGCCGACGTAAGGAGCCTCCGATCTTCCTCTGCCGGAGAAGTTGGAGCCTCCTTACGTCGGCTGCTACCTGGGGAAGGTTCACGGGGAGGGAAGCCAGAAAACGCCCGGCTCTCTTATTCGCAGCCATCTTGCTTCGTCGCTTGACGCGCGACACTCTGCGTTGCAAAGTGGACCCATGGATTCCTCGTGGGCTTCCGAACATCTGCAAACCATCCGCACGCTCATGGAACGCGCCGCGCTTTACCGGCGCGCGCTCGCTCCGATCATGCTCCTTGTCGGGGTGATTGGCTCGGTGGCTGCCGCACTGCCAATCGCAACCGGCAAGTTCAACACCAACCAGAGCTTCGCAATCCTTTGGCTTGCGACAGCCGCGGTGTCAGTAGTGGCGACATATCTCCTCGTTCGACGCCAGTCGCTCAAGGATCAAGAGCCATTCTGGTCGCCGCCTACCAAGCGAGTCTCTCAAGCGCTGGTGCCGGGCTTCCTTGCCGGCGGGATGGCGGGTGCGCTTTTGGCGATCGCGGGTGATCAACTTCCGCGCGTCAGTTGGTTGCTTGCGATCGGGTGGGTGATCACCTACGGCTGCGCTCTTCACGCGGCCGGCTTCTTCATGGAACGCGGCATCAAACTTTTCGGGATTACCTTCGTTTCCGCCGCTTCGGTGCTGCTCGTTCTGGCCGTTTTCATTCCTGCATTCCAGACCACTAAGGCGGCGCACGTAATCATGGGCGTGTGTTTTGGCGCGACACATCTCTTCTACGGCGCTTACCTGCACTTCACCGAACGGCGTTCTCGCGTGTGAACCCGGAACCCTTTCTTCAACTTGACCGCGTCATCCACGAGAAGGGACGGCTTGCGATCATGTCGCTGCTCGCCGCGACAAATCATCTTTCGTTCACCGAGATCCGCGACACGCTTAGAATGACGGATGGAAATGTGACCGCGCATCTCCGCACGCTTCACGAGTCTGGTTACGTTGCGTTCACGAAAAGCATGGAAGGTGGGCGCGCGGTCACCACGTACGCCCTCACACCCACCGGTCGTAAATCTTTCACTGCCTACCTGGATCTCCTCGAACAGATCGTGGCCCAAACGAGAAAGCCGTAAGAAAATGTTTGAACACTTCTCCAGGCCTCCGGTCTGTTACTTTGTAGTGCAAAGTAATCTGAAGAACACGCTATGAAAATCATCCGTGCCGCTCACCTGGGAATGTGCTTCGGCGTTCGCGATGCGATCGCACTGGCGAAGGAGGAATCCCGCTCTCGACCGATCACCGTGCTCGGCGAGCTTGTCCACAATCAAACCGTGCTGCGCGATCTTGCTGCCCACGGCGTCCGTTTCGCCGGTGGACTCAATGCCGTAACCACGCCGAACGTGATGATCACAGCGCACGGTGCTTCGGAACGCACCATCAGCGGCGTGCGGGACCGGGGGTTCAACGTGGTGCAGGCCACTTGTCCGCTCGTTCACTTCGCCCACCGCGCATTGCGTGATCTGATGCGGGACGGATTTCATCCAGTGATCATCGGCCAGCGCGATCACGTCGAGGTGCGCGGGATGACGGATGACCTCGATGAATATGACGTGGTCCTTTCCGATGAAGATGTGGACGCAGTCCGCGAGCGACCGCGCTTCGGAATTGTTTCTCAAACCACGCAGCCCGTCGCGAAAGTTTGCCGGCTCGTAGAACTCTTGAGGACGAGATTTCCCGAGTCGGAAATCGAATTCCGCGACACGGTCTGCCAGCCAACAAAGCAACGGCAGCGCGCTGCGATCGAGCTTGCCGAGCAGTGTGATGTGGTGATCGTGATCGGCGGCGCGAACAGCAACAACACAAAGGAACTGGTTGCGACCTGCTCCCGCCGTTGCCGCCGCGTGCATCACATTCAGGGCGCGGATGAATTGCGTGCTGAATGGTTCGACGACGCAAACGTCATCGGCATCACCGCAGGCACTTCTACTCCCGATTGCATCATCGCCGACGTGGAGCAACAGCTGCACGAACTGGCCGCGCAGGTCTCCGCCCCCACTCACTAACGCCTCATCTCATGAAACGCTGGCTCAACTACTTTGAACACAATCGCATTCATCGCGCTCACATTTCGTGGCATCAGCCGTTGAACATCGAGCCGCACTTATTGCGTCCGCTGATCCGTTCTCTTCAGCGGTTTCAGATTGGTGAAAGTGGAGAAGGGCGGCACTTGCGCGCAGCGGCGGCGATTCTCAGTTCAGCGCCGAATCACAATGTCACCGCGGCTGTGCTGGCGTGCGCTTCGCTGACTTGACGAATGATCGCCTCCGCGCTTCATCCCGCTCAGGTTCCCGCGCTGCTGCGCGGCGAGCCTGCGCCGATTCAGCAATGGATGCGCGACTGGAGCGCGGCGCGATTGAGCTTCCATGTGTTCGCGATCATTCTCGGCACAGCGGCTTTTGGCGCGGCGATCGGCTGCTGGCGCGCGCCGATGCAGGCGATGTTCACCGCCATCAAATTTCCACTGATTCTGCTGCTCACGGCGTTTGGGAACGGGCTGCTCAACGGCATGCTCGCTCCGTTGTTGGGAGTGAACATCACCTTCCGCCAATCGCTGCTCGCCATCCTGATGAGCTTCACCATCGCGGCGGCGATTCTCGGCGCGTTCAGCCCGCTCGTGTTTTTCCTGATTTGGAATTCGCCGCCCCTCACCGCAATGGACGAGAGTGCCCGCACGACGCACGGCACAATTCTGCTCGGGCTCGTCGCGATGCTGGCAATGGCGGGAATTGCGGGAAACATTCGCCTACTCCAACTCCTGCGCGAACTGAGCGGCAGCGCTGCGAACGCACGCCGCACGCTCGTCGCCTGGCTGGCAGGAAATCTTCTACTGGGCAGCCAGCTATCTTGGATTCTTCGTCCGTTCGTCGGTCATCCCGGGTGGCCGGTGCAATTTCTTCGCGACGAAGCATTCAAGGGCAACTTCTTCGAAATCGTTTTCGCCACGATCAAGCAGCTCATCTCCTGAACCACTCACCTCTATGAACGAAGCCAAATCGATACCCCCACAACTTCCACCGCAAGCTTTCGGCGATGTGCCGATCGGTTCCACGCCTGAAGAACGCGAGCCGATCCGCGGCCCGATCTCCGCAGCGGAAGCGATCTTGCGCCATCCCCGTCGCGTGTTGTTCCAACTGCGCCAGCCGCGCATGGCGGCGCTCATCGGAAGCTTCATCGTGCTCTCGCTCGTTGCCGCGCTCGTATATGGATTTGTCGTGGGCACCTTCTCGATGGGCGACCAACTCTGGATTGCGCCGCTCAAGATCACGGGCGGAATGCTGGTGTCAGCGCTGATCTGCTTGCCGAGCCTCTACATATTCTCGTGCCTTGCGGGTTCACAAGCGCGTCTCGTGGAAGTGTTCGGACTGGTTGTCGGTCTGCTCACGCTCACGACGATTCTGCTGATCGGCTTCGCGCCGGTGGCGTGGGTATTCTCGCAATCGACGACGTCAGTCGCCGCCATGGGCGCGCTGCATCTCGTCTTCTGGTTGATCGCCACGTGCTTCGGCTGGAAATTTCTTCGCTCGGGCTTCAAACATTTGAGCGCGCAGACCGGCGGCGCGCTGAACGTTTGGCTCGTAATCTTCGTTCTCGTCTGTTTACAAATGACCACTGCGCTGCGGCCCATTGTTGGCACAGCGAAGACGGTGTTTCCGACGGAGAAGAAGTTTTTCATCGGCCATTGGATGGAGTCTCTCTCGCAACCAAATGAACATCCGCAAATCAATTCTCGTTACTGAACTTTGGAAGCCGTTGCTGGCGCTGGTCCTGGCCTCGGCTTTCGCGGTGGGGGCGGTGATCCTTCGAGCATTGCTGACGCATCACGTTCGGCCGATATCGCTCGTGTGGAATCTATTCCTCGCGTCGGTGCCGCTCATGTTCGCGGTCGCACTGGAACTGAAATGCCTGACGAACTCGGGTCGTAGTATCAAGGCAGCGTTGTTCTGTGGCTGGCTCGTCTTCTTTCCGAACGCGCCTTACATCCTCACCGATTTCGTCCATTTGAAATCCCGCTGGCATCCGCAGTTCTGGACTGAACTGAGTGGGCTGCTGCTGTTTTCGTGGTGTGGCGCTCTCGCGGGATTTCTTTCACTCTACATCGTGCAACGATTAATCGCGCGCCGTTACGGGACTGCATTCGGTTGGATGTTCATCGTTTGCATTGCTGCTCTGACTGGCGTCGGGATTTATCTCGGACGCATCGAGCGATGGAACAGTTGGGACGTGCTGATCCATCCGCTGGAGATACTTGCAGACATCGCAAGGCTTGCCATGGACGCGCTGCACCGTGGCCCGACGTCGCGGATGGCTGCGTTGTTTTCGCTCATCGTGTTCGTGGGCCACGCGACGCTTTACTCGTTGATGCGACCTCCCCGAGTGGAGATGGAGGCAGCGAATCCTGGCGCCGTTGTGATCGACAAATGAATCCGCGCGTTCTCGAACAAACACTTCGTCGCCGTATCCAATGGGTGACGTGGGTACTCATCCTCGGCCTCGTCATCGCAGGCGTGACGGCGTTGCCGCTGGAGAAGGAACTCGATACCGCCGCGCGCTTGCTGGGTGCGAGTGATCAGGCCGGCGCATCGTCGGGATTTGCCAAATGGATCGTGATCGTTCGCGACGCGCTGCACGACACGTATGCGAAGTATCCGTTCATGGGCTACGGCACGGACTGGCTCGCATTCGGACACATCGTAATCGCCATCGCGTTCTTCGGCGCGTTGAAACATCCGCTGCGCAATTGCTGGCTCTTCACGTGGGGAATGATCGCGTGCGTCCTCGTCGTGCCGTGGGCGTTGATCTGCGGTGAAGTGCGTGGAATCCCTGTCTGGTGGCGATTCATCGATTGCTCATTCGGCGTCGTCGGCTTCGTCCCGTGCTGGCTCGCGGCGCGATGGTGTGGCGAGCTGGAGCGATTGAAGGTTGCAGGTGAGAACGACCGCTCAGGTCATTTGCCCTGATCACGTGAATCAAACGGCACCGCCTGTCCCTTCTCCACTTTGCGGGTCATTCGGAAACCATTCACGTCGAGAACGTAAACGAAGATGGGATAACCCACCGGGCTGTCCGAGCCGTCGCCGTAATCCCGAATACCTGCGGCCAGTAGCGCAGCGGCCGTCGGTTCCGCCAGCAGCCCGCTCGACGTCTTCAGTTGCCGCATGAACGGTGCGAGAGGAGATGTCGGGTTGTTCATCCCATCGTTGAAAACTTTCGTGGCGCCAAGAAACAAGTACCATTGTTTCCCGATTCTTTTTGGTTCAGTCACATCAAACGACAAATGGGCGTCCATCTTCCCGCCATTTGTTTCCACGATGGCGTAGCAGGTGACTTGGAGCACCCTGGAGGCAGCGTCGAAATCCATTCCGGCGAAGACCGCTTGAAACACATTTGATCCTCCGGCCTTCGCGGCGATCTGATGAAGAAAATGGATATCGGCGATGGTGAGCCGGGACAACTCGTCTGCCACTCGCGACTTGAAATCCTGGGTCAACTTATCGAGTTGAATCTGTCGATTTTCTTTTTTCCAGTCCGCGGCGACTGCCTTGGCCATATCCGCCAAATTGTTCGTGGAGTCGCGCGTATGGAACATACCCGCGCCGGTGGAGAAAAAGGCCACGTGCTTCGAGAGTGGGATGACCTTCTCAACTCCGTCCTCGACCGTATTGGTTTGGCCGGGTCGATTTGCCGTGGCCCGGCTGTCGATCGCAATGACGATCTGGTTTGTCTCCATGATCGTCACCACAAGCGTGCCATGTTGAACAAGAAAGCCGTCCGTGGCGGGCGTGCGATCCGACCATTCAGGACTGGCCGACGCGCGCGAGACTTCCACGAGCGTGAAAGCTGCGATCGTGATCAGCCAGAACCATTGCATCACTGGATAATAGTGGCGTGATGAAAAGGAACAAGAATGACTCGGTGATTCTACGTCACGAGGGCGAACCACACGAAGGCGACGTCCAATCGCTCGCCGGGAATAAGCGCCTGCTCTGTTTCAATCCGCGCCGCGCGTTCTCACGCGCGGCGACCTTAGCGGCGGATCGGCAGCGGTCCAGCCGTTGTCGTTTCAATCCGCGCCGCGCGGTCTCACGCGCGGCGACCCATCTCTTGAGCGCGCATCTCCATGCTGCGGTTGTTTCAATCCGCGCCGCGCGTTCTCACGCGCGGCGACGTGGTGGCCGGTGGCGGCGCTGTGGTGGCCCCTGCGTTTCAATCCGCGCCGCGCGTTCTCACGCGCGGCGACTA
>JBBRBM010000218.1:0-9311 GCA_038205745.1 Verrucomicrobiota bacterium | reverse complement strand
TACGACGGCAAGACGCATCCGTTCGCGGCACTGGAGTTCAATCCAGAGTTTCAGGCGAAACATCGCGAATGGGCGCGCGCGATTCTCACGACGCCGGGCAGGGAAGCGCGCAGCCTGATCGATGAGCCGGCGCTGTTCGGCATCGAGATTCAGAACGAAGACTCGTTCTTCTTCTGGACCTTCAACGACAAGATTCCCGACGCGCAAATGCAGATTCTCGAAAAGCAATTCGGCGCGTGGCTCGCGAAGAAATATGGCTCGCTCGACGCCGCGTTCGCAAAGTGGAACAAGCAGTCGGTGAAACGTGACAACTTCGCCGAGGGCCGCGCCGGCTTCCGCCCGCTGTACAATGTTTTCAGCGAGAAATCTGCGCGTGATCGCGATACGGCGGCGTTTCTGTTCGAGACGCAGCAGAAATTTTACGCGGACACCGTCACGTTCCTCCGAGGGCTTGGGTTTAAGGGATTGATCACGCCTTCGAACTGGGCCACGGCGAGCCCGGAAGTTTTCGGGCCGCTGGAGAAATGGAGCTACGCGACGGGCGACTTCATCGATCGCCACGGCTACTTCGGTGGGCCGCACAAAGGTGATAATGCCGAGTGGTCCATTCGCGCAGGACACACTTACGCTGACCGCAGCGCGCTGAAGTTCGAAACGGGCACGCCAGGCAAGCCGAAGCAGTTCAATCATCCGGTCATGGATCCGACTTACGCGGGCAAGCCGTCGATGATCTCTGAGACGACTTGGACCCGGCCGAATCGTTATCGCACTGAAGCGCCGCTTTATCTCGCGACGTTTGGCGCGCTCCAAGGATCAGACTGCATCGTCCACTTCGCGTTCGATGGCGCGAACTGGTCCACGAAGCCGGGCTTCTGGATGCAGCCGTGGACGCTGATGGCGCCTTCACAAGTCGGACAGTTTCCCGCCGCGGCATTGATTTATCGCCTCGGTCTCATCGCGACGGGCGACACGCTGGCGAGGATCAACTTGAACACGAACGATCTCCTGAATCTGAAAGGTACGCCGCTGCCGCAGGATGCGAGCTTCGATGAATTGCGGTTGAAGGACGTGCCGCGCGGCACCGAGGTGCAACCCGGCCAGCGCATTGATCCGCTCATTCATTACGCCGGTCGCGTGGAAGTGAACTTCAGTGGTGAGCCGTCGCGCACGGTGTTGAAAGACCTCGCGCCGCTGATCGATCGCAGCGCGCAGACGGTCCACAGTTCCACGCGTGAAGTGACGCTCGAATACGGCAAAGGACTGCTGACACTCAACGCTCCGGCGGCGCAAGGTGCGAGCGGTGATTTGAAGATCGGCGGACGAATCGAACTGCGCGACATCAGTATCGAATCAGACCTCGACCTCGCGCACATCGTTCTCGTGTCGCTCGATCGCGAGCCGATTGCGAAATCGAAGCGCATGTTGTTGCAGGTGATGAGCGAGGAGAAGAACAGCGGGTTCACGACGCAACCGGCGGGCGACGGATTGAAACGCATCGTGAATCTTGGTCGTGATCCGTGGAGCGTGAAGGAACTCAGCGGCGTCGTGCGTTTCAAGAATGCCGTGAAAATTCAACCGCTGGATTTCAATGGCTACCCGACCGGCGCTGCGACGAGCGGCACGGAACTGAAGCTGGCGCCGAAGACGGTTTACTATTCCATCAGCCCAAATTGATCTGAGCTTGGTCCGGATCGGAATTCCAACCTGAAAGGGAAAAGGGACAGGCGCATGAATCGGCCCGTCCCCTTTTCTGGCGCTCGCGTGGAAAACTTGCGAGCGATTGCGCACACTGTGCCTTGCGAGCGGATGAATGCAAGCGGCGAGGCGATTTTTGCGCGAAACGAGACCACACCTTACGGGATTCAATGCCGGAGAATCTCGATCGCGAACTTTATCCATCCGTCCCGTGGCAAATGGCGCGGCGTAGCGTATTCTCTTGAGGGCGTGAAGGGCGGCACCACTAACGGAGGATGAAAATGAACAAACAATGGATCTATTTGCTGGCGTTGGTTCTCAACGCAAGCGTGGCGATGGCGCAGAATTCACGGGTCATCGTCAGCGGTGGTGGTCAGCCGTCTCCAGCATCGGGAAATGTCATCGTGAGTGGCGGCGCCCCCGGAATGACGAATGGCGTGGCTTCGTCATTGAGTCTTACTAATACCAATCGTGTGAGAGTAGCCGTTGGCCAGCCTTCGCCCGGACTCGGAAGCGGGGGTGCTGTGGGTGGAAGTCTAAATGGTTCTGGCGTTGGTCCTGCCCCCAGAGTGAGTGCTCCAATCGGAATAAGCGGACCGCCCGCAGGTACAGGCGTGAACAGGGCTACAGGTGTTGGTGGGCTGGGCAGCGGAATTGGACCGGTCGGTGGCGGCACGGTCACGCGCGGGTCAGGGGCCGGACTCGGTACTGGAAGCAGCGGAACCGGAGTTGGAGGCAAGGGAATCGGCGGACTTGGAACCGGGACGGGCGAAGTCAGCAAGCCTCCGCGAATCAACGAAGCCGGTAAGTGATTCGGCCCTTCGTCAAATCGTAAGGAGACATCTCCATGCGGACGCGGTCGCCGACGGTGAGGCGCACCCAGTCCTGCCGAAAATAGAAGACCGGGAAACGGGTATCTGACGGGTCATGGGTGGAGAGGAGTGTGTTTTTGGGGGCGGGTAACGCGGCGTCCTCCACGTAGAGAAGAGCGTTGCTTGGTCCAGCCCATTGCGAGTCGTCATAATTCGACTGCATGAACGCAGCGTGAACCGGAGGGTTCGTGCCGGTGAGGAGATATTTCCACGCGCTGGTCATGGGGATGAAATAGTCGGCGCTGACCGGGACGGGGAAGCGGCTGTCGATCATGTTATGCGCAGCCGAGGTATCGCGAACGTTCGTCACGTTGGTCACTGAAGTGGCGAGCAAAGGTTTTGAAAACACGAGCGTGATGGTGTTGCTGTCAGTCCCGCCTGCGGAGAGGAGCACGGGACGGCTCAGGTCGGGGAGGACGCGGAGCGTGGCGTTGCTGGAAATCCGGCCGGAGGTCGCGTTGCTAACGGCAACTCGGAAGTGCGCTCCGTTGATGTTCGTTGTCACCGCGGAAACGACCAGCGTGCCGTTCGTCGCACCCGGGATGGCGATGTTCTCCCGCTGCCAGCGGAACACCGTCCCGCCCGCCTGGGGGCAGGGTAGCTGGTGACCGTGTTGAACCTGTTACTGGCGACGACCCAATACAAACCCACGTCAGTGGTCGAAGCAGGAAAGACCAGCGGATTGTTTGTGCCGCCGGCCAGCGTATCACCATTCCGATACCACTGGAATCGTGCTGGCTGTTCCTGCAGGCCGAGAGTGAAACTGGCGAGCTTGCCGTCTTCAACCGTCAGGCTCTGGGTTGGTTGAATATGGTTAGAGGCAAAGGCGGCGGAACGGCGGTCGTTACGCTCAAACCGAATACAACGTCCGCACTCGGCCAATCGCCGTTGGTGCTGACCTGGTGAATCTCGACCGCCAACACATTGTCACCCGTCACGATATAGCGCCAGAGCTGGTTCGTGAGACCGACGAGTGTGAACTGCGTTTGCGATGTTATTTGTGTCCCCGCCACCATCACCAATGCCTCGTTGCCAAGCCTGCGTTGTAAATGCCAGCGACAGGCGGGTAATGATCGCACACCGCCGCGCCGGTGCCACGGCTGCCGCTGTGCGAGAGCAAGGCCACGTATTCGCCCGGCGGAAGTTCGCCCAGTTTCTCCTGCGCCGTGAATACACCGAACGCCACGAAATGATTTCCGCTTCCGCTCGTGCCAAGTTGCGACCACGCCTTGTCCTTGAGTTGTTTCGTCACCGGGCTGACCGACCAGTCCGCGTCCAGCACGTCGTGCGCGCGGCGCTCCTTGAAATTCGCGCCCACGCCGAAACGCGTCTCCGACTCGATGGTGCGCGCGAGCCGGTCCTGCTTCCGCTCCAGATCGCGCAACGGGATGTCCAGCACCCTCACCTTCATGCGACACGCGATGTCCACGCCGACGGCGTAGAGAATCACCGCGTTCTCCGTCGCCAGCACGCCGCCGATGGGCAGGCCGTAGCCGACGTGCGCGTCCGGCATTGCCCGCCCGCCACCGCCACCGGCAACAGACACGCCTTCTCCATCTGCATCCCCGCGCCGCCCTGGGTCAATCGTCCAACAAATCATCCACGCCCGGAGGGGCGACTCGCGAGTAGCCGCGGGTGACGACCCGTGGAACGAATTCATGGAAGATAATGCCTCCCCGGATGGGGCGACGGACTCCGGCGGCCCCTGCCGGGGCGCGGAGGGTTTGATTGAATCGGGACCACGGGTTCCGCTCGGCGCTCCACCCGTGGCTACTCGCGGCCCGCCCCTTCGGGGCTGAGGAATGCGGAAATGCTTTTGCTACGATGCAACCGGGGTGATTGAATCGGGCGCGTGACCACTCCTGTCCTCAAGCGCATCACCTTGATCTTGGCAGCAATGTGTTTGGTACTGCTGGTCTGTTTCTGTGTCCTCGCATGGAAGTCTGAATGGTTGCACTTCGGCGCAATGTTTGCAGATGAGCAGACTGAACTCTTTGATCAGATGCGCTCATACGCATTGAATTCCACTACTCCTTCCGAGATCGCGGGCTTTCTCCAATACATCGTTCACTACTATCCGTCCGGCACCAAGCAGCGTGCCGGGTCCAGACTGGACAGAGTGGTCGAACGGCATCGCGCGGCCGTAGTGCGAGACATCGTTGGTCACCTTCAACGTACGACGGGTGATAAGCTTGGCGAGAATCCGGACGCTTGGATTGAGAAGTACGTTCGTAAATAGACGGGCGACGATTACGCTGCAACTCTCGCAAAATCCGCTAAGGGAAAACTTTTTGACTCGCCCCGGCCCCCAGCTATTCTCTGCGCCCTTGTATGGCAAAGCTGACGGTCAATGATCTGAGTGTGAACGGCAAACGCGTCTTCGTGCGCGTGGATTACAACGTCCCCATGGAAGAGAAGGATGGCCAGATGGTCATCAACGATTCCACCCGCATCAAGGAAACGCTCCCCACGCTGAATCTCCTCGTGAGCAAAGGCGCCAAGATCATTCTGGCCGCGCACCTCGGTCGCCCGAAGGGAAAGCGCGAGGCGTCCATGTCGCTGGCACCCGTGGCGAAGAAACTCGCCGAGATGCTGGGCAAGCCGGTGGCGTTTGTGGACGATTGCGTCGGCGACGCGGTGGAGGCGGCGGTCGCGCAGTTGGCGCCGGGCGGAATTTTGTTGCTGGAGAACGTTCGCTATTACAACGAGGAAGAGGCGAATGATCCCGCCTTCGCAGAGAAGTTGGCGAAGGTGGCGGACGTATATGTGAATGACGCGTTCGGCGCGGCGCATCGAGCGCACGCCAGCACGGACGGCGTGCCGCGGATCGTCGCGAAGCGCGGCGGCCAATGCGCGGCGGGATTGTTGATGGAGCGCGAGTTGAAGTTCCTCGGAGAAGAGTTGGACAAGCCGGCGCGGCCGTTCGTGGTGATCCTCGGCGGTGCCAAAGTGTCGGATAAGATCAAGGTGATCGATCGCTTGCTCGACAAGGCGGACACGATCCTGATCGGCGGCGCGATGGCTTACACCTTCAAGCTGGCGCAGGGTTTCAAGATTGGTCATTCGCTCGTGGAGAAGGACAAGACAGACGTGGCGCTCGCGGCTTTGGACAAAGCGAAGAAGCGCGGCGTGCAGTTCCTGCTGCCCACGGACAACGTGTGCGTGACGCCGGTGAAGACTGACAAGCTCGACAAGAAGGGCCGTCCGGTCATGGATTTGACCAACCCGCGCACGAACGCCGACGCGAACATTCCGGATGCGGAGGAAGGCGTGGACATCGGACCGGCAACGGCCGCGAAGTTCGGCGAAGTGATTCGCAGCGCGAAGACAGTTCTCTGGAACGGCCCGATGGGAATTTTCGAAGACAAACGGTTCGCTGTCGGCACGAATGCCGTCGCGCAAGCCGTCGTCGATGCGACTCAAAAGAACGGAGCCAAGACGATCATCGGTGGCGGCGACAGCGTGAAGGCGCTCAACAAAGCCGGCATGGGTGACAAGGTCACTTTCATGAGCACCGGCGGCGGCGCGAGTCTGGAGTTCCTCGAAGGAACGGAGTTGCCGGGCGTCGCGGCATTGTCGAATAAGTAATTTTTGCCACAGAGGCACAGAGACGCAGGGGATTGGCAACAGAAGGTTTCTCTCTATGCTCTCAGTGCCTCTGTGGCTAATAACCCAAGAATTTAAATGAAAGAACGTAAGCTGATCATTGCCGGTAACTGGAAGATGAACAAAACCGCCGCCGAGGCACTTGACCTCGTCAACGGTTTGAAACTCGAACTCGCCTCGGTGAAGGACGTGGACATCGTGGTGTGTCCGCCGTTCACCGCGCTTGGCGAAGTCTCCAAGGCGATCCTCGCCACCAAGAACATTGCTCTCGGCGCGCAGAACATGAGCGAGAACAGCGTGGGCGCGTTCACCGGCGAGATCGCCGCGACCATGCTCAAGGAATTCTCGGTGCGCTACGTGATCCTCGGTCACTCCGAGCGCCGCCAGTACCAGCAGGAGAGCGATGAACTGATCTCGAAGAAAGCGAAGGCAGCCCACGCGGCGTCGCTCAAGCCGATCGTTTGTGTGGGTGAGACGTTGAACGAGCGCGAGTCGGGGCACATGGAGAAGGTTTTGGAAACGCAAACGCGCGGTTCGCTCGAGGGCCTTACCAAAGAGCAGATGGTTGAGACGGTCGTGGCGTATGAGCCGGTATGGGCGATTGGCACTGGCAAGACTGCCAGCGCGCAGCAGGCCCAGGACGCGCATGCGTTCATCCGTGGCGTGATTGCGAAAATGTTTGATGAGAACGTTGCCCGCAAGGTGCGCATCCAATATGGTGGCAGCGTCAAACCGGCGAACGCCAAGGAACTAATGGCGCTGCCGGACGTGGATGGCGCTCTCGTGGGCGGCGCCGCGCTCGAAGTGCGAAGCTTCGCGGACATCGTCAAGAACTCAATTCAGTAACAGTATGCTCGGATTTTCTATTGGTCTGTTGACCGTCGTGATGGTGCTCGATTGCGCGCTGCTCATTCTCCTTGTGCTCGTGCAATTGCCCAAGAAGGAAGCCGGCATGGGCCAGGCCTTCGGCGGCGCAGCGACCGATGCGTTGTTCGGCGCGGGTTCTGGCAACGCACTCACGAAGATGACGAAGTGGGCGGCGGGAATTTTCTTCGCGCTCGCGGTTCTGCTGACGGTTCTCTCGAATTACCGCGCCAGTTCATCGGGTGGTTCGAACTTGCAGAAGTTGATGCAGCAGGCACCCGCCACGACGCCACCGCCGACCACGGCACCGGCGAACACGCCGCCACCGGCGGCGACTCCGCAAGCGGCTCCGGCAATCAACTTGCAACCGCCGCCGACGACTCCGGCAAACCCGCCCGCAAATGCGATCGAGAAGCCGGCCACGCCAGCGCCCGCACCGGCCAAGTAAGTTTTACGCGCCAGCAATGAGCGCTTTCGCGAACGCCCTCTTTCAATGGAAGAGGGCGTTTCGCTTTCTTTCCTGCGCGAATATTCTCGCGGCGGTTGCGGCGGTGATTCTCGTTGGTTGTGGAACTCGCGATCAGCGCGCTGATCTCATCCTGTTGAATGGCGCGGAACCTGAGACGATCGACCCACACATCGTCACCGGCCAGCCTGATGGCCGCGTCTCGGGTTCGCTTTTCGAAGGCTTGCTTCAGTTCGACGCAAAAACCGGCGACCCCATTCCCGCGATTGCCGAACGCCACGAAGTTTCGCCGGACGGAATCACCTACACGTTCCACCTGCGCACGAATGCCCTGTGGTCCACCGGCGAACGAATCACCGCGGAAGATTTCGTGCAGTCCTGGCGCCGCGCGCTCGCGCCGGAAACTGCGGCGGATTACGCCGGCCAACTCTTCTACATTCGCAATGCGGAGGCGTACTGCACCGGCAAAACCAATGCCGCGACGGGCAAACGCTACACCGCCGAGGACGTCGCCGTGAAGGCGACTGATGATCGCACGCTGGTTGTCCACCTGGTCGCTCCGACCGCGTTCTTTCCAGATCTGTGCGCGTTCCGAACGCTGGCGGTGGTGCCCACCGAGTCGATTAAGAAACTTGGCGACCGTTGGGTGCGCGCTCCCGGTGTTCCCTTCAGCGGACCGTTCATTCTCGAATCGTGGCGCGTCAATGACCGGATTCGGATGCGGAAGAATCCGCACTATTGGAACGCCGCTGAAGTGCAGCTTGATGTCGTGGATTGGCTCCCGTTCCACCAGCCCACACTGAACATCAACACATTCCTGCGTGGCGACGGCGACGTGATTTTCGACAAGCGCCGCGTGCCGGCCGAACTGATCGACGTGCTGCGCCAGAAGCCCTACACGCACGGCTTCAATGTGCTCGCGACGTTCTTCTTTCGTTACAACGTGACGCGGAAACCCTTCGGCGATCCGCGCGTGCGCAAAGCTCTCGCCATGGCCGTGGACAAGCGCCGCATCGTCGAGCGCATCACGCGCGGGGGCGAGTCGACGGCGACGCATCTGACGCCGCCCGGTATTCCGGGATACGAGCCGCCACAAGGTGTCGGCTACGATCCCGAATCTGCGCGCAAGCTTCTTGCGGAAGCAGGATTTCCCGGCGGCAAAGGGTTTCCACTCTTTCGTTTTCTCACGCCGGGCACTGCCCAGACGGAGCAGGTCGCCGTGGAACTCAAGGAGATGTTCGAGCGCGAACTGGGGATTCGCATGGAGCTTCAGCCGATCGAGTGGAAAGTGTTTCTCCGTCAACAGTCGCAGACGAATTACGACCTCTCGCACAGCAGTTGGATCGGCGATTACAAGGATCCGAATACATTTCTCGACCTGTTCATGGAGCGGAATGGCAACAACCGAACCGGCTGGGCCAGCCCTCGCTACGACGCACTGATGCGCGAAGCGAACTCACAGGTGGACAAAGCCAAACGCGCCGAACTCATGCGCCAGGCGGAAACGGTCCTCGTGCTGGAAGAACTCCCCATCGTGCCGCTCTACTTCGAAAAGGGGATTCTCTTCTACGATCCGGAAAAAGTTTCAGGCATTTACCCGAACCTCATCGACGAGCATCCTGTCTGGGCGATGCGCGTGAAGAAGAGTCGAACGTCCAATGCCGAACGTCGAACGCAGAGCACGAAGTGATCACATGAAGCACCAATTTCGTTTCGAACGGAGCGCGGCCGGTCACGTCCCCGAGATGCCACCTCTCGCATAAACAGGGCGGGGGATGAGATAGTTGCGTCGTTGGGGCGGTTACAAC
>JBBRBM010000217.1:0-9485 GCA_038205745.1 Verrucomicrobiota bacterium | reverse complement strand
AAGGCCCAGAGTTGCAGCAGCGCGGTTTTGTTCGCGGCGATGGACGCAGGAGCGGCAGCACCGACGAATTTCCAACCCGCCGGCCAGTTCAAGTTGCGCAGTGTCGCATCGCAGGTGATGCGCACCGTCATCGTGGAACCGTAGAACGCACCCACGGCCGAGAACGCAATGTCACCTGTCAGCGTGATGCGTTTCGAAGAGAACGTGCCGAAGTTCAGGACCGTGTTGCTGGCGAAGAGCAACGCCTCCTGCAGCATCCGCAAACGTTTCAGCGCGAGTGTCTCGTTGATCGTGACGTCATTGAATGCCGCGGCTTTCACCACACCGAAGCCCAGGTTGTTGTCATCGCCGCCCGCGATCGAGACGCTGCTCTTGATCGTTTGAATCGCCAGAGCATTGCCGGGATCGAGTTGGACAAAACCATCGACGGCCTTGCCGCCGGGCGTCACGCCATCGTGAAGCACCAGAACTTTCTTTGTGGTGTCGCACGTGAGTTCACCATCAGCGCCAGTGAACGTGCTGTGTTGCGCTTTCGTGCCGCGGCGGAGTCGAACTTGTTTGGGCATACATCCTTTCAGTTGAGGGACAAGCGATCCTCAAAAGCCGTTGCCGGCATGAGGTCGCCAAAATCTTCGGAGACGGTGTGAGCAGCGAGGTCGCCCCAGTCTTCATCGGTGGAGCGCACGCATTGGAACACGTAGAACTCGCCGGACGGATCCATGCGCGACGCTTGAACGTTGCGACGCAGTCCACTGGTGTTCTCGACGAAGTAATCGCCAGCTCCCGGAGAAGCGACCGCTACCAACTCGCTCGCTCGGATCATCAAGTTTTCCGTGCCGGGCGTGACTGGCGCGAGGCCGAGGTAAAAGCCGGACACGACGTGCGTGCCGATGACTTTGCAACTCGCGATCACTTCAGACGAGGCGTTGGACTGCGGACGAACGAACACACCATCGCGCACCAATGGCGGACCGAGCCGGAACACTGCGGCCACGGCACGCTTCGTCAACATTGGAAGGTTCAGGCTCATGTGCGCACCAACTTCACGGCACCGCTCACGCGGTTGAGGTAGTCGCCGAGCTTGGAAAGTATCGCTTGCGCGACATGCGGGATGACGGGCATCCGATCACTCTTGTTGAACGTCATGCTCAGCACGCCGCTGATGGACATCGAGGCGATGCCCTCGCCGTCAGGATCATCGGTGCGATTGGCTTTGATCAGTTCGCGCGAGGTTTCAATCGTCGCGTCGTGCAGGAGTTTGGGAACGATGTTGCTGTTGAAATACTCGTCGCGGGAAATCAGTCCACCCAGGCCCGACCCGCGCAGTGCATCGTCATCGCGGGCGAACTCGCGCGGCCATTGCAGAGCCTGCGCGTCGTGTGCTTTGAACCCGCGGAACTGGTAATGCGCATCAATGAGACGCGTTGCGAAGACGAGAGCAGCAGTCTTCGTCGGCGTGCTCGCGCCAGTCCAATCCGTCGCGTAGAGATGCGCTTCGTGGAACGCATCACCTTCCGCCACGTCCGCGTAACTGTTCGCGTCTGCGCGACCCGTGCCATCTTCCTTGATGAGTGCGAGTGCCATGGTCAGTTCCTCAAAATCTTCACGCGATCGAGGAGGAGTTGAGCGGTGTCGAAATATTCGAGCACCAGCTCGTTCGCGCCGTCGTGGAGCTTCAGGTAGCCGTAGGTCGAAGCGCTTTCGACGCGGAACTCCGTTTCCGCGAGTTTCGTGCTCCAACCGTGATGCGCGCCGCCGCCCATGGCGCAGGTGAAGAAGTAGATGCCGTCCGTGTTGATCCGCTCAATGCCGTGGTTGTGCGATTGCAACACCAAATGAACGCCCAACCCGGACCAACCCCAACGGTTCGACGCGTAGCCGCTGTTGGCACTGCTCGATGAATACGCGGGGTGATGGAGGACGACGATCTTCCAGCGCGCCGTGGACGCGGCGATCTTGTTCACGATCCATTGACCCATCGTGGACGCCTGGAAGTTTGCCGCCGTGGCGTTGATGCCACCGGTATTTTCCGTGTCCTCGGGATTGTCGTTGATGACGAAAAACTCCATCTCGCCGAGCACGACGGAGTAATAGAACTTGCCCACGTTGTTGTTGCTGGAGAGATCGTAGTAAGTGGCAAAGGTCGTCTCGTTCGTCCCGTCCCAATCGTGATTGCCATCGCACGCGTAAATCTTTCCACCCGCCGCGATGATAGCGTTCTTCAGCGTGTCATTCGCACCGGCGTAAGTGGTGGTCCCGTCAGCGCCATCGCCCATGAAGATGATGTTCCTCGTGTCGGTCAGCAGCAGATGCGGCCCCGCGCTCGCATCCGTTTTCAGTTGAAAGCAACTCGCGCCCAACGCAGCACTCACATCGAAGTCACCGCCTCCAACTGCGCTAAAATTGCTGCCACTCGCGATGACGCGCAGGTTCCCATTCGCGCCCGCAGACTTGGAATCAATGACGCACTTGCACCAGTAACTCGTGTTTGGCGCGAGGCCGCTGATGCTGGCTTGCGCGAACTCACTCGTGCCGTTTTGAACCAACTTGATACCAACCGTGTCCTTCGTGGTTCCGGCATCAACAGTCCAGTTGGCGAAGTTCGTCCCGTGAACGATGGCATTATCGTTCGCGCCGTAAATCAGACTGAGAGGTGCAAGAGGAACGCTGACGACGGCGGCGCCATTGTTGTAGATATCCAAAATGTTCTGCGCGCTGAGCGCTTCGCTCCACACCGCCACATGCGCGAGGAGGCCGTTGAAAGCACCATTCGCGACGGCGGCGCTCGTCATCGCACAGCCGATGCACGCGTATTGCAGCGAATCCTTTTCCGGTGTCGTGCCAGGAGAAACGAAACTGTCCGCTTGTCCATCGACATACAACCGCAACAACGTGCCGTCGTAAGTGACGACGCCCAGATGCCACGCGTTGTCCGTGATCGGGATTGCGCCGGTGACCGGATGATTCGGGCCTGAATCGTTGTCCTCGAAATCGGCGCACAGCTTCATGCCGCCGGAGTTCGTCAGACCAAGAATCCAATTGGCGTCCTTGTTCGCGCCTTCAGCTTCGGCCATGCCCTTGGTCACGAGCGGTTCGATTGCCGCGATGCCTCCGGTGCCGGAGTTGATCGTCGTGCCCGCGCCGCTGCGCTTGAACCAACACAGGATCGTGAAGCGCGGCGTGCCGAGTGGCGGCGGCGTGTTCGTTTGTTCCAGGCGAACTCGCTTCCCCGTGCCGAACTGGCCACACGTCAGTGCGGAGTTGGGAATGCCGGTCTGACCAAACGTCACCGCCGTGACAGCGCCGTTGATCCCGCGTCCGCTTGAGTCCACTGCGGTCGCAGCACCAACGGATTCACCAAGCTTCCAGTAACCGAGCAGGTTCGCGCTAAAGTTCGACAACACGAACTCTTCGAACAGTGGCGACGCAGCAGTCGGCCCACGACGCCGGCGCAGGTAATAAGCCCACGCCGGACGTTGTGCGGCGAGCGTGCCGATGCGCGGCACACGATTAGTTCTCGGGAGCGGCGGCATGAGTCTGTTGCGGTTGCTCAACAGCGGCGGCGTCAGCTTGCTTCGGCTCGTGCTCGCTTGGTTCCAGATCAGGCAGAGGTGACTTCACCTTCGCTTCCTTCGCCTCTTCGCGAGACACCGATTCTTCCACCGGCAACAGAGGCCGGCGCACGCGCCGCACAATTGGATGAAGCTTTTCCATGGTGTTAAATCGCGTTTGCGCCGATGGCGATTTGCTTCCAGTTCGTGCCGTCACTGATGACGAGGCACGGCACGGAGCCCGTGCCGCCGGTGCTGAGGTAGATGACAGCCCCAGGGTTTTTGGCCGGTGTGATGCCAGCCGCCGTCAGCGAAGCGACGTTGGTAAACCCTCGACCTTTCAGATTCAGCGACTCGCCGAAGCGAAGCTTTTCAAAACTGCGTGGAATTTCTTTGCCCATAATAAGTGGAGGTTGTTGATTCGTGCGCCAGCGCCGCCCCCCCCGAAGGGAGCGGCCATTGGCCCTGACGCAAGTCAGTTGTGTTCGATGGCGACAATGCGGACGTTCTTGTTTTCCCAAACCCGAACCCAGTTCGCCTGGTTCTCCAGTTCCGCATTTGTGGGCGAATCAGCGGCCACGCTCGCGCTGGTAAACTTCACGCCACGCGGATGCAGAATGTAACGACGCCGATTGATCAACACGGTGTCGCTGTCCAATGGGATGCGAGCAAGCTCGACACCTTCAGTGCCGAGACCACCTTGCAGGGGTTCACCATCGAGCGGTGCCGTGCCGCGTCCAAAAGCGCCGGGACCGAACAGAAACGAGGTGTAAACGGTGCCGTCGGTTGTGCCCGCGCGAAGCGGAAGATTGTCATCCACGATCACGCGCCGGCCCTGAAACGTCTTGATCGTCATCTTCCCCTCGCTGTCCGGAACGAAGTCGATCAGATCGAGTTTGCGCAGCGCAGCCTCCGTAGCCGAATGCACCGCAACCGCCGTGAGGCGATCACCGCGATCACCAAGCTTCTGGGTCGCATCAACGAACGTCGCACCGTTGAGCCGAGTGCTCGCGCTCTGGCCCGCAATCGTCTCGCTCTTGATCGAGAGCAGATTGCCAGCGAGCGACGCCGCGCCGAACATGCCCTTCAGGCACGACACGATCAGACCTTCGTCAGTGCGTGCCCAGTAAGCGGCGACCAGGTCCACGATGGCCTGCATGGGATCGTCGCCGGAAATGACTTTCGCGAGATGATTGACCGACCAGACTTGCGCATCGTTGTGAATGCGCGCGATGTCCTGATCGGCAGCGATCTTGTTCACTGCAAGTGAAGCCGCGTCGCTGAGAAGCTGACGCGCTGCCGTAAGGTCTTTCCAGAACGGCATCTTCACTTCGCGACCGCCACCCGCCGCCAGCGCATTAAACTCAGGCGCGCTCTCGACGATGCCGCATTCGCCGAACGCACTCAGTTCCGCGGTGCGCTCGATCGCGTATTTTTCAAACTCTGTGGGGATGATGATGTCCGCCACTGCTGTCTTTGCCATAAACGTTTCCTACTGTTGTTTGTTGTGTGTGATGTTTCCGCGCGCGCAGCGCATTGGCCCGCACGCAAGTGCGTTAAGCCGCGGCCTTCAATCGCGCGGCCATTTGTGGATCACTCTTCTGCAGCCGCATTTGCTCGGTGAGATTCCAAGTGTCCTTGCGGTATGGATTCTTTTGGAGGCCTTGCGGACGCGATCCAGCGCCACCACCGGCAGCGTTGCTGGCAGCACCGCCGCCAGCATTGGATTCGAAGAGATGAGGAGCTTCGGACACTTGCGTATCCACCCACTCCTCCAAAGTCATTGGCGTCAGACCGTCTCGTCCGTAACGAACCGATTTACCATCCGCTTCGAACGCAGCCGGTGCGCCGTTCACCAATTTGAAGACGATTCGGGCACGAGCCGTGATGTCAGTGATGGCGCTCGGGCGAAGTCCACGCTTCGTCGCGACGGTGATGACGCCCTGATCAATCTGGATCGCAGTGAGCCGTGCGTTGAGCGAGTCGCGCTCAGTCGTGAGATTGCCAACCTGCTTCTCCAAATCAGCCTTCACCGCCTTGATGCGGCCTTCGACGACCTTCTCAACTTCGCCCGCTTTAAGCTGCTTCTCCTGCTCCAGCTTCGCTCGATCGGCGAGCACTGCGCGTGCTTCCTCGGGATCAATTCCGTCGAAGCGTTGCTTCATCTCATCTCGCTCTTTGGCGAGTGCCAAGTTGTTAGTGCGAAACTCATCGAGCTTCGCTTTCTCGACCGCGCCATCCACATCGAGCAGCCAGGCGCCGTCGCGTTCGGTGTAGAGAGATTGGTGTTCAGCCGGGACTTCGTCCTTCGACTTAAGTTTGAATTTCAGTGCCATAATGAGTGCGCGTTTTTCGTCGCGCTCATCATTTAGCACGGGCGTTGAGGAGAACTGTTTATGGTCGGGAGAAAGCGCTCATTTTGTTCGCGCTTCGACGCGCCTCGTCACATTTCTCCGCGCGACATCACATTAGATGTTACACAAGCACGCTTGACGGGTTCCGGGTGGAGATGGATTGCGCGAAGAAGTTTCGGCTACGGGAAGCAAGCAAGATCCGTCGCAGCCGTCAATTTCAAGCACCGAACCATCTCATCAATTCCCGGTTGGTGAATCACAATCCCGGTAATGCGCGCATCACAAAATGCTGCACGAATAATTATGCATGAAAAGGCCCAACCCCAGGCCGTTGCCCGCACGGCTGTTGCCACTTTGCCTGTTGTTCATTATCGTCTCCGTTTCCCGCCTGGACGCGCAGAAAATGTCACCGACGCTAGTGACCAATGCACCCCCCTTCGGCACCTTTTACTGGCTCTCAGGCATTCCGTCGGCGCCTTACCCTTTTGACCCGTCGCACGGTGTCTTGCCCATCTGGTCCTTCAATGGCGCGTATTACGTGGACGATTCGGCATTGCTGCAAAACATGCAGGAAGGCGGCATGATGGCAATGTTGGACGAACTGCCGCCACCGCCGGGCGGAGGCGGGGGCGGAGGCGGAGACACCAACTGCACTTGCAACAGCCTGACCAACTTCACGGTGGACTATCGCTCTTTTACCTCCACGAACATCGCCATTGCGCAAACGACCAATCCTTGAATGGCACTCACGATTTTAACTGCGACTACCAGCGCCAGTTATGACGTGTTCGGCACCACGAACATGGCGGAACTGGCGCCTGCCGCGCTGAGCCGGACCAACTGGTCATGGTTGACGCGCGCTCGCGGAGGCGCGACAAATTTTTCCTGGGGTCAGACGAATTGGTGCGAGCGGTACTTTCAACTGGGCACGATGCAGGATAGCGACAATGATGGCCTGACCGACGCCTACGAAAACCTGGTCAGCCACACGGGGACAAACACTTGGGACGACATTGACAGTGATAATGATGGGTTGAGTGATGCTTGGGAAATTGCAAATGGGTTGAGTCCCAACACTGCCGAATGTCCAGGAGACATCTATGAAGCAAGAATTCAGAGTCAAAACCCCTACGCCTGGTTCAAGCTCAACGGCACCAGCCCGACTCCCGACGCGGCCAGTTTGGCCGATGCGCGCGGCGGCGTCGCTTTAGTGATCCCGACCTCGCCCATGTCCACGACCGGCTCCTTCACCGCCGACCTTTTCGACAAGGCCTACGGCGCATTCGTTTTTGACGACAGCACCAATGGGCTTGAGACGGTGCGCGACGTGATCAGCGGCGGGACTGGTAACGACCAGGGCTCGGTCAGCCTGCTGTTCCGCTCGTTGACCGGTGCCGCGACGTCCAAGCGTTATCTGTTTAGCCAGCGGGCAGCGCCGAGCACCAACGAGTTCGCTGCGTATTTCGATGCTGAGGGGTTGAGACTGCAAATCGGCGGCCGGACGAATGTGATTCTCCAGTCGAACTCCATCGCCTACGGGGCGTGGTATTATCTGGCCATTACCTGGGATGAGACACGCCCCAGCACCAACGGAGCCGAGGTCACCTGGTATCTCGGGCGCGCCGGCGGCACGTTCACCTCCGATTCCACCAACATCCCGGACACGGCGGTGGTCGGAAGCACCAACACGGTGTGCCTCGGCTGCCGGCGCAATAACGACGGCTCCTGGCCCACCTTCCGCAGTCCGGGCAACGGGGCACTGGACCAGATTGCCTTCTGGAACCGCGAGTTGACGGCGGGGGAAATCACGGCGCAATTCAACGCCTTGCCGCCCGGCTGGCTGTCCACCAATTTCAACTGGGAACTCATGCTGCCGGTCAATGACGCCGGCCAGTTGGTACCCAACGACCCTCCGCACGTCGTCGAGCATGCGCCGTTGGTGGCCGGCTTCCAGTTTGTGGACTGCACGAAAAAGTATTTTTACCGGGGTGCCAGCAACAGCATGGACTTTGAAGCGCCGTGGAACGGCGCGGACACCGACACCAGCAGCAACAGCCCCCGCAGTGAGCTGCGCGAGACCTTGGCGAACGGAGATCAGCACAACTGGGCACCGAACTCAGAAGGCGGAACCCACACGCTCCAAGCCTCCTGCAAAGTGCTCGGTGGCACCAACAAGGTGGTCATCGGGCAGATTCATGCCAAGACGCCGATTGCTACCAACGACACCGGCGCGGTGCCAGCGGTGATTCTCAGTTACAATCCAAGCAACGGGGTGCTCACGGTGACGGCAAAGTACAATCCCTACGACAAAATCGCAGACCAGCAATACGATTTTCCCACTCCTGTGCCGCTGGGCGAAACCATCAACTATACGCTCCAAATGGTCTGGGATGGAACTAACGTCACGCTCAACGCCACCGTCAACAGCGACACACCTAAAAACATCAACATGACACAGCCTCCGTACGACCCGGGTTGGGGGAGTACGAATGTGACCCTGTATTTCAAGGCTGGGTGCTACTATCCAAAGGCACCTACTAACAGCGGCACCGCGAAGGTGACGTTCTCCAGCCTGACGGTCACGCCAAACCCATAAACAGAAGGATTACGATATGAGTTCCAACAAATTACTCGCCACGCTTTCTCTCGTTTTGCTTTGGTCCTTTGGCGCTCAAGCCCAAGGACTCCGTTGGAGTACAAATCACGGTGTTTCAATTAGCGGCCCGATAGGCGCCCAACCACGGGAAAGCTGGCAGATTGCCTTCGACCATGTGCCTGCCCCAGGCTCATCAACAGCGCCAAGTTTGAATCCTGTATCGAGAATTTTCACCATGAACCTTTTCACTAATGACACGGGGCGCACCTTTTTCGCCAACGCCTTGAACGAACCCGGATTTGGCGGTTTTGTCGCTGGACTCACGGATGGCGTGAACAATTACATTCGGTTTCAATCACCAGACCCCTCTTCGTGGGAGTTGGGGCTGGAGCAACTTTACCTCGGACGCTCCGCCCTTGCGCCGGACTTTGCCGGCTACGACATCACGCAAATCGGTTTCCGCGTGAACAGTTTTTACGACTACTACGATGGGATGGAGGATAGATACTTCAAGAGGCTGGACTATTCCCTGGACTTCTACGGCGCACCCGTGCCTGAACCCAGCACCTGGGCCTTGCTCGGTCTTGTTGGTGCCGCCACCTTTCTGTTGCGAAGAAAAGCACGCAAGCAACATCCGGCACCACTAAAGTGACTTTCTCAAGTCTGACGGCTTCAAGGTGAAGTTTTAGCGGCGGGCGGTGCCACGGCAGGACTGTCCTGCGCACCGACCAGTTTCACCTCCTCCTGATTCGTCCGCCCCTCCGGCAACACTTCGCCGCGCCGGAACAAATCCGTCATCGTGTCGCGACTGATCGCACCGGCCTGCCAGGCTGCCACGATGGACTGTATCCGTCCGGCCAAACCAGCTAGGCGGAAGGTGGGGATTGCGGCAGCGTTGGAGGCGTGAAATGTAAGCGCTCGCGCCTGGCTGAAGTTCAAATCCAATCCGCGTCCTATGCTCCCGCGTCAGGGCGGGCTGGCGGC
>JBBRBM010000216.1:0-9561 GCA_038205745.1 Verrucomicrobiota bacterium | reverse complement strand
TGCTCACCAACCAGCAGGAAGCGGCCCGGCTCAAGCGCGAAGTGGAGCGCAAACGCGCGGCGCTCGAACGGCAAATCAGCGGGTTGCGTTCCGATCACGAAGCCGAAGCGGTGGAACTGCGGCGCATTGCCGAACAAGTCGGAACCAGCACGCTCATGCTGACCAACGATCAGGCCGCATCAGGCCACTTGCGCCAGGCGGATGTCAAGTTGACGGCCAGCACGCGGAGCAAACCCACACCGGAGAAGAAAAATTGATGAAAACCAAAACGGTGAAACAGCGCGCGGCCGCGGAAATGGGTGGCACGGGCGACCCGCCCGTGCCGTCCGGCCACTGGCCGGACGGAAGGATAAGTGATCGCTCCGGGCACGAGGGCGCAAAAAAAAGGTCAACGCGTCTCTCCGTTCCGAGCGGCGGGTCGCCGCGCGGCACAGGCGGGTCGCCTGTGCTACCCAAGCGCTGCGCGCCGCGCGGCGCCCCGCAACTCTGGCAACTGCGCCTTTACGTGATGGGCACGACGACGAAATCGGTGGCGGCGTTCGCGAACCTGAAGAAGTTTTGCGAAACGCATCTCAAAGGCCGCTATCGCATCACGGTGATTGACCTGTTGAAGCAACCGCAGTTGGCCAAGGGCGACCAAATCCTGGCGACCCCGACGGTGGTGCGCAAATTGCCCAAGCCCGTGCGCACTATCATCGGCACCCTTTCCAATACCGAGCACGTGCTCGTCGGTTTGGATTTGCGCGCGGCGGATTAACCAAGACTTATGAGCTTGAAAACCAACCAAACCCGCCGCACTGCCAAGAGGGCGCACACCACCCGCCGGAGCGCGGGCGTCCCGCCCGGCGGCGGGTCGAAGCGCGCGCCCGGCGGGCGGGACGCCCGCGCTCCTGGCAAGACCGACGCGAAATCGCTGACCACCCGGTCCAAGGATAATTACGTACTGCGCCTGTTCGTGGCGGGGGCCACGGCCCGCTCGCGCCAGGCCGTCCTGCGCGTCACGCAATTGTGCGAAGCAGAACTGAAAGGCGTCTGCGACCTGGAAGTGATCGACATCTATCAGCAGCCCGGACTGGCGCGCGCGAACCAGATCGTGGCCACGCCGACGCTCATCATGGAATTTCCCAAGCCGGTGCGCCGGTTCATCGGCAACCTGGCGAACATCACCGGACTCTTCGTCCAGTTGGACTTGAGCACGAAAGTTAAAGTCGCACTTTGAAAACGAACTCAAAAAAAGCGGCGGCCACGCCGCCGGGTAGCACAGGCGACCCGCCGGTCCCGAGCGGCGACCCGCCGCTCGGAACGGGAGGAAGCGTTGGAAAACTACGCGCGCGGTCACGGCCAAAGGGACTGCCTCCCATTCCGTCCGGCCAGTGGCCGGACGGGACGGGCGGGTCGCCCGTGCCACCCAGACTGCGGGACCACGGCGCGGCGAAGCCCGGCCAAACCGCCGGACTCCGCGCCCGTCTGGCCGAAGCCGAGGAAACGCTCCGCGCCATCCGCAGCGGTGAAGTAGATACGATGTTGGGAAGCGGCAAAAAAAACCGGCATGTATTCACGCTGGACGGAGCCTGTGACGCCTACCGTTTCCTTATCGAATCCATGAACGAAGGCGCGCTGACGCTGACGGCGGACAAGACGATTCTCTACGCCAACCAGTGCTTCGCCAAAATGGTCAAATGCCCGCTGGAGCAGGTGACAGGCACTTCCTTCCGCCGTTTTCTCTCCGCCGCCGACCAGCCAAACCTGCGGGCGCTTCTGAAACGCGCCGACAAAGCCGGTGACAAACTTCAGGTGCTCTTGAACGCCGTCGGCGGTTCGCAAATCCCCGTGCTCATCTCGATCCGTCCGCTGGCCAGGGATGGTTCCAACATCACGACCGTCGGCATGGTGGTGACGGACATGACAGAAACCCGGCGGAATGAGGAACAGTTGCGGGGCTTGTCGCACCGTCTGGTGCAAGTGCAGGAAACGGAGCGCGGGCGCGTGGCCCTCGAATTACACGACAACATTACCCAGCTTCTCTGCGCCATCCTCGTTCGCAGTCAGGTGCTGGCGGATAAACTTTCGGCGCATGCCGCGCCAGCCCGGAGAGAGGCGCTGAAACTCCGCGACATGCTCGGCCAGACGGTCGAAGAAGTGGAGCGCATCTCGGGTAATCTGCGGCCCAGCGTTTTGGACCACCTGGGTCTGGTCCCCGTACTGCGCAGTGACAGCGCGGAGTTCGCGGCACGCACCGGCGTGTCCCTCAAGGTTACCTGCGTGTCGTTGACCGTGCGGCTGTCCGCCGAGGCCGAGCTGGCCCTCTACCGCATCCTCCAGGAATCCTTGAAGAACGTGGAGCGGCACGCCCGCGCCCGCCACGTGACCGTGTGCCTGACGCAGCGCGGTGCCTTCGTGAAGTTGGCGATCCAGGACGACGGGATTGGATTCGACCCGGTTCCTCATCCGGCCAGCCGAAAAGGAAAAGAAAGCTTTGGTCTGCTCAACATGCGTGAGCGAGTAGCCTCGGTGGGCGGTGCTCTGAGCCTCAAATCTGCTCCGGGCAAAGGCACCACGATCGAAGCACAGATTCCACTCGTGCAAAGTGCGCGGGGGGGGGGGCCGAAACGCCGCTGACCGAGTTTGTCCGAGCCAGGGAGTAATTTCAAAATGTCATCAACACAAAATATCATCCTCTCATTAGCACCGGGCTTCAGCCCGGTGTTGAATCGCGGCTGGATGACTCCAGCCGTTTCAACGGCTTTCTCGAAGGAGTGGGAAGCCGCTGAAGCGCCTCAATTGTTCTCCGGCGTTTCGGTCACCGGGCTAAAGCCCGGTGCTAATGAGAGAGCCGTGGGTGAGATTGAATTCAAAAACCTGCCTGAACGAAAAAGGCCCATGAAACGAATCATCTTCGTGCTGGCGCTGCTCGCCCACCTCTGGGCCAGCGCCATTGCCGCATCCCCTGCGACCAACCCTGCCTTGGCGAATCGCATTCTCCTGATCGATCCCAGTTCCATGCCGATCGCCGCAGGCAAAGCCACTTTGACCATTGGCCCACTTCAACGAACGAACGACATTTACTCAGGCGATTACAGGATCGAGGTGTCTCCCTACTTCTTCAAAAACGAAAAGGGCAGACTGGCCATCACCGTTTCAGATGAATCCATCGCCAGAGTCAGCAATGGAAAGGTCGCGGCCATCGTTGGCACCGCCACCACCAACGGCAAGGGCGGCAAGGTCCGCCACATCGACGCCACCGCCACGCCGGCCAATTCTGATCGGGGCAGACTCAAGCTGTGGTTTATGTCGGGCGACAGAAAAATGACTTTCGAACCGGCCTATCACTTTGCCGGGCAAGGTGTGGCCGGAGTTCTGGTGACGACGACAAAAACAAAAATGGCTTCCAAGCCAAAGATTCGCCTGCCCATTTCGCATCGCGAAGCCTTGGAAGCCGCCGCAAAAAAGCCATGAAAAAAATAACCGTACTGCTGGCGGAGGATCACATGATCGTCCGGGAAGGATTTCGCGGATTGCTCAAGAGCGAACGCGACATCGAGATTGTTGACGAAGCGGACAACGGCCGCCAGGCGGTGCAACTGGCGAAGAAGCTTCGCCCCGACGTCGTCGTGATGGACATCGCCATGCCGCAGCTCAATGGCCTGGAAGCCACGCGACAAATCACCGCGGCGCTTCCCAACACCAAGGTGATCATGCTCTCCGCCCACGCCGATGACGCCTACGTGGAGCAGGCGAATGCGGCGGGTGCTGTGGGATACCTGATCAAACAATCCTCCTCGCACGCTTTGTGTGAAGCGATTCGCGAAGTCCATAAAGGGAACACCTTTTTCAGCCCATCCATCGGCAAGCACATCAAGCATCAGTATTCGAAGTCATCGCCGCAAAAGGGTCTGACCAAAAAGCGCGGTGCCGCCCTGAGCTCGCGCGAGATGGAAGTGCTGCAACTCATTGCCGAAGGCAAAGCGAACAAGGAAACCGCTTTCGAACTTGGCATCAGCATCAAGACGGTCGAGAAGCATCGCCAGCGTCTCATGCAGAAATTGAGCATCCATGACACCGCCGGATTGACCCGTTACGCCGTCTCAGCGGGCATCATCGAAAGCAGTGTCCAGTTCACCATCGTTTAGGGCCGGGAATCATAAGGCAGACATCAAAGTCCGGGGAACTGAGTAACATCAGCATGAATCAATTTCTTTCCAACTCGCGCCGTGTGCTGGAGAAGCTCGGGCGACTGTTTCTTTCCGAAGCCACCAATGCCCGGCGGGCCCTGCTAAGAACCGAAGCGCACGAGCGCAAGGTCAACGAAGCCGAACGCCTCGATCGGCTGCGCAACCCGCGCGATTATCAGGGACGATGAACCGGCGGCGTTGAACAGGCGCACGCGCCATCGTCATTGCCTGGCGCGTCCTGGAGATCAGGCGGGAACATCAGTGAAGACGCGTTGCGTATCACGAGCTTCGCCCGGCCCCAACCAGCTCCCATTTCTTTTCAGAGGTGAGGACTGAATCCGAATTCCGAAGTTGGAGTGGGTGGCACGGGCGACTCGCCCGTGCCGTCGGGCCACTGGCCGGACGGAAGGGAAGGCGCGTGGACTTGGTGGGACGGCACAAAACAATGCGCATGTCCTCCTCCGTTCCGCGCGGCTGGTAGCCGCGCGGCACAGGCAGGTTGCCTGTGCCACCCGGCCGCTGCGCCGCCGCTACTTCGGAATTCGGGCTGAAGCGCTTTCTGCGTAAGGTTACGCCCCATCGCGACTTCTCCTGCACAGGGCGTAATGTCTCTCCAGAAAGCGATACCAAACGAATATGGAAAAGATCTCTCTTTTCGCCGGCATCATCGTTCTCATTGCGATGAGATCACGGGTTGCCGGACGATTTGACAGGACTTTGTGATTGTTCATTCCGTTGGTTGACCGGCATCAATGCGTAACCGACAGGAGAGGCGAAAGTGGTCGCAACGCTCGTCTGCTTGACGGGCAGCTTATGAAGGAACAATTAGATCGATCAGCCTGGATCAAAGGCAGCACCGTCCAATGCATTACGCGGCCGGAGCGACCGGAACGAATTTATCGGCTGGTGCTGTTAGGCCCGCCAGGCGTGGGCAAGGGCACCCAAGCCGAACTGCTTTCGACATCCCTGGGGGCATGCCAGCTTTCCACGGGCGATGTCTTCCGCGCGGCGAAAACTCTTGATCCCTGCGACGTCAGCCCGGCCATGGCCGTCGCTCTCGACCACATGCGCAATGGTGAACTCGTCCCGGATGAAACGGTGCTGAACCTTGTTCGCGAGCGGAGCAAATGCCTGCGCTGCTACGGCGGCTTTCTCCTCGACGGTTTTCCGCGCACGGTCCCGCAAGCCGAAGCCCTCGACAAAATCTTGCAGGAAAACGGCGTTCAGCTCGATGCGGTGTTGAGCTACGAATTGCCCATTGAGACGATCGTGTCGCGCCTGAGCGGTCGCAGAACTTGTGCGGGTTGCAAAGCAGTCTTCCATGTCCAAAGCCGCGCCCCGAAAAAGGAAGGTGTGTGCGATCACTGCGGCGGAATGCTCATAGTACGCGAGGATGACCGGCCCGAAGCCGTGCGCGTGCGAATGAACGCTTACGAGCAGAGCACGGCGCCGCTCAAGGAGTTCTATCAGAGCAAGGATTTGCTGCTGTGTGTGTCTGCGGAAGGCTCGCCGGAAGAAATTCATCGCCGCACCCAACTGGCGCTTGAAGCGTGAGCGCAAGGCCACGCGCTTTGCTCGCCTGAAGAACTCAATCAGGCACGTTGCTGGAAGGGCGCGTGCGTGCCCCACTCACCCGGTGCCACGAACCAGAAATTGATTTTACTGATTCGTGGCCGCGAACCGGAAGGGCAGGCCGCCGGCAGTCTATCGACGCCTGGAGATGAACCAGCCGCCGCCGCCAAACAGGAGCACCAGAACGACGATGAGAATGATTGTATTAGTTGACATGCCTGAAGCCTGACCCAGGTCGCGCCGCTGCGCTATGGGGTGTTCACTCCACGAAAGCCCGGGCACATCTGATCGATGACAACGGTCTGACGCCGCGCGGCAACTAGCCGAGTCCCTTCCAATCACAGCAGCCACGCGGTTTGACTGTCCTTGTAATGGCGGCGGCAAACAGAGACATAGCGTTCGTTCCCGCCGATTACCACTTGCGCGCCGCTCTTCACCGGCGCGCCGCTGGCATCCATGCGCAAGACCATGATGGCTTTGCGACCACAGTGGCAGATGGTTTTCAGCTCGATCAGATTATCCGCCCAGGCGAGCAGCCATAGGCTGCCCTCGAAAAGATTGCCCAGGAAATCGGTTCGCAGTCCGTAGCACAACACCGGGATGCGCAGGCGGTCGGCGATGTCGGTAAGCTGTTCCACCTGCGCCCTGGTGAGAAACTGCGCTTCATCCACCAGCACGCAGGACAGCACCCGCCTGCCGTGCTCCTCCTCGGTGATGGCGTAGAGATTCTCATCCCGGGCAAAAGCCCGGGCGTCCGCAGAAAGGCCGATTCGCGAAGCCACTTTCCCTGGACCGGAGCGCGTATCCATCGCGGGCGCGAACACCAGCGTGTTCATGCTCCGCTCCTGGTAGTTGTAGCTGGACTGGAGGAGTACGGTGCTCTTCCCTGCGTTCATCGCCGAGTAATAGAAGTAAACTTTGGACATGACCGTTCGTTACTGCACGCGCTGGTTCTACAGATGTCCAGTGTCGGCAACAACTGCAGAGGATCAGTCCATGCCGCGACGCAAATCGGCCGGAGAAGGCGTGGGGTGCTGGTCAGTTTGAATTGGTCTGCACCCGTACGAATGAATCAGTGCGGTGGCCGTTGCGCAGGCACACGGATTGTTTGCGGGCGATGAGGCCGGCACGTCACCGTTTTTCTTGAGCAACAGGCTGAAGAACTTCTTCACGTCATGGCTCACGATGGCCCCGCCACGAGGCAACGATCGTGCAGCCACCCGAATTCCGATGTAGCGGCGGCGCAGCCGCCGGGTAGCACAGGCGACTCGCCTGTGCCGCGCGGCTACCAGCCGCGCGGAACGGAGGAGGACATGCGAATTGTTTTGTGCCATTCCCACCAAGTCCACGCGCCTTCCCTTCCGTCCGGCCTGGGGCCGGACGGCGCGGGCGAGTCGCCCGTGCCACCCACTCCAACTTCGGAGTTCGGGCTAAACTGACTTTACCGCGCGAGAGACCGGTTTGCACAGCGGGCGAGGAGCGCGCGCACTTGAGGCAGAAGCTCTTCGAAGGATTCCGATCGGACCAACAATTCTGTTATGCCTTCGTGTTCTGCGTGCTCGTGGGCGGCGTAAGTCAGCGGCGCTTTGGTGAAGACGATGATCGGCGTGCCGTGAAGCTGCGGTTGGAGCCGCACCCAGCGGACAAATTCCAGAACGTGTGCGTCGCAGTCGGGATGCCAGTTGATGACGATGATGTCCGGACGGGAGAGCGATTGCGGCGTGTAGAGCGCGCGTTCCAGGTAAATTTTTCCTTCGTCGAAGCTGCGCACGGATTCGCAGTGACCTGTAAAACGCTCCTGCTCCAGCGCGCGACAGAAGAGTATGCTGTCGGCCTTGACCGCATCGAGGTGCAGCACCTTCCATTGAGCGAACATGGTTTATCTTTCAGTTAGCACGACAACCGCCTTTCGGTGGCCATCATTGTTCGCCGCATTGGTTTCCCAAGTAGAACGGCGGGTCACGCACTCAGAAAGTAACGTAACCCGCCGCCACCCATTTGCCCCCCAACAACGTTCCAAGTTGAAACGCTGTCTTGACCTCCATTGAACAAAACCAGTCAAGCGGCGGATATGGGGTGAATTGCCCATGCGTGAAAATCCTGTCTGCGACGGCTGCCGCGTTTTTACGCGACGCGCGATGTGACTGAATCGTCCTGAAAACCAAGGAAGGCGCTCTCTTCCGAATGCTGGTTATTCAAGTTGCGGCTTTCACGAATCGGAGGCAGTCCTCTTCCTCGAGATAACGGCTCTTCGACAAAAGCAGTCGGGGTGATTTCCTCACGCGACAATTCTTCACACCCAAGACAGAGGTTCGGGTTTGCTGAATGCAGGCTCTCCATCCTCTCGCCGCAACATTGGCAAATCGTGGGATACATAATAGTCGGAACTTACTTTCCATCACAGTCTGTGTAATCGCTATGGGGTGTTTTACCCATTGTCATCGAAGGCCATTTTTCCTGTCCGCCACCCGGGTTACGCCGGGAGATGAGTAGGGGGCCCGACGCCGAGGTGTAATTGTGTATGTGGGGTGAAGACCCCATACCGCCTTTTCTACATTCCGTCAGTGTAGTGCCAGAGATGCGCGCCCCGCGCTGAAGTAGGGGTGGGGCGCTGCTCCTGTCGAAAAATTAACACAATCCTCAAAATCAAATGAACAGCGATATCGAAAAGCAAACCGTAAAGATCAGCAACGACATGACCACGCTCGCGGATGACGCGCGCGCATTGATGGCCGCCACGGCCGATGTGGCGGGAGAAAAGGTGGGCGAAGCGCGCCGGCGGCTGGCGGCAGCGCTGGAAAGCGGCAAGGAGATTTACGGCCGCGTGCGCGAAAGAGCGGTGGAGAAGGCCAAGGTCGTGGACGAAAAAGTGCATGAGAATCCCTATCAGGCGATGGGAATCGCATTGGGTGTGGGTGTGCTGATCGGAGTCCTCGTGACCCGCCGGTGCTCACGCAGCAACCGCGAATAGTTTCGCCATGGAACAGGCCACTATCAATCTGGCGGATCTTGCTGCGACCTCGAAACGAGTCACAGGGCGGCTGATCACCATCGGTGAAAACCGGTTGGAATTGTTGATGGTGGAAATGCAGGAGGAGCGCGAGCGCCTCCTGCGTGCCATCCTGCTGGCGCTGGGAGTGGCACTGTTTGCCTTTCTCGGCGGTGTCGCGCTGACGATTGCGCTCGTGGTGCTGCTTTGGGCGTTCTCGCCCGTGGGGGTTCTCCTCACGCTAACGGTGCTCTATGGCGCCTCTGCCATGCTCCTGTATCGCCGATTCACCGCTCTGCAACGGGACTGGAAATCGTTTCCTGCCACGCTCGATCAACTGAGAAAGGACCATGCATGCTTCAACGCAAGCCTCGCTTAAACCCGCTCCAGTTTCACAAGGAACTGTTGATCGCTGAAAGTGAACTCAATCGCGTCCAACTGGCCGAGGATTGGCAGTCGATGAGCAGCGATATCCGCGCGCTGACCGTGCGCGCGACGTCGATCAGTTCCCTCGCTTCCACGGTGGCGTTGGTCGTGACAGGGATTGCAGCGCTTCGAACCGGACGCGCGTTGGTCAATGGACCCAAATCTTCCTGGCTGGCTGTGGCGCTGAAAGGGGCGAAGGTGGCGGGTTCCATCTGGATGGCCATCCGCAGCCGGCCTCGCAATCAAAAAGACAATTGAGAATCAGAAAGGCAGCTTTGTGTTACGCAGCATTAAACAATTATATGGCAACAAGCTCGGGGCGTCCGACGGCGACATCGGGCATGTGAAAGATTTCTATTTTGACGATCTGAACTGGGCGGTTCGGTACTTGGTCGTGGACAC
>JBBRBM010000215.1:0-9732 GCA_038205745.1 Verrucomicrobiota bacterium | reverse complement strand
GCAGCCGACGTAAGGAGGCTCCAATCGATTCCGGCGATGGTAGTTTGAGCCTCCTTACGTCGGCTGCTACGAGATCAGAATGGGCCGCCGCTGTCCGGGGTGGCGCTCGGCGGCGAAACGCTCGGCGGGCTGGTTTGCGTTCGACTCTTGCGCCCGCGCCGGCTTTTCGCGAAGGCGTGAACGTCCTTCTCGCCCGAACGGAGAAAATCCAGAAAATCCACGCCCATGTATTTGCACGTTTCGCAAACGCTGAGAAGAATCAGGTAGTCGCGTAGCCCCTTTGCCGAGGTCACTCCATTGATGACGTGGCGGAGCATCGCAAAAGGTTTGATTGCGTGTTCCGCGTTGTTGTTGTTCCACGGCACCCCGTCGTAGCGCAAGAATGTGAATAGCTCCTCCCGGTTCCGCTCGAAACGCTGCTTACACTTCTCGGACACCTCGCTGCCAGGTTTTGCTCGGGCGAGGGTCCGATAAAACCGATCAACGGATGACAAATGCTTCTTCAGAAAGCGGGCTTTCAGGCCGTAACGATCCACCGTTTCAATCATCGGTTTCACCAAGTCTGAAAAAGATTTTCCAAGGCGTTTCAGGTCCTCGTCGTACGGATGCGTGTGTAGTTCATCATTCAAGTCCCGGAGCAAGTGGATGAGGCACCTTTGCTTGGGACATTCGATGCCGTCGTATCCGGCGTAGAAATCGGAAACCAGCACTCCCTTGAAGTCTTTAAGAAACCTTTGCACCCAATCGCTCTCTCGAGTCTCCGTGTAAACGTAGGCAACCTCATCCAAACTGGCCAGAACCCACACGAAGCCGTCGCTGCCACCCACACTGACCTTCGTTTCATCGGAGTGGAGCATGTCTCCGCCCTGAAGTCGCTTGAGCAACGATTCGTAAGTCGCAGCATAGGCTTTGGCAGCCCGGGTTTTGAAGTGGCCCGTCGTTCCTTTTGCAAGCTGAAGCCCGAAAATTTTATTGAAACTGCGATCAATAGTCTCCTGCGGAAGTCGCAGTTCGATATTTTGGTAAACCGAGTAGGCCAAAATGGCTGAACCAAACTTGCTGCCTGACCAATTCAATGTTTGGGGACGAAAAACCTTCCCGCAACTCCGACACATGTAGCGGTGGAAATCGTAATGAACAATCCAGCGTTTCACGCCAGCGGGAGAGAACTTCAAATCGTGAACAATCCTCTTGGCTCGGTCGTATTTGTGAATGCGTCGCGAGCCACAAAGCGGACAGTTCGCCGGGGAAGGACACTGGATGCACTTGTTCGGTGACAACATTTGCACCTTGCGTCTCGCTTGCTTCAACGCACGGCGCAACCGTTGATTTGACTTCACGTAAATTTTTTCGCGCTGGTAGTCCCAGTAAGCGGCTTTGTTGATGGCATCCAGTTCTGGAAAGAAGAAAGTGTTGCGTTTGAATCCGTAGGGATGCTCGCGCTTCAATGTGCTTATGTCGACAATGTCGTGCTCACCTACGCCCCGTGACTCAGAACGAGGCTGATGCTGGCCGAGCACTCCCCGCGTCACCAAATCGAGTGCCTCGCAGTCCTCAGCATTGTAGCAAATCAACTGCTGCTGCTCTGACGGTTCCTTGTGACTCGACCACGCTTCCCGCCAGGCGATGCTCTGCAATCCAGATGCCGCAGCCGCCGACCACTTGAATCCGAGAGAGCGCGCAATCTCCTTCAGCCCGTTCGAGAAGGTCGGGAAGTAAATCTTGGCGTACATCACCGAGACAAAATTGAGAGACAAGCCGATTGCTTTTGCGGCGACCGAGTCGTCCCCGAGGTTACCGTGACGATCCTTCATCTCGTTCAGGAAATTTGTTTCATAACTCCCATAGTGAATCAGCACCGGCTTCTCGACGGTTTCGAGGATGGCGAGGAATTCCCGCCAAATCTTCCCCTCATCCTCGACGGTGTCCGCCCACAGGCTGTGCTGGACGGCGGAGTCGCCGCTGCCGATGCGCAGGCCGATGAGGTAGTAGAAATCGCGGTCGGGCAGGCCCTCGACATCCAGATAGACGGGCGTGCCTTCGATCTTGAGTTCCGGGCTGCCGACGATGTGGATTTTCTTCTCCCGAATCGCCAGCGCCTTGAGCGAGTGATGATACTTCTCGCGTTTGTCGCGCTGCCGTTTGGGCCGGCGGCGCGGCCGGAACGTGTAGGAGAGTTGCGTGACAGTGAAGATGCCTTTGCTACGGAGTTTCTGGCGCTCCTTCGCGCTCATGTGGGCCAGCAGGCTGAGGTCGTCTGTCTCCAGCGCCTTCTGCCGGCAGCGGGCTTGGAATTCGCACTCGGCGCAGTGCCGGTTCAGGACAAGGTCGGGCGGCGTCGGGTTGGAGAGCAGCGCGGTGATTTTTTCGAGGCGCTTCCGCACCCCACCAGCGAGGGCCGAGGTCTTCACCTTGAGCGTGGCGTGGTCGTCCCCGTGGATGATCTTGCCGACGGGGATGTCGCGTCCCAGCGCTTGCGCGAGCACGAACGCATCGAAGCCCAGCAACAGCTTGTCGTCCGTGGTGAGCTTGTTTCGGAAGATGAACCGGACGGGAACGAACTGAGCCACTCTGCCCCGACCCTCGGACGCGATGCGCTCAACCGCGTGGAGACGGGATTCAACATTCGTAGCAGCCGACGTAAGGAGGCTCTGATCAATTCCCTTTGCGTCAAGAGTTGTGGGCGGCGAAGACGAAGAAGTTGGAGCCTCGTTACCTCGGCTGCTACGAAGTTCAATACGCACCGGCGCGTCCACCGCGAGTCGCCACTTGGCAGCCTTCAGACTCTCGGCCGGGGGTGCAACAACGCCCGCGTCGGAGGGCGCTTCCGCCATCAATCGTCGCGCGGCCTCGGCGAGATAAGATTCGTTTCGGGCCTGAACCCAAGCGGCGTAGTCATTCCCAGCCTTTGGTTCGCCTATGGATCGGAGCCAGCATTTCGTCGGACACTTGAGCTGGGCTGCAAACAAAGAAGGTGTAATCGTCATGGGGCATCTTTACTCCCATCCGCTCGCTTGGGGAGAATCCACTGGCCGGTGATTTTGCAGCGAACAGAATATTTGAGCCTCGTTACCTCGGCTGCTACGAGTTGCAAGTTGCCAATCAAATCGAAGCGATTATGAACACCAAAGACCTCATCCGCATCGGCGTGCCGCTCGGCGAAGCGCAGCGGCGGGCGGTGGATTTTATTTCCAAGTTCCTCCTCGGCGGCGGGGACAAGGCGCGGTTGCACGAGGAGGTCGTGGCGATTGTCGCCAATCCGGCGGCGTTCGTAGATGACGCATTGCGCGGGGAGTTCGCCAAGGCATTGCTCAAGGCGCCGCCTCTGCCGCGCACGACGCCGGCGCCGTGGCGGCAGTGGGGCGAAGGGCTGGAGCAGGAAGCGGTGAATCAGATGGCGAAGGCGTGTCTGCTGCCCGTGTCGGTCGCGGGTGCGCTGATGCCGGATGCGCACGTCGGCTATGGCCTGCCGATCGGCGGTGTGCTGGCGACGGAGAATGCGGTGATTCCGTATGCGGTCGGCGTGGACATCGCGTGCCGGATGAAGATGACGGTGCTGGATTTGCCGCTGCGTGATCTGGAACAGAAACAGGATCGGCTCACGCGCGCGATCGAAGCGGAGACGCGTTTCGGCGTGGGCGCCAACTTCAAGGAGCGCCGCGCGCACGACGTGCTGGACGCGGACTGGTCGGTCAGCCCGATTACGAAACAGCACAAGGACCGCGCGTGGTCGCAACTCGGCACGAGCGGGAGCGGAAATCATTTCGTCGAATTCGGTTTGTTCACCGCGCATGGGCCAATCCAGTTTGGAGTCCCGCCTTCAGGCGGTCTGGGCGTGGAGCCGCCTAAAGGCGGGACACCCAGCGAATTGCCGGCGGGCACTTACGTGGCGCTGCTCAGTCACAGCGGCAGTCGCGGCACGGGCGCGGCGGTGTGCGATCACTACAGCAGGATCGCGTTCAGCCAGTTTGCGAATTTGCCGAGCGAGTTGAAGCGGCTGGCGTGGCTGTCGTTGGATTCGCAGGAAGGCCAGGAATATTGGGCGGCGATGGAGTTGATGGGACAATACGCGGCAGCGAACCACGCGTGCATCCACGAACACATCGCACAGAACCTCGGCGCGCAAGTGCTGCTCGATTTGGAGAACCATCACAACTTTGCGTGGAAGGAACGGCACGTGATCGGCGGTGTGGAACGTGAGGTGATCGTGCATCGCAAGGGAGCGACGCCGGCGGGCGAAGGCGTGCTCGGAATCATTCCCGGCTCCATGGCGTCGCCGGGTTTCGTCGTCAGCGGCAAGGGGAACGCCGAATCGCTGAACTCGGCGTCGCACGGCGCGGGGCGTTTGATGAGCCGCACTGCGGCCAACGCGAAGTTCAACTGGAAGGACGTGAACCGGTTGCTCCGCGAACGCGGTGTGACGCTCATCTCCGCCGGCCTCGACGAGGTTCCCATGGCCTACAAAAACATTCGCGAAGTGATGGCCGCGCAAAGTGATCTGGTGACGGTGCTCGGCCAGTTCGATCCGAAGCTCGTGAAGATGGCGCCGCACGGGGAACGGGCTGAGGACTGATGATGCGCTGCGACGGCACGAGTGGAGGAAACCTGTCCGCGCCATCGCACCATTTCACTTTGTCCTCAATCATTTTAACGTCTCACGCATGAACGACCGCTACATCGCCGCGAAGGAACGGTGGGCCGCGAAGATGGCTGGCAAGGCCAGGCCACACGTCCGCTCGCACGATCGTTTGCCACCCGGACAGCACACGATGCAAAACTTTCCCGTCCTTGATCTCGGCATTCGCCCGGAAATTTCTCTCGATGAGTGGGAGTTGCACGTTCACGGCAAAGTGGAGAATCCGGTGAAGCTTTCGTGGAAAGATTTCATGGCCCTGCCCCAGTTCAAGGACGTGAGCGACTTTCATTGCGTCACCACCTGGAGCCAATACGACATGGAGTTCCAGGGCGTTTCCTTCTTCACCATTGCCGATCTCGTGAAGCCGAAGCCCGAGACCACGCACGTGTTCTTCAAGAGCTTCGATGGTTACTCCACCAACAATCCGCTCGACGTGTGCATGGATGACGATGTGATGATCGCGCACTCCTGGAATGGGCAACCGTTGACGCGCGAACACGGCGGGCCGGCGCGCGTGATCATCCCGAAGCGTTACGCGTGGAAAGGCGCCAAGTTCATTCGCGAGATCACGTTCCTCGACCGGGACATCCTCGGTTTTTGGGAAGTGCGCGGTTACTCGAACACTGCCGATCCGTGGACGGATGATCGGTTCTCTGGAGAAGGATTAGTGGGTCAGTAATCAGTCAAGCGGACTCCATCAAGACACGGATCGCTGCGTCGCGATTACTGGTTTGAATTCCGTCTTCATTCCTGCGTCTGTTTCCACCTACAACACCATGATGATCACCAAGTTCACCTTGTGCAGTGTCGCAGCCACAGCTTTGTGCTTCGCCATTCCGGCTGCCGAAGACGCGAAACCTGCGGCAAACAACTCTACCAACGCGCCACCCAAACCCGCACACACACGCGGCTTCGGTCGCGACGTGGCGATCAATGAGATGAAGAAGATGTCCGTGGCCGATGGCCTCGAAGTCACGCTCTTCGCCAGCGAACCGATGTTGGTGAATCCTTGCGACATGGACGTGGACGCGCGCGGCCGGGTGTGGATCACCGAAGGCGCCAATTATCGCAAGTGGGCCAAGCCGCCCACGCGCCCCGGCGGCGACCGTATCATGATCCTTGATGATACGGATGGCGACGGCGTCGCGGACAAGAGCACGGTCTTTTATCAAGGCGAGGATGTGAACAGCGCCCTCGGCATTTGCGTGCTGGGGAACAAAGTCATCGTGTCCTGCTCGCCCAATGTTTTTGTCTTCACCGACGAGAACGATGATGGCGTGGCGGACAAGAAAGAGATCCTCTTCAGCGGCATCTCCGGCGTGCAACACGATCACGGCATGCACGCCTTCGTCTTCGGCCCCGACGGCAAGCTCTACTTCAACATGGGCAACGAAGGGAAACAGATTAAGGACAAGGATGGAAAACCCATTACCGACACGGAAGGAAACGTGGTGGAAACCAAGGGCAAACCGTACCGGCAGGGTTTGGTCTTCCGCTGCAATCCCGATGGCAGCGAGTTCGAGGTGCTTGGCCACAATTTCCGCAACAACTACGAGGTGGCGGTCGATTCCTTCGGCACGCTCTGGCAGTCCGACAACGATGACGACGGCAACAAAGGCGTGCGGATCAATTACGTCATGGAACGCGGGAACTTTGGCTACACCGAGGAATTGAAAGGCTCGTCGTGGGGCGATAACTGGAAGCGCGGGCAGGCCAAGGGCGCGCCGGAGTCCGACAAAGTTTTTTACGAATGGCACCAGCACGATCCCGGCGTGGTTCCAAATCTCCTGAACACGGGCGCGGGCTCGCCCACGGGCATCGCGGTGTATGAAGGCAAACTCCTGCCGAAGATATTCCAGAATCAGGTGATCCATTGCGACGCCGGCCCAAGTGTGGTGCGCGCGTATCCCGTGGTGAACGACGGCGCCGCGTACCACGCCACGATCACGAATATTGTATCGAGCAAAGACTCATGGTTCCGCCCGTCTGATGTGTGCGTGGCGCCGGATGGCTCGTTGATGATTGCGGATTGGAATGATCCCGGTGTCGGCGGTCACGGCGCGGAGGATCACGACTTGAACATCATGCGCGGACGCGTCTTTCGCGTCGCGCCGCCCGGATTGAAATACACCGTGCCGAAGCTCGACTTAAAGACCGCGCAAGGAGCGGTGGCGGCATTGCAATCGCCGAACCACGCGACGCGTTACCTCGCGTGGACGGCGCTGAACAAGATGGGCAAGGGCGCGGAGTCGGAATTGTCTTCGCTCGCCAAGGACAGCAATCCGCGGATGCAAGCGCGCGCCTTGCAGTTGATCGCGCGCATCGAAGGCAACGAAAAGAAAACCGTCGAGGCGATGTTGAAGGACAAGGATGCGGACATTCGCATCACCGGCCTGCGCACGGCGCGCCTGCTCAAGTTGGATGTCGTGCCGCTCGTCGCAAAGCTCGTGAAGGATTCCTCAGCGCAAGTCCGCCGCGAGTGCTCGATCGCGCTACGGCACCAGACTTCGCCCGAAGCGCCAAAGCTCTGGGCGCAACTGGCGTCCCAATATGACGGCAAGGACCGTTGGTATCTCGAAGCGCTCGGCATCGGCATGGACAAGAACGAGGAGTCGTACTTCAACGCGTGGCTCTCACAAGTCGGCGACAAGTGGGACCACGCCGCGGGCCGCGATATCGTCTGGCGATCGCGCTCCGCGAAATCGGTTCCCATGCTCGTGAAGCTCATCACCGCGAAGGATGCGACGGCACAGGACAAGGATCATTACATCCGCGCGCTCGACTTCATCAAGGGGCCGGAGAAAGAACAGGCATTAGTGGAGATCGCGACCGGCGGGTTGTAAACGAACCGGACCTCTCGCGAGTCAAGGCAGCCGGGGACGGCTGCCTTTTTTTATTTACCGATGCAGAACTGTCCGAAGATTTGATCGAGCAAATCTTCCGTGGTGGTCTTGCCGACAATTTCACCGATCGCATTCATCGCGATGCGTAATTCCAACGCCACGAACTCCAGGCTCTCGTCCGCCGTGAGCGCCTTGACCGATGCGAGCGTCGCCTCGCGCGAGCGCCGGAGCGCGTCTTGGTGCCGTGAGTTGATCATCACCTCCAGCATCTCGGCGCGAATTTCTCCGGACCACACGAGTTGCTTGATCGCGTCCTTCAGGGCGTCGAGTCCCGCGCCCGTGGTGCAACTCACATCGACGATCCGTGCATTGATGGTGGCGGGAATCTCGAGGCGGCGCGGCAAATCGACTTTGTTCCGCACCATCACTCGCTTCTTTGCGGCGAACTCTTGAAGGAACTTTTCATCTTCAGCCGTCATCGGTTCCGCGTTGTCGAGCACATGCAGAATCAATTCCGCGCGCTCCAGCGAAGCGCGGCTGCGACGAATGCCCTCGATCTCGATTTCATCCGAGCCCTCACGCAATCCCGCCGTGTCGATGAACACCACCGGGATGCCGCGGATGTTTGCCGTCTCCTCGATCGTGTCGCGCGTCGTGCCGGGAATCGTCGAAACGATGGCGCGCTCGTGGCCCAGCAGTTGATTGAGCAAACTCGACTTGCCCGCGTTGGGACGCCCGATGATCGCGGCGCGAATACCTTTGCGGAGAATCTGTCCTTCGCCCGCCGTGCGCAGCAGCGAATCCATAAACTCCACGCCACGTTCCAATCGTTCGATGATCTGCCCGCGCGCATCCGGCGTGATGTCTTCATCCGGAAAGTCGATGTGGGCCTCAATGTGAGCGAGCGTGCGCATCATCTGCTCACGCAGTTCGTTGATGCGCTGCGAGAGTTTTCCCGCCAATTGCTCATTCGCCGCGGCCACGGCCAGTTCAGTGCGGGCCGCGATCAAGTCAGCGACCGCTTCGGCCTGTGCGAGATCAATGCGCCCGTTCAAGAACGCGCGCTTCGTGAACTCGCCCGGCATGGCCACACGAGCGCCCGCGGCCAGTGCCGCATCGAGAACGAGTTTCGCCGTGAGCAATCCGCCGTGGCAGGAAATCTCCACCACGTCTTCGCGCGTGAAAGTTTTCGGTGCGCGCATCACACCGAGCATGACCTCGTCGATGACCTGGTTATCGCGTCGCACTTCGCCGTAATGCAGCGTGTGAGTGGAGGCAGCGGACGGCTTCACTCCAGACTTGCCGCGCGGAAAAAAAATATTGTCGGCAACGGTCAACGCAGTTGGACCGGATACGCGAATCACCGCGAGACCGCCTTCGCCGAGAGGTGTCGCAATGGCGGCAATGGTGTCGTCGAACCCGGCGAGCGGCGTGTTCATCAGTCCACGTGGCGGCAGTTGCCGACCTGGTTCTCGGCATCGCGTCCTTTCAAGTAGAGGCGCGCCTTCTCGTAGCTCTTCTTGCGCAGGTAATGGAGAAACGTCGGATCGGTATCGGCCGGCAACGTGTTCGCGAGATCATCGATGCGCGCAAATAGTGCGAGCAGATTCGGCTTGGGATTTGCCGTGGGCAATGATTCCACCGCGCGCTGAAGCTCGATGAGCGCGTCAAGAATGGCCGTTTCAATTGGCGACATGCGCCAACCGATACTGTGCGATGTCAAATTGACCAAGCGCTTTGTTCAACGTGCCCCCGGCATCCTGCCGGGCCGAGCGCGTGTGCCATCCATGAGCTGTTTGTGTATTTCAGATCGCGGCCCGGCAGGATGCCGGGGGCACGTTGACATCCGCCTTCGTCCGCCGTTAGCGTGCTCGCATGTCTGAGATTGCTGACTTCGTAAATCACGGCGCGTCGTACATCACACCTGTGGTCGTTGAAAAGGTTTTGCGCGAGCTGCCGCTCTGGAAAGTGGAGTTCACGCAGATCAACGAGCCCAAGTTTCCGCACCTGGTGGATCAACTCGAATTCCTCGCCGACGTGGTCGAGGACGTCGCCGAGGGCGCTTACAAGGAACTGCCTTACGTCGCTTTCTCGCGCGCCGTGTTCGCCGTGATGTACGCGCACAAGAAAGTGAACATCATTCCCGACATGGTCGCCGGATTCGGTCGTGCTGATGATTCCAGCATCGTGCGCGCGGTGCTGATGCAGAACGAACTGGCATTCGCCAAGTATGCCGGCTCGCTGGGAGTCAAC
>JBBRBM010000214.1:0-9791 GCA_038205745.1 Verrucomicrobiota bacterium | reverse complement strand
CGCAAACCAGGATGGCGACTCTGCCATCCTGGTTGGTTGCTAAAGGTTACTTCTTTTTTTTGGATGCTGGTTTTGCTGCTGGTTTTTTAGCTGGTGCTTTCTTCTTTGCGGCCACGTGTATTCACCTCCTAGCAATTACGTGTTAATGGTGTTCACGCGCATCTTTGTAGAGACAAGCCGCGCGAGTGGGAAGAAATTTTCTCACCAATCACACGCGCGACTCCGCCACGAAAAAATTTCATGCGCCGAATTTGTCGAACATTTTTGCGTTCGCCTGCATGAGACGAATCAAAAACTTCGCGTCGAATACACCGAGTGATCCCATGTTCGCACCCGTTTCCGTGAAACGATCAAGCTTGTCCGAGCCCGAGTTCGCGGAGTGCAACAGCACGGGCTGCGGGTGCCACGAATGGCCTTTCATCGCGCACGGCGTCGAGTGATCGCCGGTGATCGCGAGCACGTGCGGCCGCTTCGCCAACAGCACTGGCAGCGCGGCGTCGAGATCTTCGATCGCTTTTTTCTTCGCTTCGAAGTTTCCGTCTTCGCCGTGCTTGTCGGTGTACTTGTAGTGGATGAAGAAGTAATCGTAGTTGTCGTACTCGGACGCGTAGCGCTCGAACTGTTCACGAATCGTCTGCGGCCCTTCGATCTTCGTCATGCCGACGAGTTGCGCGAGTCCCTTGTACATCGGATACACGGCAAGCGCGACGGCGCGAAGCTGGTAACGCTCTTCAAAGGTCGGAATGTTCGGCTGATGCGCAATGCCGCGCATGAGGAAACCATTGGCGGGCTTTTGTGCTTTGAGTAACGGCAGCGCGGCTTTGTAGAAGTCGGCGATCAACTTCGCGGCCTTCTTCTGCTTGAGCGACTTCGGATCTTGCGGCTTCGACGTGGGGATCGGCAGCCCTTCACGGTTCGGATCGGAATCGCTGAGCGGGCCTTCAAGACCGTTGCCGCGGAAGATCACGACGAAGCGATGTTCCTTGCCGGCTTTGATGATCACCTGCGTGTCGCCAATCGTCTTGATCTTCTTGGTGAGCAACGCGCAAAGCTCTTCACACTTCTCAGTCGGGATTCGGCCCGCGCGGCGATCGGTGACAATTCCCTTGGCATCCAGCGTGCAAAAATTCGCGCGCGCGGCGACATCGCCCGCTTTCAATTCCAGGCCGAGGCCAAGCGCTTCGATCACGCCGCGTCCGACTTCGAACTCAAGCGGATCGTAACCGAACAATCCCAAATGCCCCGGCCCGCTGCCCGGCGTGATGCCAGGCGCGACCGGAATCATCCGGCCTTGAGCGGATTCCTGCGTGAGCGCATCGAGGTTGGGCGTGGCGGCTGCTTCGAGCGGCGTCATGTAGTCGGTGGCTTTGGTGGCGATATCGCCGAGGCCGTCCATGACCACAAGGACGAGCTTGGCGTTGGTTTTTATTGTGAGTTTGGCGTAAACGCTGTCGAGGTTCATAGAATCGTAAACAAGTTCAGAGTCAGTGTGCCTGCCGGGGCAAGCAGCGCGATACACTGCGAACAAGGCGCGACAGCGTCAACGGAAGAACTTGCTGCCGCCTCCCACGCGCAAAACGCTGACTCGGGAGCTGAAAATTCCCGGTGCGCTCAAACGGGTTCGCTGACAAGGTTGGTGCGTGCGCGTTTACACGAAATATCGCGTCGGGCAGCGATCGGGACACAGGCGCGGTGGTGGAAACACCGCTGCCATCCTCGTGTTCATCGCTCTCGCCGCCGGTGTCGCATGGCTTGGCTGGAAGGAATGGAAGCGCCGCCATGTTCAGCGCCAATCGCCCGTCGCGATGGCGACGAATCAATCGGCGAGTGCGACTCAGCGGGTCGCAATCGCCAGGCAGCCGGTGCAGCGAGTGACGCCGTCTGCGGTGTCGACGAATTCGGTGGCGAACAAGTCTGCTATCGTGTTCGACGCTCAAGTGGCGCTCGATCGCCTTGGAATTTCTGCCGGCTCGATCGACGGCGTGCTTGGGGCGCAAACACGCTCGGCTCTGCGCGCGTTCCAGTTGCGCGAAGGCTTGTCGCGAACCGGCGATCTCGACGCAGACACGCGCGCACGGCTGATGGCGACCGAAAGCCCGCTCACCACTTACACGATCGCAGGAAGCGAAGCCGCGCGGCTGATTCCGGTTTCGTCGACCTGGCTCGGCAAGTCGGAGCAGCCGAGGTTGGATTACGAGACGCTTATGGAAATGATTGCGGAGCGAAGTCATGCGCATCCGAATCTGATTCGGCGACTGAACCCGTCGGTGAATTGGGACTTACTTTCCGCGGGCACTGAAGTGACCGTGCCGGCAACGGAGCGGCAACCGCCCGGAGCGAAAGCAGCCTTCGTTCAAATCCGTCTCGCCGAACGAACGCTGGAAGCTTTCGACGCGAACAACCGCTTGCTGGCGCATTTCCCGTGCAGCATCGCGGCGCGCGTGGATAAGCGGCCGGTCGGCGAGTTGCGCGTGGAAGTCATCGCGCCGAACCCGAACTACACATTCAACCCGGATGTTTTTCCAGAATCAGCCGAAGCGCGTGAACTCGGACGCAAACTCGTCATCCCGCCAGGGCCGAATAATCCCGTCGGCACTGTATGGATCGGTTTGGACAAGCCGGGCTACGGCATTCACGGCACGCCGAAGCCTGAGGATGTCGGACGCACGGAGTCCCACGGATGTTTCCGTCTCGCGAATTGGAACGCAGAGTTCTTGCTGCAAATGGTGACGGTCGGCACGCCGGTGCGCGTGGAGCCGTAGCTACTTTCCGAGTGTAATCTCGACCGACTCGATTCGTCCGCCGAAGGGATGGGGCGATTTATATTCAGCCACCGGTTTGCCTTCGTCAGAGCCAACATCCAAACCATCGGCGGGATTTTGCATGAGCAGGCCGGAAGCTTGCCCGCTTCCGACGCGCTTGCCATCGAGATCCAATTCTATTTCACCGCGCTCTCGCACAACAACTTTCGCAACGCGCTCGCCCTCCGCGACAGCACCGCCATCCACGACGGTCAAAATGTTTGCGCGCCGCAACCCAAACTTCAGCCGTCCACCCTCGATGAACAATGCGTAGCCATGCGCCGTCGCGCCCTGTGCCATAATCACGCCGTCTTTCCCCAACGTGTCGAAGTGCGCGGTGATGGTGAACGGCTGTCGTGCCACAACGGGAGCCTGGCTCTTTTCTAGGTGAGCACCGGCTTTCAAAGTGAAGTTTCGATTCGTGCTCGAAGCAGAATCACGCCACGCACCGAGCGGCAACACGTTCGCTCGCGCAGCGTAAGCATCCCATTGCGCCGTCATCGACTTCACACGCTCGGGTTCGCTGCTGATGAGATCGTTCTGCTCGGTGCGATCGGCTTTCAAGTTGTAGAGCTCCCACGGTTTGTTCTCCTTAGCCACGAGCTTCCAATCGCCATCACGAATCGCGCGATTGCCTTCATGCTCCCAGAAAATCGGCTCCTTGCGCGCCAATGACTTGCCGCGGAACGCTGGCGCGAGACTGGCGCCTTCCATCGGCTTGATCGCATTGCCGTGGGCGTTGGTGGGATAAGTGGCGCCCGCGACATCCACGCACGTCGCCATGATGTCGATGAGATGACCGGGCTGCGTTTCGAGCTTTCCGCGCCGCGATCGATCGATGCCGCGCGGCCAGTGAACGACCAGCGGTGTGCTGATGCCGCCTTCATGCACCCAATGTTTGTATTCGCGGAACGGCGTGTCGCTGACATTGGCCCAGCTTTCTCCATACGAGATGTATGTGTCCTCCGGCCCAGGCATGGCATCCGGTCCCACGCGATAAGGACGGCCATCGCGCAAATGCGGTGTGCGATGATTCGTAAACACGAACGAGTGGGATTGGGTCTCGCTGGTCGTGAGTGCTTTCGCGGGACGATCGCGCCCGATGTTCTCGGCACAGCCGCCGTTGTCCTGCATGTAAAAGATCAGCGTGTTGTCCATCGCGCCACTGCGCTGCAACTCGGCCACGACTTTTCCGATGTCCTGATCCATTCGATCGAGCTGCGCCGCGTACACTTCCATGCAACGCGCTTCCCAAGCTTTGTTCGAGACACTGGCCCAATCGCCTTTCAGCGCTGCGGGCTTCCACTTCGGATCGATCAAGCCCATCGCCCTCATGCGTTCGAGGCGCGCGCGCCGGATCGGCTCGTAGCCGCCGTCGTATTTGCCGCGATACTTGGCGATGTCTTCTTCTCGCGCGTGCAACGGCCAGTGCGCGGCAGTGAACGCGAGGTACAGAAAGAATGGTTTGTCCGGCGTGCGCTCGTGATGCTGACGGATGAATCGTGTCGCGTTGTCGGCGAGCGCATCGGTGTAGTAGTAGCTGTCGGGATGATATTCGAGATCGGTGAACTTCGTGATGTTATCGTTATCGCGGGTGAGAAATGCCGGATCGAAATAGTTCCCAGCACCCGTGATCGTTCCGTAGAAGTGATCGAACCCGCGCTGCACCGGCCAGCTCTCTTTCGTCGCGTCGAGGCGCATGTGGGCGTTGCCGGTCACGTGCCACTTGCCCGCCATGTAGGTGGAGTAGCCGGCGCCGCGCAGCACTTCCGCAATGGTCACGCAATTCCGATTCATTTCACCACGATAACCGTCATACCCGCCGTTCTGCGTCATGTGGCCCACGCCCGCCTGATGTGGATACAACCCGCTCAGCAGCGACGCGCGCGTCGGGCAGCATCGCGCTGTGTTGTAAAACTGCGTGAAGCGAACGCCCCCATTCGCCAGCCGATCAAGGTTCGGCGTCTGGATTTCACCGCCGAAGCAGCCGATATCCGAGTAGCCGACATCATCTGCGAGCATGACGATGATGTTTGGTTTCGATGCAGCGGCGTGTGCGGACGGCATGGACGCGAGAACGCCAATAGCCATGGCGGCCAGAAAAATGTGCGGTGTCACGCCGTTCTTTTGGCCGCTTCCGAGACGATCCGCAAGGAAACGCTCCGCTACGAATGGTCGAACTCGTCGCGTTGCGTTCAGCGGATCGCCCTCGTGAATCTGTTGCGGTCGCACGCTGAACGCGTGCGAACGGTCGCAGCGCGACTATTCCCACCAGTAGGCGGGTTAAATGAACTCGCGTGTTTGCACGACGCGTTTCGCTGTTGCGACTGCGAAGAATCAAACGGCGCATGACAGCGCGAATTGAAAGTGTTTCACTCGCGCGTCGTCTGACAATCGATGCGCACGCGCTCCCAACTCATTGCCGCCAAAGCTTTCACGCTGATCGAACTCCTCGTGGTGATCGCGATCATCGGCGTGCTCGCGGGGATGCTCATGCCGGCGCTCGCGAAGGCGCAGGCGAAGGCAAAGCGCATCGCGTGCGTGAATAATCTGCGGCAGGTGGGGCTGGCGTTCAGGATGTCGGCGGAGGATATCGGCGGGGAATTTTCGTGGTGGATCGATCCGCCGGAAGGCACGCGCACGATCGGTGAGGCCTGGGTGCATTTCGCGTTCGTGTCGAACGAGTTGGTCACGCCGAAGGTATTGCGCTGTCCGAGCGACAGGGATCGGGCGAACGCGGACAATTTCGGCGCCACGCCGGGCAGTGGTTTTGCGGCGTTGAAGGATTCGGCGCTGAGCTATTGGATCGGTTGTGAAGCGGGAGATTACCTTCCCGGCCACGAACTCGCGGGCGACCGCAACGCCAATGGGAGAAACAATCTCACGTGCGGTGTCGTGGGGCTCACCGGCTCGATTACTTCCCTGAACCCGAATTATCCCGAGACTGAATGGGACAACACCATGCATGTACGCGCCGGAAACATCGTTCTCGTGGATGGCAGCGTGCAGCAATTTGGCTACGCGGCGTTGCAGGATTTTCTCTGGAGCAGTGGCGACACGAATTTAAGCAACTGCATTCTCAAGCCTTAGGGCTGGGAAGCCGGTCGGATTCCGTCTGGTCAGGTCGTGTTGCCTGCCTGAAGTGCGGCTCAACAACTTCCGTGAAACGCCCGATTAACTACTCCGTATGAAAAGTGGGAATCCCGTCCTTCGCGAATCAACGTTCGCCAATGCCCGACCCGGCACTGGTTTCATGACGCTGGATGGCGTCGTCAATAAGACCGGCATCCTCTTGCTGCTCTGCATGGCGGCGTTTTGTTTCACGTGGTATCAGCCAGTTCCGGCGGTGCAATACATCGTCGTTGGGGCGATCGCCGGATTTGCGATCGGCATCACGACGTGTTTCGTGCCGCGCATCTCGCCGTGAACGAGTCCCGTGTATGCGGTGTGCGAAGGATTATTTCTCGGCGGTATCTCGGCGATTCTCGAACAGAAGTTTCCGTTCATCGCAGCGCAGGCGGCGGGCCTGACGTTCGGAACACTCGTGATCATGTTGACCCTCTACAAGACGCGCGTGATCCGTGTGACCGAGGGTTTCAAGGCGGGCGTGATTGCCGCGACCTGCGCCATCGCGTTGCTTTACCTCGTTTGTTTCGTGCTGAGCTTCTTCGGAAAGCAGGTGCCGTACATTCATTCGAGCGGGACGATCGGCATCGCGTTCAGTTTGTTCGTGGTGGGACTCGCCGCGTTGAATCTGCTGCTGGATTTCGACTTCATCGAACCAGGCGTTGCGGCGGGCGCGCCGAAATATTTCGAGTGGTATGCCGGTTTTTCGCTGCTCGTCACGTTGGTGTGGCTGTATCTCGAACTGCTGCGGTTGCTCGCCAAGCTCCGCGGTCGCGACTGAATTGAGCTATGTGGTACTACACCCTTAACGGCCAAAGCCAGGGACCGATCAGTGAAGCAGACCTGGATTCCCGAGTGCAGAGTGGATCGCTGCCTCCCAACTCTTACGTGTGGCGCGAAGGCATGGCGAACTGACTGCAAGGTTGGATCGCAGTTCGCAAGACGGATTGGGAAGAATTCTTGCGTGTCGCCACTGAATTCGTTGATGCGCCGGGGGTTATTTCTTAACCTTGCTACTGTAGAATCCGATATAGAGTTCGATGCGTGCCGTGTACACCCCCGCGTGGCTGCTCCTCACAGTCGCGCTACTAGCAACGCGCCAGATGGCTGGCGCGGGAGACCTCGCCCCAGAATTGCTCTACCAGAATACGCTGCCGTCTGTGATGACGCTGCGCGTCGAAAGCAAATCCGGGGAAAAATACGTCGGCGCGGCATTTTTTGCGTTGCAGGAAAATGTCGCGGTCACGGCGTGGCACGTCATTCACGACGCGGCGAAAGTGACCGCGAAGTTTTCTGATGGCACGAGCTGCGACGTCACTGGCTACATCGACAAGGATGAGGTGAAGGACATCGCGCTCATCCGCGTGGAAAATAAAAATCATCCGCTGGTCACGATTGCGCAGAAGTCTCCCTTGATCGGCTCGCGCGCTTACGTGATCGGTTCGCCGAAGGGCTACGAGTTCAGCATCAGCGATGGCTTGATCAGCCAGGTGCAGCGCGTGGATGGTTTTAACCAGTATCAAGTCTCGTGTCCGTTCTCCCCCGGAAACAGTGGCGGTCCCATTCTCAACAATCAGGGCGAAGTGGTCGGCATTGCCGCGTGGACGCGCAACGGCGCGCAGAATCTGAACTTCGCCACGCCAGCCAATGAAATCGCTTCGCTGAACGCGGACCTCCCGCTGAAACGTTGGAAGTCGCAGCCCGCCAAGCGCGCTTCGGTCTTCTCTTTCGACAAGAAGAAAAGTTCGCCGGAAGACGAAACACTCGAGACGGCGGCTCAGCTCAAGAAGGCTTTCCAGAAGTCAGTCGGGGAAGAAATCACCGTGACCGTCCAGAAGGACGGAACGCAGGAGAAATTTACGTTCACGGTGCCGCGCGATTTCGCGAAGTAGGCAGACGGCTTGACTGAACCAAAACGCAGACTCAGAGCCCCGCTAATCCGCATCCATCGCCGTCATTTTCGTCGCCTCCGCTTCCCATTCCGCGGTGCGCACGTGCAAGTCATCCGTGGCGTGTATCAGATCGCGATTGATCTGCATGGCCTTTCCTGAGGCGTAAGTCTCCGGCTTCTCCAGTTCAGCCGTCAGTTCCACCTGGAGCGCTTCGAGACGGTGAATTTCCTGTTCGAGTTTCCTCACGCGCTGCTGTTGTTCCCGGCGACCCTTTGAGCGGGCCTGGCGCTGCTCGGCTTCGGCACGTTTCTGTTCCTTGCGGTCCACGGTGCGAGCTTCACCGTTGGTGGGACGCTGTTGCAGATCCGTGGGCGCAATACCAGCCGTGAGGCCCGCGCGCGCGGATTCGGCCTTTGTCTTTTCGAGGTAATAATCGTAGCCGTCGGGGTAACGCCGCAGTTGTCCGCCGCGGACGTGAACCACCTGCCTGGCAATCTGGCGGATGAAATAAACATCGTGGCTGATGAACACGAGCGTGCCTTCGAACTGCTTCAACGCACCCACAAGCGCGTCGATGCTCGGCATGTCGAGATGCGTCGTGGGCTCGTCCATGAGCAGCAGGTTCGGCGGATCGAGCAACAACTTTACGAGCGCCAGCCGGCTCTTCTCACCGCCGCTCAGCACGCTCACGCGCTTGAACACGTCATCGCCGCGGAACAGAAAACTTCCCAGCAACGTGCGCACTCCGACTTCCGTGACGCGCTGCGGCGTGTCGAGCGCCTCTTCGAGCACTGTGCGCTCGGGCTTCAGCATCTCGACGCGGTATTGCGAGTAGTAGCCAGACTTCGCGTTATGGCCGAGCGTGCGCGTGCCGGCACCCTGCTCGATGACGCCCGCGAGAATTTTCAGCAACGTCGATTTGCCCGCGCCGTTCGGCCCGACGAGCACCACGCGTTCTCCGCGTTCCACTTCAAGATCGACGCCGCTGTACACCACGTTCTCGCCGTAGGCGTGATGAATTCCCTCCAGCTTGATCACGCGCTGGCCGCTCCGTTGCGGCTGCGGAAACGAGAAGCTCACTTCCTTCGCGTCGTTGGTCGGCGCCTCGATGCGATCCATGCGCTCGATCTGCTTCAGCTTGGCTTGAGCTTGCGACGCCTTGCTGGCCTTGGCGCGAAAGCGATCGGCGAATTCCTGCAAACGCCCAATCTCGCGCTGCTGATTCTTGTAAGCGGCGAGCAGTTGCAGTTCGTTGGCCTCGCGCTGAACGAGATACTCGTCGTAATTGCCGCGATAACGCAGCACGCGGCTCATGCGAATCTCCAGCACCGTCGTGATAAGCTGGTTGAGAAATTCGCGATCGTGGGAAATCACCAGAATCCCGCCGGGATAATTCTTCAGATAGTCCTGGAACCAAAGCAGCGCTTCGAGATCGAGATGGTTCGTCGGTTCGTCGAGCATGAGCAGGTCGGGCTCTTGCACGAGCAATCGCGCAAGGTGTGCTCGCATCACCCAGCCGCCGCTCATCTCGCGTGCGGGACGATCAAAATCGCTGTCACGAAAACTGAGCCCGGAGAGAATCCGCTTCGCCTTCGCGGTCAACGAGCCATCCGCCTCGCCATGATGGAGCAATGATGCGGACGCAGACGGCATGTGATCCCCGACATGTTCACCCGTCGCGAGTTGAATCACGGTTTCCTCGCCAGCCGGCGCGCTTTCCTGCGGAAGAAAACCCACGGTGACGCCGCGCTGAAAGGCGATCGTTCCCGTGTCGGGCGATTCGGTTCCAAGCAGCAGCGAGAACAATGTGGATTTGCCCGCGCCATTCGGTCCCACGAGCCCGATGCGATCTTCGCGATTGATCGAGAGCGACACCTCTTCGAAAAGTGTGCGTCCGCCGAAACCCTTGCTGATGTCTGAAATCGCGAGCATGAAGCGCAGAGTGTGCGTCGTGTCGCGCCACATCGCAAGT
>JBBRBM010000213.1:0-9799 GCA_038205745.1 Verrucomicrobiota bacterium | reverse complement strand
AGAACCAGGTTCAACACTGGCAGGTCACCATCAAGGTCGGTTTCACCGTTGAGTAACCTCCACGGGCTAACTTATGAAACTCTGATGCGCCATGAGTGAAGCAAACCAAGGCTTTGTGGTCTCAGTGCGCGGCAGTGTCGTAGATGTTCGTTTCGATGAACACTTGCCGCCGATTTACTCGGTGCTGCATGCCGGAGCAGACCAAAAGATCGTCATCGAAGTGCTGGCGCAGCGGGATGCCCGGCATGTGCGCGGCATTGCCTTGACGCCCACGCAAGGTCTCGCGCGCGGCATGGAGGTGGAGGACACGGGCGGGCCGTTGCAAGCGCCGGTGGGCAAGGGCGTGCTTTCACGGATGTTTGACGTGTTCGGCCACGCCATTGATCGCGAACCGGAGTTGTCTGATGTGCAATGGCGCTCCGTGCATCGCGCCCCGCCGCCGCTTGCGCGACGCTCCACCAAGTCGGAGATTTTTGAAACGGGCATCAAGGTCATTGATGTGCTCGTGCCGTTGGAGAAGGGCGGCAAGGCGGGACTGTTCGGTGGGGCGGGCGTCGGCAAGACCGTCCTGCTCACCGAAATGATCCACAACATGATCGGACATCAGGAGGGCGTGAGCATCTTTTGCGGCATCGGCGAACGCTGTCGCGAAGGCGAGGAGCTTTACCGCGAGATGAAGGCCGCCGGCGTGTTGCCGAACATGGTGATGCTCTTCGGCCAGATGAACGAACCGCCGGGCGCACGTTTCCGCGTCGGCCACGCGGCGCTGACAATGGCCGAGTATTTCCGCGACGACGAGCATCGGGATGTGTTGCTGCTCATTGATAATATCTTTCGGTTCATCCAGGCCGGTTCGGAAGTGTCCGGCTTGATGGGGCAAATGCCGTCGCGGCTCGGCTATCAACCCACGATGGGCACGGAACTGTCGGCGTTGGAGGAGCGCATCGCCAATACCGACACCGGCGCGATCACCTCGATCCAGGCGGTGTATGTGCCGGCGGACGACTTCACTGATCCGGCGGCGGTGCATACGTTCTCGCATCTCTCCGCGTCCATCGTGCTTTCGCGCAAGCGGGCGAGCGAAGGGCTTTACCCGGCCATTGATCCGCTGCAATCCAGTTCCAAGATGGCCACGCCGGGAATTGTTGGAGAACGGCACTACAATTTGGCGCGGGAAATCCGGCGCACGCTCGCGCAGTATTCCGAACTCAAAGACATCATCGCGATGCTCGGCCTGGAGCAGCTTTCGCCGGAGGATCGCAACGTCGTCGCCCGCGCTCGACGGTTGGAGCGGTTTCTCACTCAGCCGTTTTTCACGACCGAGCAGTTCACCGGCCTCAAAGGAAAACTGGTCAGCCTCGCCGACGCGCTCGACGGTTGTGAACGCATCCTGCACGACGAATTCAAAGATTACCCCGAGCGCGCTCTCTACATGATCGGGACGATTGACGAAGCGAAGGGAAAAACAAAACCCGTGAAATCCGACGCCGACACCCATGAATCTTAAAGTTCTCCTCCCATTCCAAATCTTCGCCGAGCAAACCGGCGTGACGCGCATTGTCGCGGAGACGCCCGACGGCTCGTTTGGACTCCTGCCGCAGCGGCTCGATTGTGTCGCGGCGCTCGCACCGGGAATTCTGATTTACGAAACCGAAGCGGATGGCGAAGTGTTCGTGGCCGTGGACGAAGGGGTGCTGGTCAAGACCGGACCGGACGTGCTCGTGTCCGTGCGCCGCGCGATGGGCGGAACAGATCTCGGCCAATTGCGTGAGGCGGTGGAAAAGGAGTTTCTGACCCTGGACGAACACGAGCAGAGCACGCGCACGATCATGGCGAAACTGGAAACCGGATTTCTCCGTCGCTTCGCGACGTTTCAACATGAGTGACGAGCCAAAGAAAACCTCGAAGAACACGCCAACCTTCGCCGGGCAGGTCGGGGCGAAGGCGAACCGCAAGCTCAAGGCGCGGCGTAACTCGACGCAGGGCGTATGGTTTGGCTTGGGCATGATGGGACTGATCGGCTGGTCGGTGGCGATTCCGACGTTGCTTGGCGCGGCGCTCGGAATCTGGTTGGATAAACACCATCCGGGAGGCCGTTCCTGGACGCTGGCGCTCCTGGTAGCGGGGCTGTCGATCGGCTGTTTGAATGCGTGGTTTTGGGTGTCCAAGGAAGACAAAGCGATGCGAGACGAATCGGAGGATGACCATGAATGAAACTCTGATGCTGGTGGTGGCTGGCGTGGCGGGCCTTTTGCTCGGTGCGATTTTCTTCGGCGGGCTTTGGTGGACGGTGCGCAAGGGCGTTTCATCCCCACGACCGGCGCTCTGGTTTCTGGGCAGCACGCTGCTGCGGATGGGCCTTGTTCTGGGTGGATTTTATTTTATTGGACGCGGGCATTGGGATCGGATGCTCGTGTGTCTCATTGGGTTTGTAATCGCGCGTTTCCTCGTGCTGCGGCTCACCCGCACGCGGGTTGGACACTCCAACTCCCCGGCAAAGGAGGCCCGCCATGCGCCTTAGCCCCGACGAAATCATCTTCTGGCAACACGGGTTTTTCAAACTCAACGCCACCATCGTGTTCACCTGGGCACTGATGCTCGTGCTGGCCGTCGGCGCAAAACTCATCACCCGCAAACTAACTACGGATCACACCCGTTCCCGCTGGCAAAACCTTTTGGAAATCGTCGTCACCCTCATTGCGAAGCAAATCGAAGAAGTCGGCCTCCCGCATCCGAAAAAGTATCTCGGCTTTCTGGGCACGCTCTTCCTGTTCGTCGCCGCCGCCAGCCTGTGCACCGTCATTCCCGGCTACGAACCGCCGACGGGTTCACTCTCCACTACGGCGGCGCTCGCGTTGTGCGTGATGGTGGCCGTGCCACTGTTCGGCATCGCGGAGCAAGGCGTGGGCAACTACCTCAAATCCTACGTCGAGCCGACTTTCATCATGCTGCCGTTTAATGTCATCAGCGAAATATCCCGCACGCTGGCACTGGCCGTTCGCTTGTTCGGCAACATGATGAGCGGGGCGATGATCATTGGAATTCTGCTGACCATCACGCCTTTCGTTTTTCCGATTGTCATGACGGCGCTCGGTCTGCTCACCGGCATGGTGCAGGCCTACATCTTTTTCATCCTGGCCACGGTTTACATCGCGGCCGCCGCGCGCACGCGCGAGCCAAAGCCCGAGCCAGCGTCCGCAACTTGAAACAACCACGAACCAACCAAAGGACACAATATGGATAACATGGCAATCATCGCGGTGGCCTCAATTGTCACCGCCGGTTTCACCACCGGCATCGGCTGCATCGGGCCGGCGCTGGGCGAAGGGAAGGCCGTCTCAACCGCGCTGAGTTCACTGGCGCAGCAGCCCGACGCTTCCGCCACCATCACCCGGACGCTGTTCGTCGGTCTGGCGATGATCGAGTCCACGGCGATCTACTGCTTCGTGGTCTCGATGATTCTCATCTTCGCCAACCCCTTCTGGAATCACGTCATCGCCGCGGCAACAAAGTGAACCTATGCTGATTGACTGGTTCACCGTCGGCGCGCAAGGGCTTAACTTCCTCATCCTCGTGTGGTTGATGAAGCGCTTTCTTTACAAGCCCATCCTCAACGCCATTGACGCGCGGGAGCAGCGGATCGCCAAAGAACTCGCGGACGCCGACGCGAAAAGGGCCGAAGCCAAAGCGGAGCGCGATGAGTTCCAGCACAAGAACGAGGAATTCGATCAGCAACGTGCCGGGCTCTTGACCAAGGCGACGGACGAAGCGAAAACCGAACGCGAACGACTCCTCGACGAAGCCCGCAAGGCCGCCGCCGCCTTGAGCGCCAAGCGACAGGAATCACTGGCAAGCGACGCGCGCAACTTGAAGCAAGCCATCACTCGCCGGACGCAGGACGAAGTGTTTGCCATCGCGCGCAAGGCGCTCACCGATCTCGCCACGACGAGTCTGGAAGAGCGGATGGGCGAAGTGTTTACCCGCCGTTTGCGCGCGTTGAACGGTGAAGCAAAACACGGTTTCGCCGAGGCCCTCAAAACGGCATCTGAACCCGCGCTCGTGCGCAGCGCGTTTGACCTGCCAGCAGGCCAACGTGCGGCGATTCAAAATGCCCTCAACGAAACTTTTTCGGCTGACATTCACCTCCGGTTCGAGACCGCTCCGGACCTGGTCAGTGGAATTGAACTCACCACGAACGGGCAGAAGGTAGCCTGGAGCATCGCGGATTATCTCGCTTCGCTGGAAAAGGGCGTCGGCGAACTTCTGAAAGCGAAGGACAAACCAGAAGCGAAGGCCGAGCCGAAGCCGGTAGAAGCCAAGCTCGTCCCCAAAGACAAATGACCGCCGCGCCAGAAAGTTTGCAGAAAGTCTTCGACCGCGCGTTCGCCAGAATCGGCGAGGTGCGTGAAGCTTTCGCGCCGCAGTTGACGCCGCGCGAGGTGGGCACGATTACGAACGTTTCCACGGGCATCGCCCGCGTCTCCGGCCTGCCCGGCGTGGGCTTTGAGGAGTTGGTGAAGTTTCCCGGCGGCGTGTTCGGCATCGCGTTCAACGTGGATGAGGGCGAGATCGGAGTGGTGTTGCTGGGTGAATACTCGCATTTGCACTCCGGCGATGAAGTGGAGCGCACGGGCCGGGTCATGGATGTAGCCGTGGGCGACGGATTGCTGGGGCGTGTCATTGATCCGCTGGGCCGGCCACTTGACGACAGCGGATCGGTGGAAATCACCGAGCGCCTGCCCATCGAACGTCCCGCTGCGGCTATCATGGACCGCGCGCCAGTCACCGTGCCGCTCCAGACTGGTCTTACCGTCATTGATGCGCTCATTCCAATCGGGCGCGGTCAGCGTGAGTTGATTCTGGGTGACCGGCAGACGGGCAAAACCGCCATTGCGCTCGACACCATCCTCAACCAGCGGGGTAAGAATGTCGTGTGCGTCTATTGCGCCATCGGCCAGCGCGCGTCCGCCGTGGCGAAGGTTGTGGCCAACCTGCGGTCGAAGGGTGCGATGGAATACACCGTCGTGGTCGTGACCGAGGGCAACGACCCGCCTGGTCTCGCTTACATTGCGCCCTATGCGGCGACCAGCATCGCGGAGCATTTTATGGAAATGGGGCGCGACGTGCTGATCGTCTATGATGACCTCACCCAGCACGCCCGCGCCTATCGCGAGCTTTCGCTTTTGCTCCGCCGTCCGCCTGGTCGCGAAGCCTTCCCCGGCGACATTTTTTATATTCATTCGCGGTTGCTGGAACGGGCGACGCATTTGTGCAAGGAACGCGGCGGTGGTTCGCTCACCGCGCTGCCCATTATCGAAACCGAAGCGCAGAACATTTCCGCCTATATTCCGACCAACTTGATTTCCATCACGGATGGACAGATTTACCTATCGCCGACCTTGTTTCAGTTGGGAGTTCTGCCGGCAGTGGATGTCGGCAAATCCGTTTCGCGCGTCGGCGGCAAGGCACAACGCGCGACCTACCGCGCCGTGGCGGGCAACCTCAAGCTCGCCTATGCGCAGTTCGAGGAACTCGAGACCTTTGCCCGGTTTGGCGCACGCCTCGATGAAGACACCCGCAAGATCATCGAGCATGGACGACGCATCCGCGCCTGTCTCAAGCAGCCGGAATTCGCGCCGGTGTCCGTGCCTGCGCAAATCGCCATCCTGCTCGCGTTGACTGCGGACCTTTTCGATCCGGTGCCGATCGAGAAGATGACGAACGCCGGGCATGCGGTGCAGGAAGCGGCAGCGAACATTCCGGCGGAGGTGTCCGCGCGATTTGAAACGGCAGCGAAATTAAGCGACGAGGATCGCAAAGTGATTGTCGAAATCGCCCGCCAGTCGCTCGCGCCCTTCCGACCAAAGCCGGAAGCCAAGCCGGACGAGCCCGATCAAAAGACCGCCAAGAAACCCGAAGCAGAAGCAGAAGCAGAACGTGGGGATAAGTCAGAGCCCAAACCGAAGCAGTCCGCCCCGAGGTCCGAATCCAAGCCCACAAACAAATCCGAACCCAAGCCGGATGCTGAATCCACGTCCACTCCGGACATCCAAAAGGAGGACAAATCCAACCTCAAACCCCAATCCCAAGCCAAATGATTTTCGGAATTTCCAACGATGAATCCCAACGGGATTCCGGCTTAAAGCCCAGGGTTGCGAGGAACGAGCTACCCTGGGAAAACAAATCGCACATCAACAACCCCAACGGGGTTGTGGCTCGGCAGACGGTATCTTCGTGGTGCAACCCCGTTGGGGTTGAAATCTATTGGCCGGATACCCAGGGTAGCTCGTTCCTCGCAACCCTGGGCTCGGTGACACAATCCCGTTGGGATTGCCGAAACGGGCGCAGCACTCGCCCTGCGACCAAGCGCTTCATCCGATTGGAGTTTCGGACAATCATCAAGTCCGAGATGGCAGCCAAGGAGAAGACATGAGCGATTCCACGGCCAGCCTCCGCCGCAAGATCAGTAGTGCGGGCGATCTCCAATCCGTCGTCCGCACAATGAAAGCGTTGGCCGCTTCGAGCATTGGGCAATACGAGAAATCGGTGAGCGCACTGGGCGACTACTATCGCACCGTGGAACTGGGTTTGGGCGCGTGTTTTCGGGCAAGCGATCCGTCAGCCGCAATGACGAAACGAAATGAAAAACCAGACGCCAATCCGATTGGTGCGATTGTGTTCGGATCGGATCAAGGGCTCGTCGGCCAGTTCAATGACATCGTCGCGGATTTTGCGATCAAGACCCTCGCCGGTCAGTCGGGCAAACCGCAGGTGTGGGCCGTTGGCGAGCGCGTCCATGCCCGCTTGGCGGACGCGGGTTTGCCGATGATCGGGCTCTATGCCGTGCCGAATTCCGTTCAGGCCATCGCTCCACTCGTCGGACAGATTCAAATCGAAAGCGAGACGCACCGCGCCAAGGGCGAGTATGCGCGCGTTTATGTTTTCCACAACCGCCCGCAATCAGGTTCGCTTTACGAACCCGTCAGCCAGCGGCTGTTGCCCCTCGACGCGGAATGGCTGCAAGGTCTCGCGAAAATTCCCTGGCCGACCAAGACCTTGCCCGAGGTTATCGGCGGTGACACCGCGACTTTGCGCGCCCTCATCCGCGAATATCTTTTCAGCTCGCTCTTCCGGGCGTGCGCCGAATCCCTCGCGAGCGAGAATGCCAGCCGCCTGGCCGCAATGCAGCGCGCGGATAAGAACATTGATGACTTGCTCGAAACGCTCCAAGGCACTTTCCACCGTCTGCGCCAGGACTCGATTGACGAAGAGCTTTTCGACGTGATCTCCGGGTATGAAGCGATGGCGAATGTGAACACGGTTGTAGGGCCAAGGAATGCGATCCACCTCCCTTCTTTGGCGCGTGCCAATCCGATATGACCAAAGACCCCATTTGCGGAATGGCCGTTGAGCCAGAATCCGCTCTCCATGTGGAGCGCAACAAGCGGACGTTTTATTTTTGCAGCGAAGATTGCCGAAGGAAGTTTCTGGCACAGGCTCAACCTGCGAGTAGCAGTAGCGGCTCTGGCGATTGCTGCGGCGGCAAGGAAACACACGAGCATCACGAACACGGCGGAGAAAAACATTCCTGTTGTCACGACCACGGAGACGCAGCGGTGAAGCCTTCTGCGGCGGCGAAGTATTTTTGTCCGATGTGTCCCGGCGTGGAATCGGACAAACCGGGCGATTGCCCGAAATGCGGCATGGCGTTGGAACGGAATCCGGCGTGGGTCGCTCCGGCGGCGGGCAAACCCATTTATACCTGCCCGATGCACCCGGAAGTGCAGCAGGATCATCCCGGCAATTGCCCCAAGTGCGGCATGACACTGGAACTGCAAACGGTGACCGCCGCCACCAGCGAGGATGACAACGCCGAACTTCGCGACATGACGCGGCGATTCTGGATCGGCGGTGCGCTCGCACTGCCCGTCTTCATCCTCGCGATGGCGCACCTGATTCCTGCGCTCGGCCATGAAAGCTGGGTGATGAGCGATTCGTCGCGCTGGATTCAATTCGCCCTCTCCACACCCGTCGTATTGTGGGCTGGCTGGCCGTTCTTTCGGCGCGGCTGGCGTTCGCTGGTGACGTGGCATTTGAACATGTTCACGCTGATTGCCATCGGTGTCGGAACGGCTTTCGTTTACAGCGTCGTGGCCATGCTTGCGCCGGGCATCTTCCCGCCTGCAATGCGGCCTCACGGCGCGGTGGACATTTATTTTGAAGCGGCGGCAGTGATTGTGGTGCTTGTGTTGCTGGGACAAGTCCTTGAACTCCGCGCCCGTAGTCGCACGGGCAGCGCCATCAAAGCGTTGCTGAATCTCGCGCCGCCTACGGCGTGGCAAGTCGCACCGGGGGGCGATCATGAAGTCCCGCTCGACCAGGTGAAAGTCGGCGACTGGTTGCGGGTTCGTCCCGGCGATAAAGTTCCGGTGGATGGCGTCGTCACCGAAGGCCACTCCAGCGTTGAGGAATCCATGATTACCGGTGAACCGTTGCCGGTGGAAAAGAACGTCGGCGACAAAGTGACCGGCGGCACGGTGAACGGCACGGGCGGTTTCGTCATGCGCGCGGACAAAATTGGGAGCGATACGTTGCTCGCGCAGATTGTGAATCTTGTGGCCGAAGCCCAACGCAGCCGTGCGCCGATTCAAGGTGTGGCCGACAAGGTTGCCACCATTTTCGTTCCGACGGTTGTGGCCGTGGCGGTGTTGACGTTTGCGCTATGGATGTTCTTCGGGCCAGAGCCGCGCCTGGCCTACGCCATCGTAAACGCAGTTGCGGTGCTGATCATCGCTTGCCCTTGCGCGCTCGGATTGGCGACGCCCATGTCCATCATGGTTGGCGTCGGACGCGGCGCGCAGGAAGGTGTGTTGGTGAAAAGTGCCGAAGCCCTCGAACGGCTTGAAAAGGTGACAACACTGGTGGTGGACAAAACCGGCACGCTCACCGAAGGAAAGCCCCGACTGGCGGACTATCAAGCGGTGAATGGTTTTGACCGAAAAGAATTGCTCCGGCTTGCCGCATCATTGGAACAAAGCAGCGAGCATCCATTGGCGGCGGCGATTGTGAACGGCGCGAAGGCACATAGCCTGTCCCTCGAATCCGTGAATGATTTTCGTTCGGTCACGGGTGGTGGCGTGTTCGGACGCATCGGCGGAAAAGCTGTGCTGGTTGGCAAAGCGAATTTTCTACGCGCTGAAGGCGTGGCTGCATTGGAAGCGCTGGTGGCGACTGCCAATCCGCTGCAACAAGCCGGGCAGACCGTCATGTTCGTGGCTGTGGATGGACGCGCGGCGGGATTACTCTCGGTCGCCGACCCGGTGAAAGCTTCCACGCCCGAAGCCATCCGCGAACTCCATGCGCTCGGCCTGCGTCTCGTTATGGTGACGGGCGACAATCGGCGCACGGCGGAATCCGTCGCGAAAACTCTCGGCATTGACGCCGTGGAAGCTGAAGTCGAACCGCAAGGCAAGATTGACCGCATTCAGGAATACCGGCGCGCCGGTCAAGTTGTGGCAATGGCGGGCGACGGCGTCAACGACGCGCCCGCTTTGGCGGCAGCCGATGTCGGTATTGCAATGGGAACGGGCACGGACGTGGCGATTCAAAGCGCCGGCATCACATTGGTAAAAGGCGATCTGCGGGCGATAGCCAAGGCCATTCATTTGAGCCGCGCCACTTTGAGCAACATCCGGCAGAATCTTTTCTTCGCTTTCATCTACAACGCGCTCGGCATCCCCATCGCGGCGGGTTTGCTCTACCCATTCTTCGGCGTGCTGTTGAGTCCCATGATTGCAGG
>JBBRBM010000212.1:0-9853 GCA_038205745.1 Verrucomicrobiota bacterium | reverse complement strand
GTTACAGCAACAGTGCGCCCGGCGCGGTGAAGGTCGCGAAGTCGATTCTCGGAGCAGACGATGCGACGTGGGAGGACACGATCGCCGCATAGGGAAAATTTAATGCATTCAACGATTGAAAAACTTCTGGCCGGCGGCCCGGTGATCACCGATGGCGCGTGGGGAACCGAACTGCAAGCGCGCGGGTTGTCTGTCGGCGATTGCCCGGACGCGTGGAACGTCACCCAACCCGAACGTGTGCTCGAAGTCGCGCGTTCTTACGTGAGCGCCGGCAGTCGCGTGATTCTGACGAACACGTTTGGCGCGAACTCGATTCGTCTGCGCGAGTGCGGCGTTGATTTGAGCGTCGGCGAAATCAACCGCGGCGGCGTGGAAATTTCGCGCCGGGCCGCTGGCGAGACGGCCATGGTCTTCGCGTCCGTCGGGCCGAGCGGGAAATTGATCCTCACCGGTGATGTCACTGCCGACGAACTGCGCGCAGCATTCGAGGAACAAGTGAACTCCATCGCCGCCGCCGGCGCTCACGGCATCGTGATTGAAACGATGTCCGATCTGGAGGAAGCCGTGATTGCGATCACTGCGGCGAAGGCGACCGGATTGCCCGTGGTCGCGTCGATGGCGTTCGACTCGGGCCAGCAGGATCGCACCATGATGGGCGTCACGCCGGAACAAGCCGCCGAGACGCTGAGCCGCGCGGGTGCGGATGTGATCGGCGCGAACTGCGGCGCGGGAATCGCCGCCTTCGAAAATTTGTGCCGGCGATTCCGAGCCGTGAGCGACAAGCCACTCTGGATGAAAGCGAACGCCGGTCTGCCGCAGATTGTGAACGGTGAGATCGCTTATAGAGCCGATCCAGCCGACTTCGCGCGCGCCGCCGACGCATTGATCCAGGCGGGAGCGAACTTCATTGGCGGCTGCTGCGGAACCAATCCGAAATTCATTCGCGCGCTGAGTGAGCGGCATGGCGCGCACGAGGTAAAGCGATGAACGGACGCGAGCGCATTCTCTCGCACCTTGCGGGCAAGCCGGTCGATTGTTTGCCATTCATGCCGATCACGATGCAGTTCGCGGCGGCACAGACTGGCGCACGCTACCGCGATTACGCGACCGACTACCGCGTGCTGGTCGAAGGTCAACTCCGCACGGCGGAATTGTTCGACTTCGATTACGTCAACACGATGTCTGATCCGGCGCGCGAAGCGGCGGACTGTGGGGCGACGCTGCAATATTTCGACAACCAACCTCCCGCGCTCGACGAGGAAAACGCGTTGCTCGCCGACAAAACAAAACTTGTATCGCTCTTCATGCCCGAGCCACTCAGCAGCGGGCGCATGCACAACGGCATCCGCGCCATCGCCGAGCTGAAGCAGCGCGTCGGCAACGACAAACTTGTGGAAGGCTGGATCGAAGGCCCATGCGCCGAGGCCGCCGACCTGCGCGGGATCAATTCACTGATGTTGGACTTCTACGACGATCCGCAGTTCGTGCGCGATCTCTTCGAGTGGGTTGTGGAGATGGAGCTTCGTTTCGCGCGCGCGCAGGCCGAAGCCGGCGTGGATATGATCGGAATTGGAGATGCCGCTGCGTCGCTCGTCGGGCCGGCGATCTACAATGAGTTCGTGTGGCCGTACGAAAAGAAACTCGTCGACGGCGTGCGTGCGCTCGGTGTCCATCCGCGGATGCATATCTGTGGCAACACGCGGTTCTGTCTCAAGAAAATGAGTGACCTCGGTTGTTCGATCGTGGACCTCGACTACCTGTCCCCCATGGCCGATGCACGCGCGGCCATGGGCGCCCATCAAGTGATCCTCGGAAACATCGAGCCCGTGGCGGTGCTGCGCGACAGCACGCGCGATCAGGTTTTCGCCGCCGTTGCCAAATGTCATCGCGAAGCCGGTTCGCGTTTCATCGTGGGTGCTGGATGCGAAGTGCCGTCTGACACGCCGGTGGAGAACTTGCGCGCGATGCTGGAATACGCCCGCGGCGCAAAAGCGTAGCAACGCCGGTTAAGCGGCGACTTGCGCTTCGGCGACGGGTTCCAATTCGGGCTTTGCCGGCGGCGCAGGAATCGGAGTTGGCGCGGGCGCAAGCTTGGGAAGGAGAGCCGGCGCGCGATTCGCCTTGGAGACATCGAGACGTTTGCGCATGAGCAGCGTCATCGCTTTCACGGTCAGTTCAAATACCAGGAACGGTTTGGCCATGAAGTCCGTGCCGCCGATGGCAATGGTGCGCGCGCGCATCGCAAAATCCGTTATCGCGGTGACGAAGACGATGGGTGTTCCGTCGTTGAGCGGCGTCTGGCGAATGTTCGCGCAGGCGGCGAGGCCATCCATCTCGGGCATGTTGATGTCCATGAAGATGACGTCGTAAGGCTTTTGCGTGGCGAGTTCGACGGCGCGCTTGCCGTCCTGCGCCACGTCGGGCGCGAGGTTGGCTTTCTGGAGCGCGAAGGCGAGGGCGCGCAAGCAAAGGGTTTCGTCGTCCACGGCCATGATGCGCGGCGGCGGTTCCATGATGAGGCTGGGCCTCACGCCCGGCACGCAAAGCTCATGGAGCAGGTCGCAGGCGCTGCTGATGGTGCGCAGGGCGGAGGGGCTGACGTCTTTGGGCTTATCGGTGATGCGCTTGATGAGGAGCTCGAGCGCGGAACTGAGCTGCCACACGGGGCGGAGTTCCCAACGGTCGGCCTTGAGGCCCAGGTCGAGCACGAGCTGGTGGAGTTTCAACAGGATTTCGTGGCGCGCCTTTGGTTCCTCGATGCCGACGAGTTCTTTCAACACAGCGCGAATTGACGCGAGTGCTTCGGGCGCGATCTCGAAAAGAAAATTGGTCACTGGATCGGGCAGCTTCGCGGCTTCGAGGTTCGTTGTCTCGGACAGCACGGGCACGGCATCTTCCGGTGCCGGTGTGGGTGGGGGCGGCGGAGGTGCAAACCAGTCCGGCATCTTGAAGCTGGCGACTTCCGTTCCATCGCTGAGGTAGCCACCGGCCAGGGCGCGGATTTCGGCTTCGAGGCGGTGACGCGCCAACACGGAGTGTGTGAGCGCAATCAGGAGTCCGACGGTTATGAACAACATGATGTGCTCTCGTTGTTCTTCAAGCCACGTCGGAGGCGGAGGTGGCACAGTCGCCTCGGGCAGCGGTTCCGGTTGGATCGCTTCCATGCCCAAAATGACGTTCGGCGCGGGCGGCTGGACAGGCTGCATTCGAATCAACCGCACTTCCTCGGCCTGGCGGGCCAGCGCTTCCGTGTCGCTGACGCTGCGAAAAGTGGTGAGAAAGCCGGCGAGGGTCTTTTCTCCGGTGGCCGCATCCGGGGCAGGGCAGGAGAGCGCAAAGCTGACATGCCCTTTTGGCAGAGGAATGACAGCGATTCGGCAGCGCATGTCTGACTCGTAGCTGAAGAAGGCGCCCCGGCCTTCGGTGCCTTCGCTATTGAATGGAAATTCCTCGAGCAACTTTGCGTTGCGGATCTGCGGAGCGGCGAGTTGCCGCAGGCTCCCGGCGGAATTGAACGCGGGTCTCGGGTCGTCACTCGAGAATCGCAGCGTCAACGTGGTGCGCTCTTTGTACGACTTGAGCGTCACGGTTCCCGATTCCGCATCGGATTCGGATTGCCAGCGGCGCGGCAGCGGAATCCAGTAGCGCTCCGATTCGTGGATGACTTCAAGGACGCTCATGGGCGCCATTTCCGGTGGGTGCTCGATGCGCGTGCGCACGGAGATCGTCGCTGCGGCGGCATTACACACAACGCCCGCGAGCAGCGCAGCAGCGAGAACCAGGCTGCTAAGCTTCGGCGTCACGGCGTAAAGGTGGTCGTAGTGTCTGGCCTTGTCTGGGCATAGGTGCCGCGGATCAGCGTGCGCGCACAGGGCGTCGATGGCGGCAGCTTCGCTAGATTGCGAAAGTTCTGGTCGAACGCCCAATCACGGACGGGCGGGTTGTAGATTCCAATTGTCGAGCCGGTGCCGAGCCACAGCCCCTTTGCGATCGTGCTTTCGTAGAGCACCACCATTGAGCCGTTGTAGGTGAATTTCGTGTTGCTCCAGTCCTCGAGGAAGCGCGGAAAGTTCTCCACGCCGCCGCTGTAGTAGCAGTTGGCGGATTGAACGATGCCCGCCATGAAGGCGGCGTTGACAACGGTGTTATGGGCCTCGCGTGAACTCAAGGCACCGTTCGCGCTCGCGTCGGTCCATTTATCCGAAAGGATCGTGATTGCATCGCCGATCAGCGCGGCGGGACGGGTGTAGGTGGTGTTATTGCCGGAGCTCGTTTGGTTTCCGACCTTGTAATTGTAATCACCCCAAACGTAGATCGGATCGGCGGTGACGACGGTAAGACCTTTCGAAGGTAATTCATCGCCGTTCAATACCCGCACGCCCTTTTGCTCCGTCGCGAGCAGAGTTCGCTGATCGTCAACATAGATGGTGGCCACATCGCCGCCGATGATGGGTCGGAGGAGTGTGTTGTTCTCGCTCCATGCCTTCAGCCTTCCCACATCGATGTCGATGGGTCTCACCGTCTTGCCTTCACGCTTGTTCAGGAAAGTCTTGCTGTAATCAAGGAAGCCAGCCTTGGACGTTTGTACATACTGAGCAGGCGGGACCTGGGTCGCGAAGTTATTGATCAATCCGCTTTTCACTTTGACTGTCGGTGCCGTGCCACTGCCCTTCAGCTCAATAATCAGGTCCGCTTTGTTGTAGAATCGCTCTTTTCCCATCACTGACGTCGGCAACTCGCCGGCTGGCGGCGCCTCGACAACCTGTCGCACGGCGGCCGCTGTACCGTTCGTGCCGACGGGCATGTTCAACTGGTTGGCCGTGTCATCGTGCGCGGCATTGTACGTGATCGTGGTGCCCGATGGACGCGATTCACAATCGCCGCCTAGACGCTGACCGGTGATGATGGAGCCCGCCGCCGTGACATCACCCTCGAACGTCAATGGTGCGCCCGGTTTCATATAAATATCGTAGTTCCCGTGAACCGGTCCCGTCACCGTCATGGCTGCGCCGGGATGAATCTCCATGTCGAGGTCATAGAAAATCGCGAACTGAAAAAGAGGGATGGTGGTGACATCCACTTCCTGATGCACGCCCGCCGTAATGCCCCAATGGGTGGTTGTGTCGCGCGCGTTCGAGACGACGCGAAACGAGGTGGCGTATCCCATCAACCCTTTATACTGCGACGACAGATCTTTGTACTGTGAAGGGGGCAACCATTGCACATAGGTCTTGCCCGCATTGCCCTGTCCGTCGTTGAAACGGTATCTGGCCATGATCGGGTTCTCAGCGGAGGTGGGGACCATGGTCGAATACGTGGAGAGGTTCGCCGAGTTCAGCGCTTCGCCGCCCTGCCGGTAATCGAAGGCGATCTTTGAGATGACCTTTTCCGTCGCGGCTTCAGCCGCAGCTGAAGCGCGGTAATACTCGTTATTGCGGTCGGAGAGTTTGTTCGTGGTGCTGGTCCACGCCAGCAACGAACCCGCGGCCACCAGCGAGATCGTGCCGAGAATCATAATGGTCACGAGCGTGGAGCCGCGCTGCCTTGCTTGCCGATGACTTTGAGTTCTCATGTTCAGAGGCTGCGGGTGCGTTTAGTGACTTTCGTGCTGAGCTGGTAATAGTCGTAGTAACCCGCAGAATTGGTGTTCTGGCCAACAACCGATTGTTGAAACTGCAGATTCATCCCCACGATGATCATGGCGGAGCGATTGGACAGGACTTTGCCACTCGTGTCTTCGTAAGTGAACGGCATCTTGTTGGTGACTCCGTCTGCGATGGTGCGGGGGGAGGTGCTCCCGTTCGTCGCGCGCTTCAGCCGCTTTTCCGAGCTATCTACATAGTAGCGGACGAATGCGTTGGTGTTGGTGCCAGGATAGATCAAGAGAGCATTGCCGAGTTGCAGGGTCGCAATCGGCGCATCGGTGAAGGAGTTCGCATTGCCGTTACCCAGCTTGATGTCGGTCGCAGCCCGGATTTCGTCTGTGAGGAGCGATACAATCCTACGGGCATCGTCGCTTGCCAGGAGTTTGGGCTTGATGAACTGCGTCATGCGCATCCCGTAAATATACGCCGAAAGGATCGCAGCCACGGCGATGGTCGTCGTCAGCATCGCCATCATCATCTCGACGAGAGTGACGGCTCGGCGGCGGCGGAGTCGTTTTTCGAGGATGAAAAGTCTCATTGGTCCGGCGCGCGGTAAGTGAGGCTGGGAATGGTGAACACGCCACGATTAATGAAGGTCCCCGTGGTTTAGACGGAGATAGACATCAAGGGCGGAAACGTGCTCAGAGTTGTGACGACAAGGCGATTCGTCGCATAGACCGCATTTGTCTTGGAGATGGGAATGTCGAGAGTGTTTGTCACGCGCGTCGCGACGCCCGTTGTGTTGTCTGTCGGTGGATTACGATACGGATCCCACATGGCCCCGCGCACCTGCTCCACGGATTGCATGGCGAGGGAATTGGCAGCGAGGGAATAAGCGCCCCATTCCGCCGCGCGATGCGATTGGATATACGTCACGACGACTCCCGTGATCATGATCCCGAGTATGAGCAGGGAGGCGATGACTTCGGGCAGCGTGAACGCGCGGATGCTCCGTGCCGAAGGCCGGTGAGCAATAAAGCTCTTTGCCGGTCCTGCGGCCGATGGGTGCGGAGGCGTTATTAGCCCGCCCGCTGGATCGGCAAAAAAGGACTTCCCGATGTTCATGTGCATTTGACGTGACTGCGCCGAGCCAACAGAGCAAACGCGCTGCCATCGTGAAGTGGAGGGTGTTAAGGAAAAACGGCGACAGCGTGTAGGACATATTGCCGGCCGACTGTCCACAAAGCGGAGTGTTCGTGTCTTTGAGCGCTTACTTTGAGGCAGCGGCACGGAACGCGGCTGCGGCCCAATGCTCAGTGACGGAGGAACTGATAGATCATTTGGCCCTGTCGCCGCACAGCTTCAGAAACTCCGCTTCATCCAGAATCGTCACGCCGAGCTTCTGCGCCTTCTCCAGTTTCGAGCCCGCTTCATCTCCGGCCACGACGTAATCCGTTTTCTTGCTCACGCTGCTGCTGACCTTGCCGCCGAGCGCTTCGATTTTCGCCGTGGCTTCCTCGCGAGTCATTCCCGGCAACGTGCCAGTGAGGACGAACGTCTTGCCAGCAAACGGTCCGGCAGCGGAGGCAGCGTTGAACAATGACGAGGTGAAATTCACTTCCGCTTTGCGCAGGCGCTGAATGATATCTCGGTTTCGCGCATCCCCAAACCACGAAACCACGCTTTGGGCGATGACTTCACCGACGTCTTCGGTCGCGTTCACCTGATCCACGGATGCCGCCAGGAGATCATCGAGCGTGGAAAACGCGCGGGCCAGACTCTTGGCACTTCCCGAACCCACGTGAAGAATTCCCAGGCCGAAGAGCAGCCGCCAGAGGTCGCGTGACTTGCTCGCCTGAATCGCGTCGAGAAAGTTTTGCGCTGACTTCTGGCCCATGCGTTCGAGTTGGAGCAGTTCGCCGAGCGTGAGCTTGTAGAGATCGGCCACGTCGCGCACAAGTCCTTGGCCGACGAGTTGCGCCACAAGCGCTTCGCCGCCGCCTTCGATGTCCATCGCACCGCGCGAGCAGAAATGTTCGATGCGTCCGCGGACTTGCGCGGGACAGTCGGGATTGGTGCAGCGGAGGACGACGTTGGCGTCCGCAGGAAGACCAAGTGTCGTTACGCCGCAGCGAGTGAAAAGTTTTTCGCGCAACGGGCTTCCCTCTTCGCAAGTGATCTGAAGATCGATGGGAACGACGCCCTCGTCTGTGACAATGAAGTTGTCCGGCTTGGCATCGAGAATCGCCACGCGATGTTCTTCATTCCACCAGCCAAAGAACGCGCTGGGCAATGGATCGAATCCGAGACTGTCCATCAGCGACGCAATTTGGGATTCCGTCGGATGTGGATTTTCCGAATCGCGCGCATCGTACCAGCGTTGTGAAATAACGAGGCAAATCCCGCCTGCGGGCTGGCCGATAATCATTGAAGGACCAGTGGAGATCGCGACCCCTTCGAGACAGATGTCCCCGTTGAAGGCGAAGTTTTGCAGCGACCAACGGGCAAGGTAATCAGCGGGCGTGGCCGGAGATTGTCGCCATGCCTTGTTTTCCCGGCGTGGGATGAACCCAAAAGTGCCAGCGTGGGTTCGCTTGATGGCGCGCCCGTCTTCCGGACGAAATCTGACCTCGTGTTCTGCCGTGGCGATGCAGATGAGTGGATATTTCTGCCAGGCTTCCTCTGAAATCAGGCGGCCAGTTTGTTTCGCCCAGACGAGGAGTTGATCTTGTTGGCGTTTTGTTTCCTCCAGCGATCCGAGGCGCGCGCTTGCTCCAGCACCCGTGACAACGGCGGCGAGGGCTTCTTGGAGAGCGATTCCTGTATCGCCACCATCTTTGGATGCGGCATCGGAACTGGTGCCCTTCGCTTCGTTGTCATGGCCATGAGCATCGCCGACAGGCGAAACGTCGTCAACGCCAGCTTGCCCGCGCGACACCTTCGATCCGCACTCGGGGCAAGTTTTCGGAAAATGGAATTCCTTCTCTGAACCGGTGCGCTTCGCCGTCACGACCTGAACGACGGCGGGAATAACTTCTCCGGCCTTCTCGATGATCACGGTGTCGCCGACGCGGATGTCTTTGCGCCGCATGTCCTCTTCGTTGTGCAGCGTGGCCCGTTTCACCACGGTGCCGGCAAGGTGGACGGGTTCGAGCTCGGCCACGGGCGTGAGTGCACCGGTGCGGCCGACCTGGATCGTGATGGCGCGCAGCTTCGTCTCGGCTTGTTCGGCGGCGTACTTGTAGGCGAATGCCCAGCGAGGCGCTTTCGAAGTGGCGCCAAGTTTTTCGCGGAGCGGAATCGAGTTGAGTTTGATCACCGCGCCATCGGTGTCGTAGTCGAACTTGCGGCGAATCGCGTCGAGTTCATTGATCGCGCCGAGGACTTCATCCGCATCGCGGCAAAGCCAGACCTTGTCTGGCGTCTTGAAGCCGAGCGCTTTCAACCACGTGACCAGCTCGAACTGCGTTTCGGGAATGGCCGCTCCTTCGACGTGACCGTTGTTGTAAACGATCATGTCCAGCGGGCGCTTCGCCACCATCTTAGTATCGAGTTGTTTCAGTGAACCAGTGGCGGCGTTGCGCGGATTCATGAAAGGCTCATCACCCGCTGCGACGCGTTCCTCGTTCAATTTCTTGAACCCAGCCAATCGAAGATAAACCTCCCCTCGCACTTCGAGCACTGAAGGTAAGTTCGCCTCTGTGCCCCTGTGACTCTGTGGCGTCTTCAATCGCAGCGGAATGCTCCGGATCGTTTTGAGATTCGTCGTGATGTCGTCGCCGGTGGTGCCATCGCCGCGTGTCGCACCGACACTCAACACACCATCCACGTAGCGCAGATTCATCGCCACGCCGTCGATTTTTGGCTCCACGGTCCATTCGAGCTTTTCGTCCGGCAGGAGCTTCTGTGCGCGCGCGATGAACTGCCGCACTTCCTCCTGCGAGTAAGTGTTGTCCAGGCTCATCATCGGGCGGAGGTGCTGGACCTGATTGAACCCGCTCTGCGGTTCGCCACCGACGCGTTGACTCGGTGAATCAGGGGTCAAGAGATCAGGAAATTCTTTTTCCAGATCGATCAACTCACGATAAAGCCGGTCGTATTCCTGATCGCTGATGACGGGCTTCGCCTCAACGTAATAGGCGTGGTCGTGCTGGCGGATTTCTTCGGCGAGTTGCGCGTGGCGCTGTTTCGCTTGGGCGTGCGTCATCGGGCGAAACGATTCAGAGGAGCGCGCGCAAAGGAAAGTTTTTTTCTCTGCGCTCGTGCGC
>JBBRBM010000211.1:0-9898 GCA_038205745.1 Verrucomicrobiota bacterium | reverse complement strand
GTCGAGCGGATGCCGTTCGAGTCCATCGCCGAGGGAGAGGGCACCGTGGTGGAGCCGTGTTCGGGGCATGGTGTGTTTCTCATCGCAGCATTGAAGCGGCTGCGAGATTTGCTCGACCCATCGTGGGATGCGCGCCGCCGGCATCGCTATTTCGCCGACAGGTTGCTTGGCTTTGAGCGAGACACCTTCGCCCGCGAAGTCTGCAAACTGTGCCTCACGCTCGCGGACTTCCCGAATCCCAATGGCTGGAATCTCGAAAAGGCCGATGTCTTCACGTCCCGGAAACTCGCCGACGCACTCGGCACGGCGCGCGTCGTCCTGTGCAATCCGCCGTTCGAGGAATTCAGTCGGACAGAGCGACAGCAGTATGGCGCAGGCATCGGCACGTCGAAGCCGCTTGAAGTTCTGCGCCGCGTGCTGCGCCACGCGCCTCCGGGCGCGAGTCTTGGCTTCGTGCTGCCGCGCACGCTGGTGGACGGCACAAGTTATCGCGACGTTCGTGGTGAACTGGCGCGGCGATTCGGCCAACTCGAAATCGTCGCGCTGCCGGACAAGGTTTTCCGCCATGCCGACGTGGAGTCCGTGCTGTTGCTCGCGAGCGGCGCGGCGCGTGAGAGTGTCACCGTTCACTTCCGTGAGGTGAAGAAGGGCAAGCTCGCTGAGTTTTACGACCGGGGCGCGGTGACGCGCGAAGATTCAGGCGAGTTCACTGCCGAGGTCGCCGAATCCGCCACAGGCTTTCATGTGCCGGTGTTGCAGGAAATCTGGCAACATCTTGACCATTTGCCCAAGCTCGCCTCGGTCGTGAAAATCCATCGCGGCGTGGAGTGGCAATCGCCGTTCAAGGAGAATGAGAAGAAGTATCTCTCCAAAACCGAGCGCAAGGGATGGTGGAAGGGACTTCGCAATGTGCAGCAAGGCTTCGAGTCTTACAGCCTGCCGAAAGCTGTTTGGCTAAACCCCGACCCGGCTTATCGCCTCTACGATGCTTGGAGTCTTCCGTGGTCGCAGCCCAAAGTCATCGCCAACGCCGCGAGGAAAGCGCGCGGCTCGTGGCGGCTCGCGGCGGCACCGGATAGCAGTGGGCTGGTTTGCACGCAGAGCTACCAGTGCCTTTGGCCGACTGGTTCGTGGAGTGTGAAGAGCCTCGCCGCCTTGTTGAATTCGCCGGTGGTTTCCGCCTTCGCCGCCAGCCGCGAAGGCAAGCGACACGTCCGAACAAAGACACTCAAAGCTTGTCCCATCCCCCGCCTTGCCACGAGCGACATGGTTACGCTCGAAGGATTGGTGGATGCCTACATGGCCGTGATGAAAGAAGGCACGGAGAGCCGCTACGAACTATGGGGCGGCGGCTCGTGGCAGGAACGTGCGCGTCGCATCCTGCTCGAAATGGATGCGCTCATCCTGCGCGGCTACGGCCTGCCGCCGTGGCTGGAGCGACGACTGCTCGAATTCTTCAAAGGTGAGGCACGGCCCGTGCCGTTCGCGTTCGGCGACTACTACCCGCCGGACTTCACGCCGAACCTCCCGCTGCGCGTGCTCATTTCGCAGAGCTTCCAGACCAGCACTGCCGACCGCATCGCGCCCCACTTGCCGAATCTGCGCGACCCCGCGCTGACCGCCGCTCTTGAAGAAGTCACAGAGCGTCATGGCTGACACCTTTCTACTTGATACGAACGTGATTTGCGCGCTGGCGGATGCTGATCGCGCACAGCACGAGGCTGCCGTGCATAGGTTTCAACAGACGGGTTCTCAATACGTGCTGCTGCCCTCGCTCGCTGTCGGTGAAATTGAATTCGGGATGCAGAAAGCGCCCTACTTACGGCCTGACAAGCGACAGGAGTTGCGCGCGTTCATTGCGCGTTTCGCGCAGCTTCCCTTCGACGAACACTGCGTCCATCCTTACGCCGCTGTCCGTGCCGAACTCTGGCGCAAGCATGGCACTCCGGAGCGCAACAAATCGCACAAACACTAGGAACGCCGTCCCGAAGGCCTCTGTGACAAAGTAACCGGTGCGGAACTTGGTGTGGACGAACCCGACCTGCTCATCGCCAGCATCGCCCTTGCACAGAATCTCGTCCTCGTGACTGACGACCGGAACGCGGGAATGTCGCGCTTGAAAGACGCCGCAGATGCGGTTTTCCATGCAGGCATTTTCCCCGTGCAGTTGCGCGTGGAAAACTGGTTGGAATCGCTGGCGTGAAGGCATCAACGCACACGGACTGAAATTTTCCACACTGAAGTTCTCATTTCTGGCGGCATCCTCATTCACCGCGCCTTTTTTCGACCGAGCCAATCACCTTCTGCAAAACCGCGTCGTCCATCTCCACGAGGTGGCGGCGCTCCGGGAAGCGGCCATCCTTCACGTCGGCGATGTATTCGGTGAAGGCGGCGATGCGTTCGCGTTGGAGGCGGCGGTGTTCTTCGAGGAAGTTGCGATAGGCCTTGGCGTGGCGCGGGGGGCGTTCCTCGTAGTCGCCGAGGATGTCGTCGGAGAAAAGAAACTGCGTGTCGCAGCCATCGCCGGAGCCGAGCGACATGAGGAGCATCTTCGTTTGCGAACAGAGGAAGCGGGCGAGGTTGTGGGGCACGCATTCCAGTTCCGCCGCGTAGGCACCGGCGTTCTCCAGCGTCTTCATTTGCTCGAAAAGTCGCCGCGCTTCCTCCTCGGTCTTGCCGATGGCGCGGTAGCCGGTCCAGGTGACGTGGCGAGGCACCATGCCGAGATGCCCGACCACGGGCAATCCCTCGCGGGCCATGGCCTCGATGATGAACGGGCTGGCGGAGCAATAGACCGAACTGGCGCCGAGTTCGAGCGCGCGGAAGCCGACGCGAATCGCCTCCTCGGGCGATGCCAGTCCGTGCGGAGTGGCGCAGGAGAGAAAGCTGTTCGACGCGGCGGCGACGAGCAGTGGCAGACGCGCCTGCGCTTCGGGCGAATCGAAGCTGCAACTCATCAGGTCCATGCCGGCGGCTTCTCCGGCGGCGGCTTCTTCCGGTGACTTGACGTGAATGTGGGTCAGGCAGCGTTTACCCTTGAGCTGCTGGATGTCATGGACGGTGTATTTTTTTCGCGGTCGAAGCATGGGCTGAGATTCCTAAATGTCGGAGCCGCGATCAATCTCTACTGCGCCAGCCACTGCACGGCGTCGATGATGACGTAGCCATCCGAGCCAGCGTTGGAAACCACGACGGCGGCGGGTTTGTCGGCGGCAAATTCGAAAGTGCCGAGGGAAATAAATCCGCCGGCCAGCGATGGGGCTTTCTTCTGGTCCACGGTCACCGTGTGTTTTCCGGCGGCGTGAAAAATCTCAACGGCGACTTTCGAAGAACGATTGCTGTTCGGCGGGTAAGCGAGTCGGACTTCGTGGCGGCCTGACTTCGGGAACTTGGCTTCGAAGCGCGCGCTGGCCTTGCCGTCCTTCGCATTGTTGTCGTGACGGTAGCCGTGGCCCACGAAGCTGGGCGCAGCGGTGCTGTTCTTCCAATCGCCGGTGAGTTTCGCGTCGTCATCATCCACGACAACGCCGGGGAGTTGTTTTGGATCCACAAAGGATTTCGCGGACTTCGTTTGGCCACTCGGCGCGGCGCTCGCGTATTCCAAGACTTGTCCATCCTTGAGCATCTGCTCGCGGAGTTTCGCATACGGCACATCCTGCACGGCGAGTTTGCCATCCATCGCCAGTGCCGCCGCCGTGGCTGCGCTTTGGCCGAGAATCATGAACACTGGCTCCATGCGGATGCTGCCGAATGCGATGTGCGAACTGGAAACGCAGATGCTCACGAAGAGGTTGTCGCACTGGCCGCGCTTCGGCACGAGCGCGCCGTAAGCGATGGCGTAGGGCGTGATGCCGACACCGATGTCGCCCTCGTTCTGCACGTAGCCCTCGGGCGTGATGTAGCGCTGCACGTTGTGGGAATCGATGGTGTAGCTGCCCATGCCCACCGAGTCGGGCGTGGGCTTCTTCTTGGTCAATTCATTCTCCGTCATCACGAAATGACCGATCATCCGCCGCGCCTCTCGCACGTAGATCTGGTGCGGCCAGCCGCCGTTGTCTTTGAACTCATCCTTCGGCAAACCCCACTTGCGCATTCGCTCCTGGACTTCCTTCGGCACGCGCGGGTCGTTCGCGATGAAATAGAGCCAGCCCTGCTGATACGCGCGGTGCTCGGCGAGGATCTCTCGGCGGCGCTCGTAGCTGGCGTCGGGGTAGTCGTAGTTCATCCCGATGTTGTCGGTGCTGAACGGGCCGTGATTGTTCGAGTCGGTCTTGTGGTTGGGCAGCGGGTCAAACTTGTCGAACGTCTCCTTCCATCCGGCTTCATAAATGCGGACGAGGAGTTCGTATTGCTTCGGATCGTAGCCGTCGGGCTTCGGGAACGGGATGCGGTTCTCAGCGTGGTCGGTGACGCAGTAGCGGTAGCAGTAGGCTTGCACGCGCTTGTCACCGGAGCCGTATTCGCCCGGCGGCGCGGTGCTGACGCGCGGCAGGACGCCGGACTTGGGATCGCCGGGGATGACGTAGGGACTGATCTTCGTCTTGAGCGCGCCGAAGTGATGGCGGTGATGCAGCACGCCGACCTGCACGCCATTCCATTGCTCGCCGTAAACGGAATTCGCCTCGCGCCCGACGTGATAGTCCACGCCCGCCGCTGCCATGAGGTCGCCTTCGTAGGTTGCGTCCATGAACATTTTTCCGGCGTAGGTTTTTCCCGAGAGCATGGTGATGCTGGTGATGCGCGCTCCGGATTTCATCACGCCCCTGGCGCGATCGAGCCATTCGTCGCGATGGACGGGAATCTGAAATTCCTTCACGTAATCCTCGAAGACGCGCTCGGCGACGCTCGGCTCGAAAATCCACATGGTTCGGTTCTCTCCGTCCATCGCGGGCGTCCCCTGCCCTTTGTTGCCGTATTCGGACTGCTTCTGCCACGTCCACGTCTCTGACTTCTGGTACTCCTTCCAGACGCGGTGATAGAAGTCGCGCGCCAGCCCGCCGATGACCGACTTGTTTCCGGTGTCCGTGAAGCCCAGCCCGCCGCTCGACAATCCGCCGAGATGTTTGTCCGGTCCGACGACGATGACGGACTTGCCCAACTTCTTCGCCTGCACGGCGGCGATGACACCGGCAGACGTGCCGCCATAAACGACGAGATCATATTCAGCCGAGGAAGCGCGTCGTGAAAACACGACGAGCGCGAAAACGAGGGCGGTGATGAGGCGTTGGCGTTGCATGAATGGCGTATAACGTTTCCGCCGCACAAGGGCGAGCCGTCAATGTGCGGAGCCGCGAGCAGATTTCCGTTTGATTGAAGGCAGCCGATGGCTCGGTTAGAACACCGTCATCGCATCATGAAACGCACCGCATCGATCCTCGTCGCCCTCTTCGGAACATTTTGCTTCGCGGCGTTTCACACCCGCGCCGCCGATGGAACCACACCTGCGAAGCCCGGCGCCAACTTCATCGTTTCTCCCGCCGCATTACGCGAGCGGATGAAGGAAGAAATGAATGTCACCCAGCCCGACTTTGTGGTTTTCACGCCCAGCGTCACCGAGACGAATGTGAGCGACACGGGCAACGAACACTTTCTCGTCTTCGACGGGCCCGATGGTTCCCTCATGACAGTGTGGACGCAGAGTTCCGCCGAGTCGCAACCCGATCAGCACATCACCTTCTCGCGCAGCAGTGACGAAGGGCGCACCTGGTCCGCAGCACGCATCATCGCCGGACCGAAGAAGCCTGGCGATGGCCACATGGCGAGTTGGGGTTACCCGCTCGTGAGCAAGTCCGGCCGCATCTACGTCCTCTACAGCCAGCACATCGGCAAGGTGGACAACTTTCCCCATCACACCGGCTGGCTTCACGGCATCAGCAGCGACGACAACGGCCGAACATGGTCGAAGCCGCAAAACATTCCGGTGGCCAGGAGCATCAACGACAATCCCGACACCAACATGCCGCCCAACATGCTCTGCTGGCAGAAGCCGCTCCGCCTGGGCAAGGACGGCAAATACTTCGCCGGCTTCACACGCTGGACCAGCTTCGCCGTGCGGAAGAATCCGACCAGGTCCTGGATCTCCGCCGACTCACACGTCGAGTTCATGCGCTTCGAGAACGTGGACGAAAATCCTGCCGTCGCGGATCTCAAGATCAGTTGGTTCGCAGCGAACGAGAAATCGCTCGCCGTCCCGTTCCCTGATCATCCCGAAGCCAGCGCCTGCCAGGAACCGACCGTCGTGAAACTCCCCGACGGCCGGCTCTTCTGCGTGATGCGTACCGGCTCAGGCAGCCCATTCTGGAGTGTGAGCACGGATATTGGCGAGACATGGACCGCGCCACGCCGTCTGTTGCGGAAAGATGGAGGCGAACCACTCCTGCACCCGCTCTCGCCCTGCCCGATGTATGACGTGGGCGGCAACACCGCCGGCAGCGGGCGCTACGCGCTCTTCATCCACAACCATGACGGCCACTATCAGGGCTACGGCCCAGCGGACACTGGATTCCATCGCCGCCCGATTTATCTCGTGTCCGGCCGCTTTCAAGCCGGCGCGGACCAACCGGTCTGGTTCGATGCACCGAAACTTTTCATGGACCATCAAGGTGTGAGTCTCGGCAAACCCGGCACCAACGGTCGTCTGGATCTGGCGCTCTATTCCAGCTTCACGGTCCGCCAGGGCAAGCCCGTGCTGTGGTATCCGGACCGGAAGTTTTTCCTGCTGGGCCGCGTGATCGGCGAAGCGTGGATCGGGGGCAACACCGCCGCGCAAGGGAGGCCATGAATCCACGACTCACATCGTTCGCCACGCGTATGCCCAACATGAGGAACACGCCCAATGACGCAAGTGTCCATGACCACAGCGCACGCCAACCCTTCTTGTCCTCCGTGGTGAAACCATTTCGGCCGGCGGGAAATTCGCGCTCCTGCAAAGAATGCGCTGAATTCATCGGCGATCCGGCCCGTCTGTTTTGCACCCAAACAATATGGTGTCACGACGTCGCTTCTTTAACCGTGCGGGATTGATTTCCGCCTCGGCCGCTGCATTTCCAAACATTGGCCATTCCGCGAGCGTGTTCAGCTTCGGTCGTGGACAGCGCCCCAAACACATCATTCACATGGTGGTGGATGGGATGAGCATGGGCACACTCACGTGCGGAGACTATTTCTCGCATCTGGTGCGCAATCGCGGGCTCACCTTCATGAAACTTTTCAACGACCCGAACGCCCGCAGCGGTTGGATGAACATGCGTTCGCTCAACTCGATGGTCACCGACTCGTCTGCGGCGGCGTCCAGTTGGGGCAGCGGTTCCCGCATTATCAACGGCTGGGTCAACACGCTCCCCGACGGCACGAAGCTCAGAACGCTTTACGAGCTTTTTGGCCAGCAAGGTTGGAAGCGCGGCCTGGTCACCACCACTGAGATTACTCACGCGACGCCGGCCGGTTTCGCAGGCTGCGTGGACAATCGCGATACCGGCAGCATGCTCGCCGTGCAGTATCTGGACCGCAAAGTGGAGGTGTTGCTGGGCGGCGGCCAGAAGTTCTTTGATCCAGGTGCGCGCAAGGACAAGCGCAACGTCGCGCAGGATTTCAAGACGGCCGGCTATCAGGTGATGACGACGGCGGACGAGTTGGCGGCAGCCGATGTGAGCCGTCCGTGGCTCGGTACTTTCGCAGCGTCTCATCTCCCATTCACGATCGATCAGATTGCCGATCAAAAGCTTATCGCAAAAGTTCCGACGCTCGCAAAGATGACGCGTTCGGCGCTGAACTGGCTGCAACGTCACGACCATTTCATCCTTCAAGTGGAAGGCGGCCGAGTGGACCATGCTTGTCACAACTGCGATGCACCCTCCGCGCTGCGCGACATGGTGGCGTTCGACGAGGCGCTCGATGTCGTGCTCGCGTTCCGAAAACAGCACCCCGACACGCTGGTTGTCATCACCACCGATCACGGGAATGGCAACATGGCCGCCAACGGCACCGGCAGCGCCTACGGCCAAAGCTCATGGATGTTCCGTCACACTGCCGCGGTGAAATGTTCCTTCACCGAGATCATGAAGCAGTTGAAGCGCAAGCCGGTGATTGAAGATAACGAGGAGAAGAAGGATGCCGACGCAGGTGGATTCAATGCTTCCCAGAACGCGAAATCCAAGGAGATCGACAACGACCCGGCCAACAAAAAAGCGGGTGCTGAAACGAAGGCTCAACCCGTCGGCGGAAGAAGGTCCACCCAGCCAAGAGACTACGTTCCCACACCGGCCGAAGCGGTCGAAATCATTTACGCATGCACGGGCTACAAGCCCTCCGAACGCCGCGCCGGCTTGCTGCTTCCATACATGGAAAAGAAAGGCACACCCGTTTACGACCTGATGAACAACGACATGATTCAACTCGGTCAACTGGTCGGCAACCGCATCGGCATTGGTTGGACTGGCAACGCTCACACGGCGGACTTCGTTCCCGTCCTCTCAGTTGGGCCGGGCGCCGAACGCTTCGCGGGCTTTATCCAGAACGTGGATGTATTCAAGCACTACACACAACTCGCGAAGATTGATTTCAAAAATCCGACGGAAGACCTGATCGCCGGAATGGGCGGTGATGCCTCGGACGTGGAAAAGATCGGCGAATACGCCGCGGTGTAGCCACCTGCTCAATTATTGCGCGGTGGTTCCGCGGAGCACCGCTTCGATGCGCTTCTGGAGTTCGCTGAAAATCGTATCCACTGACCTGTGGCCATCGATGATGCTGAATCCGTAGCTTATTTGCAGGTGATGGAATTTCTCTTCGACCTGGGTCTGGTATTTCAGGAACGAGTCGAACATGTCGCGCGACAGGCCCAAATCCATGCCGCTTTCCCAATAGTCGAGTTCCATGTTCTTTTGGAACGTGCGTTGCACCAGTTCCTCGGGCGAGACGTTGAGGTAGAACACCGCATCGGGCACGAGCGCGGCGCCATAGAGATTGCGCAGCCAATCTTCATCCATGCCGCGCACGAGATCGCGCGCCATCAGCGTGTAGATGTAACGATCCGCGAGCACGATGAACCCGGCGCGCAGTGATGGCAGAATCAAATTCTCCAGTTGGTCTGCAAAGTCTGTCGCGTAAAACAAACTCAGCGTCGTGCGGCTCAATACGTTTCCCTGCTGCGCCTTCTGCAATTCTTCGCTGACCAGCGTGGAATGCTTCAACCCCACTTGCATCGTCGCGTGCCCGGCGCCTTCGAGCCATTCGCGCACGCGGGTGATTTGCGTCGAGCGACCCGAGCCATCCGCTCCTTCGATGACGATCAACTTGCCGCCAAGCTGTTCGAGGTCGACCCCCGGGATGCCGTCGCCGTAAAAACGACGCTGCGTCCGAGGCGGCAGCACGATGATGTTTTGTTCCGGGCTCATGGTCGGCATATCAGGAGTTTTTGGCCGCCAACTGGTCGCGCGAGAAGCGGCTCAAGTCGAGACGCGCGGCCACAGTTTGACGCACCAGAGTCTGTTGCGTCTCGATCGGCTGATTGGCGTCAACCGTGATGAAATTAAACTCATCTGCCATGCCGAGGTATCTCTTTAGCATCCGCCCCTGGAAGATGCGGAAGCTTTCGTAGCGATCGCTGGACAGACGCAAATCCATTCCCGCCTCAAACCATTTCAATTCCGGGCGTCCGCCGAGAATGCGGTTCAGCGAAACTTCGAGATCCGCCTTGAAGAAAAACGTGAGGTCGGGCTGCGCGGCGAAGTTGTAGATGCCACGCACCCATTGCGGCGAACATCCCCGTACGGTGTCGCGCACAAACGCCGTGAAGATGTAGCGATCACACAGGACGATGTAGCCCGCGCGCAGCAACGGCATGAGCTGGCGCTCGTAACGATCCGCGAAATCCGTTGCGTGAATCAGGCTGAACGTC